>CACHMD010000038.1:0-2100 GCA_902580835.1 uncultured Pelagibacteraceae bacterium | reverse complement strand
AACGTCCACCAATAATTTAAATTTTTAGGTGTTGGATAGTCAGTTAAGTGATTTGCAAGAGTTAATAATGGTAAACGATCGTTAAACCATTTTCCAAATTTTGATTTCGGTGTGTATTCGTGATCACTCATAATAATTATCCAATTTTAATTGTATTAGCATTAACAAATTCGTATTTAGGGATCTCCATATTAGTCGGAGCTGGTCCCTTTCTAATTCTTCCAGAGATATCATAGTGCGAACCATGACAAGGACAAAACCATCCATTGTATTCGCCTTTTTGATCTAAAGGAACGCAGCCTAAATGAGTGCACACTCCAAGCATGACTAACCACTCGGGGTTCGCTGCACGATCCTCATCTTTTTCTGGATGTTTTAAATCTTCTAACTTTACAGATCTTGCTTCAGCTATCTCATCTTGTGTTCTTCTACGAATAAAAACTGGTTTACCTCTCCATAAAACTGTAATTGTTTTACCTGGATTTACCGCACTTACATCAACCTCGGTGCTCGCCAAAGCTTTGACTGATGCGTCTGGGTTCATCTGATCAATCATTGGCCATATCGTTGCACCAACACCAACTGCACCAACTGCATAAGTTGCTGTGAATAAGAAATCTCGTCTATTAGTTTTTTTTTCTGACATCAGTAATAGTTAAATATACTCAATATTGCTTTTTTCTACTTAAATATATGATTTCATATAATATAAAATGATAAATTTACTACTGAAAGAATGACACAGAATTTGATAAATCATGGCCCTAAAATTGCTTTATTTGAACCAGACATACCTCAAAATACTGCAGCAATAATCAGAACCTGTGCGTGCCTAGGTGCAAAACTTGAAATAATAGAGCCTTGCGGGTTTATGCTGAGTGACAGAAGATTTAAGCGAGTCGTTATGGATTATATGAATGAAAAAGACATAAAATTCCATCAAAGCTCAGACGATTTTTTTAAATCGAAAAAAGATCAAAGAATAGTTCTAATGACCACAAAAGCCTCTGTTTCATACACAAAATTTAAGTTTAATAAAAATGACACTATTCTTTTTGGTAGAGAAAGTGCCGGAGTTCCAAATGAGGTTCACAAAAAAAATTAAAGATAGACTCAAAATTCCTATGAAAAACAATAAGCGCTCACTTAATATTGCATCTTCTGTAGCAATCATATTGGCAGAAAGTTTAAAACAAACTAAATTAATCTAATATGGATTTAGAAATTAAAAAAGACATCACAAGTAATTGGTTCAAAATGCTACAAGAAGCTATTTGGCATACTATAACCAACCTAGAAAGAAAAGATGCGGATATCAAAACTACTGTTTGGAACAGAAGTAAAAAAAGAGACGAAGGAGGTGGAGAATTTAGAATTTTAGAAAATGGAAGAATATTTGATAAAGTTGGAGTAAATTTTTCTAAAGTTCATGGAAAATTCCCAAAACAATTTCAAAAAAATATTTTAGGTGCAAAAAAAAATCCCAGTTTTTGGGCCTCTGGTATTTCCGTTGTGATGCATATGAAAAATCCCATGATCCCTGCCATGCATTTTAATACAAGATATATCTGCACAACTCAGGACTGGTTTGGTGGTGGTATGGATGTAACCCCATCAATAAAAGATGATAAGGAAAAAAAAGAATTTCATAAAACCCTAAAAAAAATGTGTGATCAACATAATAAGAAATATTACACTAAATATAAGAAATGGTGTGATGAATATTTTTATTTACCTCATAGAAAAGAACCAAGAGGTATTGGTGGAATTTTTTTTGATTATAAAAAAGATAATTTTGAGAAAGATTTTAAATTTGTAAGAGATGTGGGGATCACTTTTCAATTTATTTTTGAAAAAATCATTAGAAAAAAAATGAAGAAAAAGTGGAATAAAAAACATAAAGAATTACAATTCATAAAAAGAGGTCGTTATACAGAATTTAACTTACTCTATGACCGAGGAACAAAATTTGGTTTGCAAACTGGTGGAAACGTTGAAGGTATTTTAATGTCATTACCTCCGTTAGCAAAATGGAAATAACATGGACAAAGAACCAATTACTTTAAATGGCCTAAATAAACTTAAAGATGAATTGATCTT
>CACHMD010000037.1:0-2201 GCA_902580835.1 uncultured Pelagibacteraceae bacterium | reverse complement strand
ACCTTGAAATTATGGAAAAGAGCAAAACAAATCATTCCAGGTGGAAATATGTTATTATCAAAGCGACCTGAACTTTTTTTACCAGGTAAATGGCCAGCATATTTTAGTAAATCTAAAGGTTGTCATGTTTGGGATTTAGATTCGAAAAAATATACAGACTTATCTTTAATGGGTGTTGGCACGAATATTTTAGGTTACTCGCACCCAAAGGTGGACGAAGCTATAAAAAAAGTTTTAAAACTGGGAAATTCGACAACATTAAATTGTCCTGAAGAAGTTATGTTAAGTGAAAAACTTTTGGAGCTTCATACTTGGGCAGATAAGGTTAGGCTTTTTAGAACTGGCGGTGAGGCGAGTGCAGCATCTATTAGAATTGCAAGAGCAGTTACAGGGAGATCAAAAGTAGCATTTTGTGGATATCATGGTTGGCACGATTGGTATTTATCTGCAAATATTAAGGATAAAAATAATTTAAATACTCATTTAATGAGCGGTTTAAATCCAAAAGGAGTTCCAAATGAACTAAAAGGTACCTCAATTCCATTTAATTATAACGATTTTGATCAATTAAAAAAAATTACAGATAGACATGATTTAGCAGCAATAAAAATGGAAGTTCAGAGAAATTTTCCTCCTAAAAATAATTTTTTACAAAAAATTCGAACATTGTGTAATAAAAAAGGTATAATTTTAATCTTTGACGAGTGCACATCTGGTTTTAGGCAGACATTTGGAGGTCTCCATAAAATATATGGTGTAAATCCTGATATTGCTTGGTTTGGAAAGGCTTTAGGAAATGGTTATGCAATAACAGCTATAATTGGAAAAAAAGAGGTAATGGATATTGCTCAGGATACCTTCATAAGTAGCACCTTTTGGACTGAGAGAATTGGCCCAACTGCTGCAATTAAAACACTAGAAGAAATGGAAAAAATTAATTCTTGGAAAATTATAACAAGCACAGGAAATCAAATTAGAAAAAGTTGGCAAAAAATTGCAAAAAGAAATAATTTGGATATCGAAATATCTGGTATTCCAGCTCTGTCAAGTTTTTCAATTAAGTCAAAAGATTGGATAAAGTATAAAACATTTATTACTCAAGAAATGCTAAAATCTAATATACTAGCTTCAAACGCAATTTTTGTATGTACAAAACATACAAAAAGAAAATTAGATGATTATTTTAGTAAACTGGATGAAATTTTTAAAAAAATTTCAGATTTTGAAAACAAATCAAAAGATTTAGATAATGCACTAGAAACTGAACCATCTCAAGTTGGTTTTAAAAGATTAAATTAATGAAAAAGATTTCTGCAGCTATTATTGGATTGGGTTATGTTGGTTTACCACTTGCAGTTCTTTTAAGAAAAAAAAAGATCAAAGTTTTTGGATTTGACTCAAATGAAAAAAATATTTCTAAAATTAAAAAAGGTCATTCTTATATCTCAGATCTCACGAATAAAGAAGTTTCCAGTCTTAAAAATGAAAATTTTTATAATTTAAAAGATATAAGATATATAAATAAAGTAGATTTTATTATTATTTGTTTACCAACACCTCTCAGGGGCAATTCTCCAAATATGGATCTTATTAAATCTGCGCTTAAATTAATTAATCCATATTTGAGATTCGGACAATCAATAATATTAGAAAGTAGTGTATATCCAGGTGCAACAAGAGAAATTTTTTATCAAACACTGTCAAAGAAATTTGAATTAGGAAAAAATTTTTATTTGTCACATTCTCCCGAAAGATTAGATCCGGGTAAATCAAAAAAGTATAAAAAAACAACACTTGAGTACATACCGAAACTAATTTCTGGATATTCCTCTAATTGCTTGAAAAAAGTCAGGGATTTTTACAAAAAAATTTTTAAAAAGTTACATGATTGTGAAAGTTTAGAAGTTGCTGAATTTGCAAAACTTTTTGAAAATACTTACAGATCTGTAAATATAAGTTTAGTTAATGAGATTAAAATGTTCGCCAGTAAAATGGATATAAATTTTCATAATGTAATTGAGGCTGCTGGCACTAAACCATTTGGCTATACAAAGTTTATACCAGGGCCTGGCACAGGTGGCCATTGTATACCAATAGATCCAATCTTTATATCTTGGACAGCAAAAAAATTTGATTTTAAAACAAAATTTATAGATTTAAGTACTAATGTAAACAAACAAGTGTCTTTATGGACAATTTCT
>CACHMD010000036.1:0-2285 GCA_902580835.1 uncultured Pelagibacteraceae bacterium | reverse complement strand
TGACTCGATATTATAACCTCGACCAGAAAACAAACCCACAACCCTTGCTAAAACACCAGCTTCATTATCCACCCAAACAACGATGATGTGTGTATCTGATTTTTCTTTTTTCGAAGAAACACTATATGCAGATTTTGGATTTGCCATACTTAAACTAAAGCTTTACCTTTGCCAGTGATTTTATTTTCCTCTTTTTCACTTGGTCCTAATATCATTTGGTTATGTGGTTTTCCTGAGGGAATCATTGGAAAACAATTTTCATTCGGATCTACTCGACAATCAAAAATAACAGGACCATCAAACTCCACCATTTCTCTAATTTTTTCATCTAATTCATCTGGTTTTTCAGCTTTTATACCTTTGCAACCATAGGCCTCAGCCATTTTTATAAAATCAGGCAAAGCCTCTGTATAACTTTCAGAATAATTTTTCTCATGTAATAATTCTTGCCATTGCCTTACCATTCCCATGTATTGATTATTCAAAATAAAAATTTTAATAGGTAGATTGTATTGAACTGCTGTTGACATCTCTTGCATTGTCATTAAAACTGAAGCTTCACCTGCAATATCAATTACTAATTTTTTTGGATGAGCTATTTGAACGCCAACTGCAGCAGGTAATCCATACCCCATAGTTCCAAGCCCTCCAGAAGTCATCCAACGATTTGGTTTATTAAATTTATAATGTTGGGCTGCCCACATTTGATGCTGACCCACCTCAGTCGTAACGAAAGTATCTTTGTGTTTCGTAAGTTCGTATAATCTTTGTACTGCATGTTGAGGTTTTATGGTCTCATCGCTATTTTTGAAATGAAGAGAATTTTTGGTTCGCCATTTTTGTATTTGTTCCCACCATTTTGCAATTTGTTGCTTATTTGATTTTTTCAAATCTAAATTTTTTTTCTTGAGGGTTTTAGTAATTCCTTTTAAGACCTCCTTAACATCACCAACTAACGCTAAATCAACTTTAATGATTTTATTTATTGATGAAGGATCAATATCGATGTGAACTTTTTTTGACTTTGGAGAGAACTCATCAATTTTACCTGTTATTCTGTCATCAAATCTGGCGCCAATGTTTATTAATAAATCACAATCATGCATTGCGTTGTTGGCTTCATAAGTTCCGTGCATTCCAAGCATCCCTAAAAATTGATTATCATCTCCTGGATACGCACCTAAACCTTGCAACGTAGAAGTGATTGGAAAGCCTGTAAGCTCAACAAGCTCTCTTAGAACATTGCTCGCCTCTGGTCCAGAGTTTATAACTCCGCCGCCAGAATAAATGATAGGTTTTTTTGATTTATTCATTAAACTAATCAAAGTATCAATGTCCTTTTGCGAAAAATGATTCAATGATTTTCCGTTAAGTCTTTTTTCAACTTTAGGTTTTGAATAACCTATTTTAGCAAACTGGATATCTTTGGGTATATCAACTAAAACTGGTCCAGGTCTTCCTGTAGTTGCAACTCTAAAAGCCTCATGAAGAGTTTTTGATAAATCTTTAATATCTTTGACTAACCAATTATGTTTTGTGCATGGTCTTGTGATACCTGTTGTATCACATTCTTGAAATGCATCTGTTCCAATTAAATGTGTTGGCACCTGTCCTGATATACATACTAGTGGAACTGAGTCCATGTAAGCATCTGTTAATGCGGTAACAACATTGGTTGCGCCAGGTCCAGAAGTTACAAGTACAACACCAGGTTTGCCTGATGATCTTGCATAACCTTCTGCAGCATGACCTGCACCTTGTTCATGTCTAACTAAGATATGTTTGATGGTATTATGGTTTTTTAATTCATCATAAATGGGTAATACTGCACCACCTGGATAACCAAAAATAAAATCCACTTCTTGATCTTCAAGACATTTGAATACAATTTCAGCACCTGTATATAATTTAGACATTCATCCAATCTAGCTGAAGTTGTGCTAATTGGTCAAGAATTACTACGTGATATCTAAATCTTTTTTAAAAATTTATTTAGATCCTCTGACTTTATTTTGTTCCAATCCATCATATTGCCTCTGCCCCAAGTAGATTGTCTCTTTGCATATTGCCTAGTCTTTATTGATATTTTCTCAATTACCTCTGATATCTCAATTTTTTTCTTAAGATATTCTTTAATTTCTGCAATTCCGATCGCCTTAGAGGCAGTTTTAACTTTTGGAACCTTTAATTTTATAAATTTTTTTACCTCTGAAATTGCTCCATTTTTAATCATATATTCTGTTCGATCCTCAATTCTCTTGATTAACTCAGTTCTTGGATAATCG
>CACHMD010000035.1:0-2635 GCA_902580835.1 uncultured Pelagibacteraceae bacterium | reverse complement strand
TTTTGTAGAGTTATTTATTTTAAAATTTTTTCTTTTTTTTGATTTTTCAATCAATTCAACTAATTTTTTTGTATCAATTTTTTTTGTCTTTCTCTCCATAACGATATTCGATGCAATTTTTTTTGCCTCTAATTCTTCACCGAAAAATTTGAAAATTTTTTCTAATTCACGAATATCTAAATTATTTACTGCATCACTTGCAGAAAAATTATTAAAACCCATTTGCATATTAAGTTCTTCAACAGAATTAAATGATAAACCTTTTTTAGGATCTTTAATTTGTGTGAAAGAATAACCTAAATCAAAAAGTATCCCTCTGATTTTTTGATCTTTAAGTTTGAGGTTGTCTAATTGACTAAATTTTTTATGTTTGAAAATAAATCTGTTAGGGAACTTTTCAGAAATTTTATCCGCAATTTTTTTACTTTCTATATCTCTATCAATTGCAATTACTTGAGTATCTTTATAACTTAAAATTTTTTTTGTATAGCCACCTTGACCAAAAGTACAATCAATAAATGTGCCACCATGTTGAGGGGTAATAATGCTAATTATTTCATTAAGCAATACCGGATAATGTTTTGGAGCATCCGATAACATGGTGGCGTCCATTTATTTTTTCGAAGACCATTAATTTTTTTGTCTTCGTAAAAATGCGGGTATTTCTAAATCATCCTCTTCTTGTTCTTCATCTGATGATCCAAGCAAATCGTCAGAAGTTGAAGCTTGATTTTCTGTGTTAAATAAATCTGGTTCATCTGTATCTACACCAAATTCCTTTAAATCATTTGAGGACTCCTCATCAGTATTAGATGAGCTTAATGCTTCGTGTGAAAAAGAATTGTCATTGTCCTCTGAGATATTTTCTACAATATGCTCAGCCTCTTGATTTTTTAACAATTCTTCATGATACTGCTTGTTCATATCATTAATTGACTGACTCTGAATACTCTCTGATACTATCTCATTTTCTAGTTTAAGTGCAGTCGCACCATCAGAAATAGGGTTTGAGTTTGTATTCTGAAAATTAAAAGAAGTTGTTCCAGCAGTTGTCCCAAAATCAGAATAACCAGGATTTCGATTTTGAATACGATGGACCATGTTAATAACTGATTTTGTTTCTGGTTGTTGACCATCTAGAGATGTGGCTACAATTGAAACTCTCATTTTTCCATCAAGTTCTGGATCTGTGATAGCGCCGATAATTAATTCAGCTTCAGGATCTACTTCTGCTCTTACTTTATTTACAGCCTCGTCAACTTCAAATAATTTAAGATCTTTACCACCAGTGATATTAACTAACAATCCTTTTGCTCCTTTTAATGTATAATCATCAATCAGAGGATTGCTAATCGCCATCTCTGCAGCTTTCATTGATCTTCCTTCTCCTTCAGCTTCTCCAGTGCCCATCATCGCTTTGCCCATCGAAGCCATGACGGATTCTACGTCAGCAAAATCAAGGTTGATCAATCCTGGTCTTACCATTAAATCAGTAATACTCTGAACACCATGCATTAAGACATTATTTGAAAGATTAAATGACTCTTCAAATGTAGTTTGCTCATTAGCAATCTTAAACAAATTTTGATTTGGAATAACTATAATTGTATCAACATGTCTTCTTAGCTCCTCCAAACCTTGTTGAGCTCTTCTCATTCTTGAGGGGCCCTCATATAAGAATGGTAATGTAACTACTCCAACTGTTAAAATATTTAATTCTTTAGCAGCTCTTGCTATTACATGCGCAGCACCTGTGCCTGTTCCACCACCCATACCAGCGGCTATAAAAACCATATTGGCACCTTGTAAAATATTCACTATGTCATTTAAAGATTCGTCAGCAGCAGCTTGACCAATATCAAGTTTTGCTCCAGCTCCTAGGCCTTTTGTTAAATTTAAACCAATTTGAATCTTAGATTTTGCTTTACTATGTTTTAAATCTTGAGCGTCAGTATTAACTGCAATAAATTCAACACCTTGCATCCCATTATCAATCATTTCATTGATTGCATTTCCTCCAGCTCCACCTATTCCCATTACCAATAATCTTGGTTGTAGTTCTTTTATTTCTGGTACCTTAAAATTAATTGTCATTTTGTTATCCCCCGTTATTTGTTTAGTTGATGCTCCCATTTAAGGCTGGCTCGATTTAAATTAGCTTTTTTTCTTGCATTGACCTTAAATTTTTCAAATATTGTTGGTTCCCATATTTGGAATGTTTTACCCTGACCAACAAAGATCATGCTATTCTTGATTTTTGCATGTTTTAATAATTTTGAAGTAAGTGAAATTCTTCCTTCGCTATCAAATTGTAAATTTGTGCTTTCAGACAAAATGGATGTTGCAAAAAAATCTCTTTTTTCTTCAAATGGATTTAAAGAGTCTATTGTATTTGAAATTTTTTCTACTCTATCTTGAGGCCATGCTTCTATTGATTGATTATTAAAAGAAGGATAGCAAATTACGCCGTTATATCCCAAATTGGATAAATATGATCTATAACTTGCAGGCACTGACACCCTTCCTTTTTTGTCCAATTTGTTTTCGTAGGTCGATAAAAACATAAACCATAAAGTCCTAAAATCCCTTATTTGGGAATTTATGGGATCATATGGGTTTTTTTGACACGAGTCAA
>CACHMD010000034.1:0-3176 GCA_902580835.1 uncultured Pelagibacteraceae bacterium | reverse complement strand
ATATATTTTTTAAAACGAGCAAGGACATCATGTTCATTCCCAAAAAAAATATCAATTTTATTTTTTTCTGCATATTTTTTTAAAAAATAATTTTGTTTATAATTTCCACTTAAAATAACAATTTTTTTTTTAAATTTTACTTTTTTTGCAACATTAATTATTCGGTCAATTACAGTTTTATTGAAAAAATTGAATAAAATTTTCCCTTTTAAACGAGTTGAACACAGCCTTGCTTGTATACAAATAATTACTTTGTTTACCATGTGGTAAAGCCGCCATCAACAACCACTTCAGCACCTGTCATATAAGAAGATGCATCTGATACCATGTACAACACAGTTTCCATATAATCAGAAGTTTTGGACATTTTTCCCAAAGGAGTAAGTTTAGAGTAATTTTTAACGAATTTTATTTTTTGTTTTTTATTTGAGATGCCGCCGGGGATTAATATGTTTGCCCTTAATCCTTTATCAGCATAGTGACACGCCAAATATTTTGTGAATCCTATAATTGCTGACTTAGTGGTAGCATAACCAATTGGCGAATTAATCCCAGAATTTCCATATATAGATTTATTAGGAGAGATTTTCCCATAAGTAGAGGAAGTATTTAAAATTACAGAATTTTTATTTTTTAGTAACATCGGTAAAAAACTTCTTGTTGTAAAAAAAAGCCCATTTAAATTTACGTCCAAAGTTTTTTTCCAAATATCTGTCGAATATTTTTCAACAGTCGAAAAGAAGCTATGAAAAGGCTTTAAATTTTTTGGGTCACCTTTATAGTGAGAGTGGTTAATCAATGCATTTATTGAATTAAATTTTTTTTTTATTTGTTTTTTACATGACTCAACTTCCAACTCATCTGTGATATCACACCTATAATAAAAATAGTTCTTGTTTCTAATTTTTTTTTTTTCAAAAATATCTATATTAATGACTCTAGCACCTGCATTGATTAACATTTCACAAGTTTTGAAACCTAACTGGCCTGATCCACCAATTACAATAATCTTTTTATTTTTAAGTATAAATTTTGAATAAAATTTTGTCATGTTTAATTTTTGATATATATAACTGAATTAATCATATAATTTAATTATTTAAAAACAACAAATTTTAAATTGAAAAAAAAAGTATTTATAAGTGGTGGTGCAGGTGTCATTGGAACTAGCCTTGTTAATTTGCTTATTAGAAAAAAGAATTATGAAATTTTTGTTGGAGATATTAAGGATAAACCACAAGATTTTAAAAATAAAATTTTATATAGAAAAGGGGATCTAAATTTTTTAACAGAAGATGAAATTAAAAATTTTCAACCAGAAATATTTATACATTTGGCAGCAGTTTTTGAACGTACAGATGAGTCATATAATTTCTATGATAATAATTTCAGAAACAACATTGCCTTAAGTAATCACTTATTAAAATTAATTGCAAAAATTAGCTCAATTAAAAAAATAATATACGCATCAAGCTATTTAACGTATGACGAAAAAATTTACATGGAAAAAAATAATTTAAGGAATTTTAAAATTGACGAAAACGCTAGATTGAATCCTAGAAATTTAATCGGTGCTTCAAAGTTATATCACGAAAAAGAACTTAAATTATTTCAGCAATACAATAAATCAAAAGAAATTAATATTTTGCGAATTTTTAGAGGTTATGGATGTGGATCAAATGATGTAGTTTCAAGATGGGTTAGATCCGCATTATTAAATAAACCATTACACGTCTATGGTGAAAAGGGTAAATTTGACTACATTTTTTCAGATGATAGTGCTGGTGCAATTTTGTCTTTAGTTGAAAAAAAACCAAAAAAAAATTCAAATTATATTTTCAATCTTGGATCTGGTCAAAACTATCAAATAAGTTATTTACTAAAATTACTTAAAAAAAGATTTAAAAAAATAAAGATTATTAGAACAAATAAAAAGGTTCTTCTAGAAAACTCCTTTTCAAGTAACAATGAGATATTTGAATTCACAAATTGGAAACCCAAATTTACTCTTAACATAGGTTTAAATAAGATCATTAATTACGAGAAAAAAAGATTAAAAATTACAAATAAAACTGAAGAAAACAATATTCTTATATCTTCATTTAGTGAGAAGAAATTTCCAATTTTCAATTATATACAAGAATTTAATTTAAAAAATAACTACTTTAAAAAAATTTATATTTCAAATATGAAAAAAAATATTTTTCACGAATATTTTAGAAATAAATTTTTAAGATTGCCAGAGTGTAAGTTAGAAAATAATAATAAAATTTTTTCATTACTAAAAAAAAATAAAATTAAATATATTTTACCCACATCAGATTTAGAGGTAAATTTTTGGTCTTTGATTAAAAAAAAACTGATGAAAGAAAATATTTATGTGCTCATATCTAATAATAAAACAATAAAGCTTTGTCAGGACAAATATAAATTTTTCCAAAAACTTAGAAAAGAAAGATTTAATGTGCCTAATACTTCTCTAAAAAAACTCCTCACCGGCTCAAAACAAAAATTTGTTTTGAAAGAAAGATATTCTTTTTTACCAAAAAAAATAAGTATAAATGTTAAAAAAGAAGATTTAAAAAAAAATACTAATTTATTTCAAAATCCTATGATCCAAGAGTTTATCAAAGGCAAGGAATATTCTATTGATTTTTGGGCAGACAAATTTAACAAATTAAAAGATATGAGAATAAGAGAAAGATTAAAAATAATTGACGGCGAAGCAAAGGTAACAAAAATAGTTAAAGATAAAATAATAAACGACACAATTATAAAACTCTCAAAAAAAATGAAATTTCAAGGTATTATAAATATACAAGGTATTAAAAGAAAAAATAAGTTTTACATCATAGAATGTAACCCTCGTATTGGTGGAGCGTCAACTGCCTCACAAGCTTCTGGCATGGATTTTATAAGATATTCAATAGATGAAATAGAAAAAACTAAATTGATAATTCCATCACATAAAAAAATAACACAATATAGATTTCAAACGGATAAAATATTTTGATTATCGTATTTGATTTAGATGATACTCTTTATGATGAAATAGAATTTGTTAATAATGGATTTAATTCAGTATCAAAATACCTGGAAAAAAAATCAAATTTAAAAAAAAATAAAGCTTTAAAATTTCTTAAAAAAAATTTTACTAATAATAGAAGTCAAAAATT
>CACHMD010000033.1:0-3610 GCA_902580835.1 uncultured Pelagibacteraceae bacterium | reverse complement strand
TTTGTTGGGTATTATTTGGAAAGGTAAATACAAGGGACAAAAACAAAAATGGTTTTTAATGAGGTACCTGGGTAAAGATGAAGATATAAATATTAAAACAAATAAACCAGAATTTTTAGAGTGGAAATGGATTGAATTAGATAAAATAACTGAAGTGGTAGTGGATTTCAAATATCATGTATATAAAGAACTTAAAGAAAAAATAAAAACAATAATTAATTGATAGACTTTAAAGTTTCAACTTTTTGATCAGCCAAATATTTCAATTGATCACTAATTTCTGGGTTATTAGATTCTTCCTCTGCATTTTTTAATAATTCCAGCAATTTATTTTTCTCAATATCTTTTAAATTAAGGATATAGCTAGTTAAAATGGATAAAGTATCATTTTTAAATTCGATAATTCCATCCTCAACATAATACTTTTCCTCACCGGATTTTGCTTGAATGGTAATAATACCCGGTTTTAAAAATGAAATTATAGAAATATGATCTTTCAGTATTCCCATTTCTCCTTCAAATGCAGGAACAACTACCTCATTAACATCCTCTTTTGATAAGAAGGACTTCTCTGGATTAACTATATCTATTTTAAATTCATCACTCATTAAGCTGCTGCATCTTTAGACATTTTTTCAGCTTTTTCGATGGCTTCTTCAATGGTTCCAACCATATAAAATGCTGCTTCCGGAAGATGATCATATTCACCTTTGCAAATCGCATCGAAACCTTTAATCGTTGACTCTAAATCAACTAGTTTTCCTGGTGATCCTGTAAATACCTCAGCCACAAAGAATGGTTGAGATAAAAACCTTTGAATTTTTCTAGCTCTTGCCACGACTAATTTATCTTCCTCTGATAATTCATCCATACCTAGAATAGCAATAATGTCTTGTAATGATTTATATGTTTGTAATATTTTTTGCACCTCACGAGCTACTCGATAATGTTCATCACCAACAATTCTAGGGTCAAGAATTCTCGAAGTTGAGTCTAATGGGTCAACTGCAGGATAAATACCTATTTCAGCTATTTGTCTTGAGAGTACAGTTGTTGCATCTAAATGAGCAAATGAGGTTGCTGGTGCAGGATCCGTTAAGTCATCAGCAGGCACATAAATTGCCTGCACTGATGTAATAGAGCCTTTATTGGTTGTAGTGATTCTCTCTTGTAAATTTCCCATATCAGTTGCTAATGTTGGCTGATATCCTACAGCAGAAGGTATTCTTCCCAATAATGCTGATACCTCAGAACCCGCTTGAGTAAACCTAAATATATTATCAACGAAAAATAGAACATCCTGTCCTTCTTGATCTCTAAAATATTCTGCAACAGTTAATCCTGTAAGTGCTACTCTTGCTCTTGCTCCCGGAGGTTCATTCATTTGTCCATAAACTAAAGCTGCTTTAGAACCAGGTCCTTCAGATTTTATTACCCCTGATTCCATCATTTCATGATAAAGATCATTTCCTTCTCTGGTTCTTTCACCTACGCCCGCAAAAACTGAGAAGCCACCATGGGCTTTAGCAACATTGTTTATCAATTCCATGATTAAAACAGTTTTTCCAACACCCGCACCACCAAACAAACCTATCTTTCCTCCTTTTGCATATGGAGCTAAAAGATCTATAACTTTGATACCAGTTACAAGTATTTCTGTTTCTGTTGATTGATCGTTAAATTCTGGAGCTGGTCTATGGATTGGCCAATTTTCTTTTGTTTTTACTTCTCCTCTTTCGTCTATAGGCTCTCCCACAACATTTATAATTCTTCCTAAAGTTTCAGGTCCTACTGGCACTTTAATTGGAGCATTTGTATTTATTACCTCATCACCTCTTTTTAGTCCTTCAGTAGCGTCCATTGCAATTGTTCTGGCAGTAGACTCTCCTAGATGTTGAGCTACTTCAAGCACTAATCTATTATTTCCATTTTTACATTCTAAAGCTGTTAATATCTCTGGTAAATCACCTTCAAACTTTACATCAACAACCGCTCCTATAACTTGTGTTATTATTCCCTTGCTCATAATTATAAACTTTCTGCTCCTGATATTATCTCTATTAGTTCTTTTGTAATTGCTGCCTGACGACTTCTATTATATTCAATAGTAAGTTTATCAACCATTTCACCTGCGTTTCGAGTTGCATTATCCATCGCACTCATTCTTGCACCCTGCTCGCTAGCTGAATTTTCTAACATCGCTTTAAATATTTGCGTCGAAATATTTTTTGGTAATAAATTACTTAAAATTTCATCCTCATCCGGTTCAAATTCATAGTTATCTTCTGAATTATTTCGTTCATCACTTTTTGTATTTAACGGGATGATTTGTTGAGCCTGAGGTATTTGGGTTATTACGTTTTTAAATTGATTGTAAAAAATGATACAAATATCAAATTCTTCTTTTTGAAACTTTTCAATTATAATTTTTCCAACCTTTTCTGCATCAAAGTAATTTGCGTTTTTTGAATTTTTAAAAGAAATGTTCTCAATAATTTTATTTCCATATACTCTTTTTAACTGATCGTTACCTTTAGAACCAACAGTAATAATCTTCAATTCCTTACCCTCTTTATTCAATTTAGCAAAATAACTTTTAGCTTTTTTAATTATATTCGCATTAAAACCACCACATAAACCTCTATCTGACGTCAGCACAACACAAAGATGAACTTGTTCTTTCCCTGATCCAGATAGCAATTTAGGAGCTGTTTCTTTGTCAGAGATGCCGTTAGATAAATTTAAAATTATATTATTCATTTTTTCAGAATATGGCCTTCCTTTTTCTGCACTATCTTGAGCCCTTTTTAGTTTTGCTGCAGCTACCATTTTCATAGCTTTTGTAATTTTTTGTGTAGATTTTACACTTGTTATTCTTTTTTTTAGATCGTCTAAACTAGCCATAAATAAATCAAGATTTAAAATTTTTCTTAAGATTAGTAATTACATCAATTAAGCTTTTTTCTGTTGCCTCTTCTAATTTACCTGAGCTCTGAATAGACTCGATTAATTCTGGTTTATCAGATTTACATCTCTCAATGATCTTGTTTTCAAATTCAGCAATATCTTTTAAATCAATATCATCTAAATATCCTTTTACTCCACAAAATACAGATATAACCTGTTCAGCGACAGTCATTGGTGAGTATTGTTTCTGTTTTAATAACTCAGTTAATTTCGATCCTCTATTCAAAAGCTGTTGAGTTGAGGCATCTAAATCTGATCCAAATTGAGCAAAAGCTGCCATTTCTCTATATTGTGCTAATTCGAGTTTCATTGATCCTGATACTTTTTTCATAGCTTTTGTTTGCGCAGCTGATCCAACCCTAGAAACAGAGAGACCAACATTAATTGCTGGTCTTATACCTTGGTTAAATAACTCAGTTTCTAAGAAAATTTGTCCATCAGTAATTGAAATTACATTAGTTGGAATATAAGCAGAAACGTCTCCACCTTGAGTTTCAATGATCGGAAGAGCTGTTAACGAGCCTCCACCGTGATCATCACTTAATTTAGCAGCCCTTTCCAGTAATCTACTATGAAGATAAAATACATCACCTGGGTATGCCTCTCTACCTGGTGGTCTTCTTAAGATCAGTGACATTTGTCG
>CACHMD010000032.1:0-3778 GCA_902580835.1 uncultured Pelagibacteraceae bacterium | reverse complement strand
CAGAAATAGATGTTTTATCAAAGGAAATTATTAGTGAAAATTATACAATTGTAAATAGTCTTTTAAAAGGTACTTCTGAGAGACCTGAGGTCAAAATTGATTGGAGAGTTTACACTAAAAATTCAGAAAATCCTTTGATCAGAGATTTAATTATTGAGGGTTTGAGCTTAGCTAGAACTCAAAAAGAAGAATTTGCATCCATTTTAAACTCAAACGATAATGATATTAATGCATTGTTTAAAACTTTAGAAGAATTTTCAAAAAAATAATATATATAGTTTGGTGGGCCCGCCAGGACTCGAACCTGGGACCAATACATTATGAGTGTACTGCTCTAACCAACTGAGCTACAGGCCCTTGAAATTAATTAAGGTAATACAACAATTTCAAGAGTTGGACAAGAACATAAGTTCTATAAATGTTTCTGTTTGTTTCTGTCTGTAATTACTTTTGTTGGTAAATCTGTTGGTAAGTGGATTTCACTTTTCCCGAGCAGTTGGGAATTTTAATGAAATTACAATTATTATTTTTTTTTAAATTTATCTTATTATCATCCAAGAGGCTAAGGAGTTAGTGTATTCAGGAAAAGAGTTAACGCTAAATAATATTATTGAAATCATAATCAGAAAATATGATAACAGACCATATTTTTTAATTCTATTATCCGCCAATATAATTTTTTTTGAAAAATTTAAATTTTTTGTTTTAATTGCTTGAAAAATGAATACTGAAACAAATGTAGGAATAGCAGCATAAATATAGGAAACTAAGATAAGATAATCCATTATCGTAAAATATTCGAGTTTCGGTAAATCTTTATCAATTACAAAATTATAGGCAATTAAAGATAAAAGACAAACAATTGTAACTGTTAATCTCGACTCAAGCTCTCTTGGGTTTATCCATACTGCTGACCAACAAACAATCAAAATAAGAAAAATCGGAATTATAATTTTATAGACATAATAGTTAGATTTTCTCTCAATTAGGTATGTCAACTTAAAACCATCAAATGAACGGTTTTTTAATTTATCCTCTTGAATAAAGTATTTCATATCTACATCTATAATATTCCATCCCTCAATATTATTTTCTGATTTAAATTTTTTTGCACCATCTAATGTCCAATTAGATACTAAGGCTCTATAACCCCATATATCATGTTCATCTTGTCTTAATAAAATTTCAACTTTTTGTTTGTCGAAAGGGAAATTTTGTAAGTTAAAATTACTTTTAATATGATAAACACTTGTTGACCTAAAATTTAAATCTATTTGGTTTAATGCGTATGAATATTGATTTTTATCAAAGTCTGTTAAATCCCAGTCAAAGTTATAATCAGAAGGTCTTAAATAATAGTAAGCCTCTCTTAATTGCCTCTCTTCTTTAATAATATTGTCAAATATCCATCCAGCATTTGGATCAACAGTGTTAAGTTTATGCCATCTACTTTCTTCAAATTCACATATTTCAAATAGAAAACTTGTTAAACGATTACCCTCAAACTTTTTATTTGTGATTAAATTGTTATAAAAATGACTTGTTAAATCATATCTATTATCCAAGTTGGCAAGAAAATCTGTTTGAATCGTTGCAATAAATGAATTTTCTTTTTGATTAACTTTTATTGATTTAACAAAAAAATCTAATGAATAATCAGTAAAATTTTGTTCTTCATTTATAATGTCATAATCAAATTTATCTTTACTTATAGAAAAAATTTTTTCTGAATTTGTCTTTGGATCTTTTCTTTTTAATTTAAATGTAATTTTTTCATCTTTTTCAAACAAATCAGATATATCAAACTTCATGATTTCGTAATTTTTCTCTTCTTTTGATAATTCCCTTAGGTCTTTACCGTTTATATCTATAATTACATCATCTAATTTTATTAAATCATTCAGATATGAATTGGTAATTTTACCAACTGTAAAGTAGCCGTCTGAAGTTGTATTAAGCTGCCAGCCAGTGCCGCCCTCTTTAGCAACATTTTTCAATCTTATACCAATTGTTTTTTGGTTTTCGGTATAATCTTGAAAAACATCCATTTTGCGACTGTCATTATAAACCTCATTATAAAATTGTTCACATCTTGGGATAGCATTTGCGCTCTCACAAAATAAAATTAGAAACATTAAAGTGAAAATATTTCTTAAATTAAATTTTTCTTTCATATTCCTTTTTTTTTTCTTTTTGTGTTTTTTTCAATCTTGAAAACATTTTTAAAGCTATTATCCAAGCGATAAAAATAAGAAATAAAGATACATAAAAATTTGAGTTTACAAATAGATTGTAACAACCATGTAATACAAATGGAATGATGAAAGCAAAAAATAAGTTATCCCTTTTTTTAATGAATGAATATCTCATAAAAAAATATCCCATAAAAACCCCAAATACCGCATGAGCTGGGACAGCAGAAAAAGATCTTGCAACAGCAAGTGACATTGAGGAAGTTTGAAAATAATCAGCTAATATATAAACGTAATAAAAATTTTCTAATGTTGCAAAACCCAATGAAGCTGTTACTCCATAAACAATTCCATCAATAGGCTCATTAAAATCTTTCATTTTATAAACAAAAAAATATAAAATTGATAATTTTAATCCTTCCTCAACAGGCGCAGCAGTTAAAAATGAACCGATTAATCCTTCGCTGACTTTAAAATTATTGTACCAAAATGCATCTAGGTAAGTATTTAAAAAATATGCAGGAATAGTAATTAAAATTCCATAAATAAAAACTCTAAAAATTTCACCTCTTGGCTCTTTAAATTTGTCTGAATAAACAAAAAACAAAATGATAAAGATAGATGGTAAAATTGTCACCAAAAGAAGAGCCATTAACTATTCTCAATAGTTGTTTTAATTTTTAATATTTTGTTCTCTAAAGCTTCAAAAGACTCAAATATTTCTTTCTTTTCAACAGCTGATATTGTTTTACCTTTATCACCTTCTTCATTTCTCGAAGAATTAATAACGTCCATTAATTGACCATGAAGAATAGTAAACTTTATCAATAATTCACTTAGATTTTCCTTATCAGTCTCAACTTTTTTTAATTCCTTCAAAATAATGTACTCATGAGCTCTTAAAAGAAAAGGAGTTAAACCTCTTTCAACACAAGCTCGATCTATTTTTACAGCATCTCTATGATCTAGCTGTTGATCTAAATCGGGATCGCTACATTTTCTGATAAATGATTCGCTTTTACCAGTTACTTCCTCAATAACCTTTGATTTAAGTTTCTTAACTGCCTCAGTCAAACCGTGCTCAATCGTTGAAATTTCTCTTAGCTTAGCCATAAATTTTTATGTCAAATTCTAATATAAATATTGGACAAATAAAATCCAAATAAATCAAGGTTTGTCCAATATTGTCATGGTGTTTTCACATACTTATTTTTTAAAACATAATTATCTTTAATTCATAACAAAGGAGGAAAATGAGAAACTTTTTAAGAGCTTTAAGACTTATCGAGATCAATTTTGATCTTGATTTGGTTAAACCAACAAGAAAGGAGGTTCTATGAAAAAGTTAGCTTTAGTGATTGGTTTTATATCAATCTTAAGTACTAGCGCATATGCTGGTGGGATTGTTTGTAAGCCGAACATGTATGGTGGTCAAACATGTGTTTATAGCCCATATGCATTCTAACTAAGTTACCCCCTTTATAAATTTTAAAGGGGGTAAACAAAAATGAAAAAAATGAAAAAATTAATTTGTAAAAAATGTGAACATAAAGAAACTCTTGAGAAAATAAATCAGAGTGCCACTA
>CACHMD010000031.1:0-4277 GCA_902580835.1 uncultured Pelagibacteraceae bacterium | reverse complement strand
ATTTAAGGATTTGTAGGTAATTGGACATGAAAAACTAATAGTTTCTGCCTTTGCCTGAGAAAATATAAAAAATATGATTATAATTAAAATTCTTATCATCTTAAAAACTATATTTTTTTATCTCTCTGTGTGCAAGTCTAGTGCAAGTTATCCTATAAAATCCTATTAGGATTTATCACTTATTTCTTTATATTTTCTTTTATTTAGTTAGAGTTAATTATGTCAAGAATTATTGGCTCAACATTAGTTATTTTAGGTGTCCTTGATTATTTTACGGCTTTTGCTCAATGTAGCAGTTTAGTAACTTGGTTTGTTGGAGCTTGTAATATATTAACTGTTTTTTTTCTAATTATTTTAGGATCAGCATTCTTTTTTTACAAAACTGATGAATCTATTTTTGAGTCTAAAAGAACAAAAAAAAAGAAATAATACTTAAATAAAAAAACTAATATCAACTTAATTTTTTGGAGTACTTTCTAACATTCTAATTACTTCTACGAGTGAAATAGCTTTTCTTGAATAAAAATTCAATCTCGACGCTATTGTTCTACATTCTCTCATACATTTATCTGAAGAAAAAAATTTTTTAAATTTTATATGAGATTTAATTTTTTGATGTTCTTGAATAACTTTGTTGCAAGTTATTAAATCCTCTGATTTAAAACATTGTTTATAATCAAGCTCAATTTCTTTTAATTTATTGATGTACTGCTTGGGAAAAAAATAAAATATTTCTGAATAACTAGAACTATACCAAAGTAAACCTAATATTGTTAAAATTAAGATCTTTTTCATATTAAAGCTATATATTTTATCTCAATGTTTTTAAGTGTTAATTAATTAATTAACCCTACATTTGTGTGAAGATTCATCAAGAAAAAGGTGATTTTTTTTATTATTCATTATTTGATTAATATGATTTTCAATAAAATAAAATATTGCTTTTTCAAGGTTAAGTTGATTTTTATTCAATTCAGCCTTAACACCTGATGCTTGAGTAAATCCTCTCATTGATTCATCTTTGACAATAAATAAACTTTCTCCTTTGGGATTAGGAAATATCTGATCCTTATCAATTTCAAAAAGATAAAAAACTAATTCATTATTTTCATAATAAAAATACTCCACCTGGATTAATTTATCAGCATACAGAAATCCTACTAACGCATCATTATAAAGTTTACCAAAAACTAAAAGAGGTTTTCTTACAATATTTCCATGCGAATAAACTACAAAATTGTCATCATAAGATTTTAGTATTTTTAGTGGCCATCTTATAGTTGGGTGATCATTGCCATCAAACATTGTCAAAGCACATTGATATTTAGTTCCTTTTGTAATATCAGCATGAGAAAGATTAAAACTTAACAAGCTTAAAATTATAAAAATAAAAATTTTTTTCATCAAATTAGTAAACGAGTTCACACCAAGATGATGCATCTTTTGTATTTACTTTGCACATTGCTATTTTATTTGTTTTTCTCAACATATAAATAATGTATTTACCCTCTTTATAAGTCTCTGTTATTCTAAAACTATACTTTAAAGCAGTATTTAAGTCCTCTATACAATTGTTTTTACCATCGTTAAATTCTGGGCAGAAATATTGAACATATTCTTTTGTGCCCTCCTCATAACCCGGTCCTAATGGAACAAATTTTTTCTTTTTGGTTGTCTCAGCAAGTGAATTAAAAATAATGAATATACTCAAAAATGTAAATAGAGTTATTTTTTTCATCTTAGAAAATATATTTTTTTATCTCTCTGTGTGCAAGTCTGGTTCAAATTCTTCCATAAAATCTTATATCTCGGATTTTAAACAATCAAATTTAAGACTAAATAAACCTTTATACTTTTTTGGTAAATCATCAATGTTTGATGTTGGTAAGTTTTTAAGACCATCCATCCATTTATCAAATTGTTCTTGAGTGATGATACCATCGTCGAGTTGTTTTTTTTTAAATAACTTTTGTAAAGTCTTAGAAGGTTTGTTTTCTTTTAAACTATATTCACTTATTACAATATTTAATTTCATCTTATCTTTTTTTAAGATTTTATCTAAAATGCTATTGTTTTTTTTTCTAATATCACTCCTGTACACATAAAGAGTACTATTTTCATTAATAATTAGTTCATTTGACCATCCAAGGAAGTGATCAGAAATTGTTGTAAATTTTACCTCAGGCCAGATACCATGGAGTATTACTACGTCGCTTTCATTTTTATAATCATCAGAATAAACTCCAACTTTAGTATCAATTTCTAAATTTATATTTTTTCCAATAAATCTTGTTTTATCTAATAATGATGTGCCTTTTAAGTTTGTAAGACCAACTTTGCATGTCAGCTTATATTTTTCACCAAAATCATTATTACTAGTGTTCAGCCAGTTTTTAACAAAAGATGAATTTAGTATTTTATCTTGAGCAGAATTCAAAAAACCTAAAAGGATAAAAAAGAAAATAACTATAAATATCTTTTTTTTCACCTAGCCAGAGTTTTTAAGAAATATTTTTTTTTGCTGTTTCCATAAATTCACTCATTTTTTCCCTTATTTCTTGGTCGATATCGTTAAAACCTCCAAGAGACAAATCATTTTTAACTTTTTTAAAAACATCTTCATCACCAGGTTCAGCTAAATCAGATTTTATTACTTCTAAAATATAATTTTCTTTATCTTTATCAGTTTTATTAAGCTTATCCGCAACCCACTCACCTAAAAGCTTGTTTCTTTTAGCATTAATCTTAAATAAAGTTTCCTCATCATGGGCAAATTTACTTTCAAAACCTTTTTTTCTATCATCAAATGAGCTCATATATAATTATATTAGCTTAATTAATTTACTTAAACAATACCAAGTCGGTACCTAATAGGTCAAAACCAACACAAGACCAGGGCATTAAAGCTTTAATAAAAGACTTATTTTTTTTTTCTTTTTCTTTTTCTTAATAATCTTTTTAATGGATCTGGACCAAATCTATTTTTTCCTTTTGTACCCTCAGGTATTAAAAAAAATAAAAGTATTAATCCACCAATGAACGGGATAAAGCTAATTAATAAGAAAAATCCCGATCTATTTGTATCATGCAACCTTCTTACACCAGCAGAGATAGCTGGTATAAGAGTAAATAAAGTTATACCAAGAAAAATGTAGGCAATGTCATTCTCAAAAACAGTAGAAATAAAATATGAAGGTGAAACAATTAATTGAAACCACCAATATTCAGATCTACTTGCCCTACCTTCAAAAACAAAATATTTCTTTATACAAGTAGATACTGATTCACCAAAAGTCATAATTTATTTGTAAGAAGATTTCTAAATAAAATCAATAAAAATAGTAAACTTGCTATTTGAGAAATTATACTTGATAGTATGAAATAATTTTTTTTAGAGGAAATTTTTCTCAAATCATCCATAATTTGATAACGTAATTTCTCATTTTTGGATATAAGATCATCTACAAAGTAACCATCATCTAATGGAATTTTACTAAGTTCATCAAGTTTGTTTAATAATAAAGAGCAATATTTATTTAAATCAATCCAGTTGTTAATTTTAAAATTTTTCACTGCATCCTCTGATTTATTGTCAGTTATTAAATCAGCATATGTGTTAAAATTTTTCTCGTAAAAAATATCTTTATTTTTTTCAAATATTTCTGAATATATTATATCAGGACCATTATAGTAATCTCCTTCTGCATATTGTGGAAAAAAAATTAAATTCCAACCATAAATATTATGAAGTCTTTTTACTTGTGTATTTATTGCAAAAACTATCTGTCTAAAATGATCTATATTTCTACTTTTAATAAGATCATCAAGATATTTCGGACTATCATTAAAACTCTTTATTATCTCTTGATCTTTTAAATTTAAATCTAATTCATCATAATCCGTAATCAATAATATACTTTTTAACCAATAGTTTTTATATCTTTTTAAATTTATAGTTCGAACAATAGAGCTATCGTAAGCTGTTGTTAATTGAGTTGAGATAGAATTTAATTTGGTTATTTTTGTATTTAAATTTTCAAATTTTATTTGTGAAATTCTATAATTATCTTCTTCTCTGATGACCAATTGATCAAATGAATATGATAATATAGTAAAAATTCCAACAACTATTATTAATATAATTGAAATTTTATTACTAAGTCTTCTTCTCATCTTAATTTTTTTCTTACACTAAAATTAACTGAATTTATTTCAAAAACTTGGATTATTACAAATACCAAAAACTGAAATAAAAAAGTTAGCAGAATAATATTTTT
>CACHMD010000030.1:0-4485 GCA_902580835.1 uncultured Pelagibacteraceae bacterium | reverse complement strand
TAAGTTCATAATTTTTAAAATCTATCTTTTTAACCTCTTTGTATGCTTCACCTACTTTTAAAATTGAATTAGTAAAATCATCAATGTCTTCTTGAGACCATGTTTTTTTTACAATTTTTATCATTTCTTGATTAAATTTATTATTAATATCAAAAAGGTCCGCTATATTCATTGAGCCGTATTCGTCAATTTCTTCTGTAGAAATGGCTCTTTCTAAATCTGAAATTTCTATTGCTGAATATTGAATATATGGAATATAAAAATCATTAGCTGAAAAAACTTTATTACCAAGTTTTGTTTCACTAAAAAATTGTTTATCAACTCTGCTATCTTCCTCATTCTTAATTGATAGTGAATACTGATTAAACATTGACTCTAAATCAGCCATCATAGTGCTACCTTCTTTAATCTGTATTTGATATTCTAATATCTCAGATTGTTTTTCTGAAATATCTCTCTCTATAAAAAATGTAATGATTGCAGAACTAACAGCAAAAATTGCAATAAAAATACCACAATTAATTAATAATAAAGCTTTTCTTTTATTTTTTTGAATACTTAAAATATAAGATTGTAATAAAGTAAACCTTAAGTATCTCATTCACTTAAACTTTTTTAATTTCTTTTTCTTTATTTTTTATCCATTGCATTTTCTTAAATTGAGAATGAAGAGTAATTGAATAAATTATAACTACTCCCAAAACCATATAATGTGAAGGATGTGGTAAGAAATTATATAGACCATGAATTATAAATGGAATTAAAAGGCATAAAATTAAGTATTTTTTGTTTGCACTAAAAGCATACATCCCAAAATAAAATCCCATTATACATCCCATTAAACCATGCATTGGTACAGCCGAGTAGGATCTCCATATAGCCATTTGATATGGATCAACACCCCATTCCTCTGCCCATCTAAATACATAATCATAATTTTCGAAAGTTGCAAAACCTAAAGAAACTGTAACACCATAAACAATTCCATCCATTGGTTCATTAAATTCGTTTCTTCTCAAAACTATAAAATACAAAATAACAAACTTTAAAAGTTCTTCAGACCATGCTGCACTTAAAAAACTTGATGACAATCTCTCTGAAAAATCAGAACCATCGTTAAAAGTTTTATACATAAAATCATTGATTATGCCTGCTGGTAAACAAATCAAAATTCCCAGAAAAAAAACTATAGCTATAGTTTGTTTTGGTTCTTTAAATTTATCTGAAAAGAAAAAGAAACTTAAAATAATCAATGAGGGAACAATAGTTATAAGTAATGTTGTCATTATATAAAAAGTTTATATGTTTATCTCTCTGTGTGCAAGTCTGGTACAAGTTATCCCATATTATCCTATAGAGTTTTGGTTAAATTTACTAAAATGTATTTACAATTTCTAGGGTTGCACCATATTCAGGTATTTGACTCATCAAGCTATAATTCGAACTCATTCTGATATCAAAACCATTTAAATCTCTCTTATAACTTAAAGATGCTTTGTCATTATCTAAAGTCATAGCATATTCAATATCGTCTGTTGGTATATAACCAAACCCTATATATAAGGTATCACTATGAGCAATTTCACTTTGACTTCTTTCATAGATCGTCATTAGAGATAAACCATTATCCATTTCTAAATCAAATCCAATATTGCCTCTAATACTTTTAGAATCTTGACCTATGCCTCTAGTATATTCTGTTGTTTGTGAAATATACCTATATGTTGCATCTGAAGTGGGGCTAAAGTCTAAACTAAATTCTAAACCTGCATTTGGTTCAAAAGTTAATGAGTTATAGTCAATAATATTACTTAAATTAAAACCTGAAGATATCATTCCAGTTTCAACTACTTGTTTATTATAAACAAGACTAGCTGCTCCTGTTTCTGAATACTTAGATAATTCTGTGTAGCTGAGATCAATTCTTATATTAGGAGAAATATTGAATTTTTCTTTTTGATAAGTAGTAAAATAATTAATTGAGCCAAATACTTGTGATCCATTTCGATTACCTGTTCGAGTATTCCCTCCTCCCTTTCTAACATGATCAGTCTTTAACTTGCTTACGCCCAAAATACCTTCAATAAATCTTTCATCATCCTGAGGAAAAGTTCCATAAAGTGATAAACTAATAGAGTCAGTATCCAGTGTCGTGCCAAAAGAGCCTACATCCACTTCATCTCGACCATACCGGAATGCGTATCCATATAATTTATTTTCACTTATCTTTTTATCCATTCCAAACGAGACACCTTTACTATCAATTTTTTTTGACGACGAATGTGAGGTATCTCCTGCTCTTCCAAAACTTATACTGCCCTCACTCCAAAATGACCATTCATCCGACAATTTATCTAACACCTCATTACTTTTATTAGATACTGGGAGCATTTCTGATAATGCAGCCATCATTGAATTAGAAAAATTTAATCTAATATTTTGGTTACTTAATTGGTCATTACTTCTATGACGTCTTAACCAAAACATACGATTTAATACTGGCGTAGTGGCGTGGATAGCAATTTGTTTAGCAGTTGCAGTTTGAGACTCAATTGAGCTTAAAATATCTTTACCCCCATCGGAAGTAGTTATTGGATCATCACAAGCACCATCGATTACACTCCAATTACAGCTTAGGTTAAATTCAAAAACTTTATCATTTTTATCACCAATGAAAAACATTTTACTTCCATCGTTGCTAAAAGCCATTTCTCTTGGTTGGATATCATGAGAACTTACATCAAAGTTGCCTTCAAGGGATAAAGTAGAAGCATCATAAGGTGTAGTTAATTTAAACTGAGAAATCCTATCTTGAGCACTATTAATGATAAACATTTTGGTACCATTGTAATTAAAAGTAATTCCATCTAAGTAATTGTGAGAAGAACTCAGGTCTTCAGTATTAAGATGAGTAACTGTGGAGCTAAGATCATATGGTGTATCAAGTGAATATTCATGAATACGATGTTGGGACATATTTCCTGCACCAACAACAAACATTCTGGTACCATCATTATTAAATGCAACTGAATTTGCTCTTGCTTCTTGACCAGAAATAGAAAAAGCACCATCATGTGTAGCAGTTGAAATATCAAATGCAGTGGTTAGTGACCAGTAATCTATTTCCTTTTGATTACCATGGTTAACAATAAACATTTTTGTTCCATCGTTATTGAACACTACTTGTGTTGCTATAAGACTTCCATCTACATATATATTTTTAGTTTGGTTTTCGGTTGCCGTTGAAATGTCATATTCGGTACTTAATATAAATTCGATAACTACACTATTTGTATTAGCACTTTTTAGTGCATACATTTTTGTACCATCGTTATTAAATGTAAATCCATAATAATTATCGGCTGTCTCGATTGATTTACTTTGCACAAAGGTTGGCTCCGCCATAGCTTTTGAAAAAAATAAAGCTAAAAAAAATACGATGTAATGAATTTTATAAATATTTTTCACAAGTATTAATCATTAATAAATTTATTTTCATATATTTATCTCACCAGGTTCTAGTCTAGTTCTAGTTTGACAAAATTTATTATTCATATTTTCCAATAAAAATAAATATAGGTTTAATAAAAGTGTAGGATTATATGGGATTTGAGACTGAATGAGACTATGTGAGATTATAAATTAACCCTACCCTATGTTTTTTAAGTCCTTTGTGTCTACCAATTTCACCACGAGGGCTTTAATGAATTTCATGAGTATTTATATTAATATTTATAATTGAACAAGATGAATAAGTAAATTTTTTTTATTTTCATTTAAATGATTTTTATTATTAAAAAGTGGATTTGAATTAATAGATTGTATATAGAATTTAAATTAGAGATAATAAAAAATAAAATGAAAATATTAGTAACTGGTGCATTTGGCTATCTAGGTTCTTCTCTAATTTTACATTTATTAAAAAAAAATATTATTCAAATTTAAGATAAAGTAATTTAATGAATAATTTATTGAGTGAAATTTTTCTTGGTAAGAAATATAGAACATTTGTTTTATTTTCACTAATTTTGATAATCATAAAAAATTATTTTTACCCAGTGTGGTGGATTGTTGTAGGAGCGGGTGAAATAGATAAATGGTTATATTTTGGAACTGCCCAAAATTTAGAATATTTTAGTGAACATTTTAACGATACATATTATTTTAGAAGATGGGTAAGTATACTCCCAATATATTTATTACAATTATTTTTAGACGCAAATTCAACTCTTTTTATATTGTTTCATTTATCAACATTTTTTTCAGTAATTCTTTTATTGAAAATAGCAAATTTAATTTTTAATGAAAATTTAACTGGCTATTTGTTGTGTATTTTTTTATTTCTATTTAGTCAATATGTGACGCAACAAATAGTATCAATGCATGCTGGATATATTGCTATACCATTATATTTATTAATTCTTAAAAATTTAATTGAAGACTTTCAATTAAAGATTTTGAATTTCAAAAAAATATTTTTTATTT
>CACHMD010000029.1:0-4796 GCA_902580835.1 uncultured Pelagibacteraceae bacterium | reverse complement strand
AAAAATTACTCTGAAATAAAAAAATTTTATGTTTCACGTGAAACTTGTAATGACTTTGAAAGCTTAATAGGCTTAATTCAAGAGAAAAATAGGGAAATTAACATAATTAGCAAAAAAAATTCTGAAAAAGCGGCTATTAGACAAAGACATATTATTGATTCTGCACAAATAGTTGACTTTGTTAATTTAAATAGTAATACAATCTCTGATTTAGGATCTGGAGGTGGAATGCCTGGATTAATCATAGCAATCATAATGAAAAAATTAAAAAACAGCATGAAAATAAAACTTTATGAAAAAAGTTATCACAAATGTGTTTTCTTAAAAGAAGTCTCAAATAAATTAAATTTGAATACAGAAATAATACAAGAGGATATTTTTAAAATTAAAAATATTGAAACTGGAACCATTATGTCCAGAGCTTTTAAACCAATGCCCATAATTCTTGATTTAGTGCAGAAAAATTTTAGTAAATATAAAAATATAATTTTATTCATGGGCAAAAGTGGAAGAAAAATTTTGAAAGATAGTCTTAAAGTTTGGAATTTGGACTATGAGGAAAAAAAAAGTTTAACAAGTAAAGATTCATTTTTGTTAAATATAAAAAATATGGAAAAAAAAATTTAATGAAAATTATTTCAATAATAAATCAAAAGGGTGGAGTTGGTAAAACAACAACAGTGATTAATCTTGCATCAGCATTAACCCAACAAGGAAAGAAAATTTTAGTTATTGACTTAGATCCCCAAGGAAACGCAACAACTGGTCTTGGCTTATCTAACTCGGAAAGATCAGATGAAACTATTTATGGTATTTTAAATGGAACTAGGTCTATCTCAGAGGTAATTAAAAAAACCAAATTTGATAATCTTGATCTGATAACTTCAAATGTTGATTTGTCCGGTCTTGAGGTTGAAACGGCCGGCGATAGTGATCGTGCGTTCATTTTAAAAGTTAAATTATCCGCCTTTTTAAATGATTCTGGGGGGTCATACGATTACATACTCATTGATTGTCCACCATCTTTAAGTTTACTCACTGTAATGGCTCTTGTGTGTTCAAACTCACTCTTAGTTCCACTTCAAACAGAATTTTTTGCCCTAGAGGGCTTAACTCAATTGATGAAAACAATTGACCGTATAAAAATTAATTTGAATCCTAATTTGGAAATTCAAGGGATACTTTTAACAATGTATGATAGAAGAAATAAATTATCATCAGAAGTTGAACAAGAAGCAAGGAGTTATTTTAAAGAAAAAGTATATCAAACTGTTATTCCACGTAATGTTAGATTATCCGAAGCACCATCCCATGGAGTTCCAGTTTTGATTTATGATAAAAATTGTCCTGGTAGTAAATCTTATTATAGTTTTACAGACGAATTTATTAATCAAGAAAATCGAATAGGGAGTGCAGCTTAGTGAATAAGATTAAAAAAGGATTAGGACGAGGATTATCATCATTAATAGGTGAAACTAAGATCGAAAATAACACAAATAAATTATTAATTGGTGACCTTTATCCCAATAAATTTCAACCCAGGAAAATTTTTGATGAAGACAGTTTGAAAGATTTAGAAAAATCAATAAAGGAAAGAGGTATTATTCAACCAATTATAGTTCGAAAATCTATTGAAAGTTCAAAATTTGAGATAATAGCTGGAGAAAGACGATGGCTTGCAGCTCAGAAAGCTGGTCTTCATGAAGTGCCAGTTGTTGTTACTGAAGCTGATGATTTAAAATCCCTGGAATTTGCAATTGTTGAAAACGTTCAAAGAAATGACCTTAATCCTTTAGAAGAAGCACAAGGTTACCAACGACTAATAAATGATTTTTCTTATGATCAAGAAAAAGTTTCAAAATTTATTGGAAAAAGTAGAAGTTACATTACCAATTGTTTAAGAATATTAACTCTACCTGCTGATGTATTGAATTTGATTGAAAATAAAAAGTTATCAGCTGGTCATGCAAAAATACTGGTTGGTCTTGAAAATGCAAGTTTTGTTGCAAAAAAAATTATTGAAAAAAAACTTTCTGTTCGTCAATCAGAAAATTTTGTTAAAATTTTCAAAAAAAAAAAAGGATCTTTTATAAAACCAATTGATCCTAATATTCAAAATCTTGAAAGATCAATTACTGATAGAATTGGTTTAAATGTCTCTATTAAAAATAATAAAAAAAATAAAGGAACAATTACCTTTGTTTATCATGATATTGAGCAACTTAACAAAATAATAGATATTATTAAATCTAATTACTAGTTTCTAAAAGACCTTCCTCTAAAATAAAGTTAGTCACAATAAGCATTGAATTATTATAATTTTTCTTAATTTTTAATTCAACATCATTAATCTTATTGATAAGCACTTTGATTTTTTTAGATTTCCATTTTTTAAGTTGTACTCTTACAATCTCTTTATCTTTCCAAAAGATGGGTGGTTTAGCTAAGTTTATTGTTTTGTTAATATCCTGATTTTTTTCTAATTCTATCGCAAGTTTATGAATTCTTTTAGCTTTTGACAAAAAGGTTCTTAAAATAACTATGCAATCCTCTGCGTTATAATTATTTTCATTTAAAATATTAATTATTTTATTTTTATTTTTTGCTAAGCTATTGTCTATTAGCTCAGATAATTCATAATTTTCAGATAAATTTATTAACTTTAAAATTTCTCCAGTTGATATCCTTTTTTTATCTTTTCCAAAAATTTTTATTTTCTCAATTTCATTTTTTAAGTTTTTTCTATCTCCGTTACATTTTTCAACGATCAAATTTATATTTTGTTGTGAGATTGAAATATTTTCTTTTCTAAATATATTTGCAGCTAACCTTGCAAGAGTATCATTATTATCTGGATAAGTTGGTATGCAAATTAAATCTTTATTTTTTTCAAAAAGAGATCTTAGTTTTGATCTAGTTTCTAAAACACCTGCATTAATTATAATCTTAGCATTAGTCATCTTTCTTTCAATTAAATCTAGAACTATATTATAAATCTTGTCTGATGCTCTATTAATTAAAATGATTTTAGTGCTCTCAAATAGCGAGCCAGATAATAAATTTTCATAAAAAGACTCTGTCTGATCTTTAATTTGATTTTCATCATAATTAAAAACCTTTCCATCATTTCTTTTTAAAATTTCATTTATAAATTCAGTTTTTAAACCTTCATTTTTGCCATATAATAAGTGGAAAATTGTTTTTTCTGAGATTTTATTTAATTCAAAAGATTTTAAAATCATTAATTTAGAGCCAATTTAAGAATTAGTTTTTGAGAAATTGAATTGGCTAAATTTTTCTTAATAGTTTGTTCATAATTTTTTTCCTCATATTTATCAGTCATTTTTTGAAAATTAAATTTTTCATTTACAGAAAAATTTTCAGAATTGTTTTCCTTTTCAATCGTAAATTCTGTAATTACATCAGCTTGGTAATCAGTAATTGTTCCAGCAGCATTTCTAGCCAAGATATTTTTCATATATTTTGTATCAAAACTAATATTTAAAATTTTATTAGAGTTTATTTTATTATTTCTTTTCAGAACTGAGGAAATTAAATTGTTAATCTCTTTATCACCAGTAAAATTTGTTATAACTATTTTGTAATCTACTTTATTTTGTTGTGAATAAACTGGTTTATAATCACAATGATTTAACAAATTTAACAATAAGATTATAAAAGAAATTTTTTTTAGCATTTAAATAATTATGTTCAAAAGTTTATCCTTAATATAAATCCTCTTTTTAATTTTTTTCTGATCAAAATATTTCATTATTTTCTCATCATTCTTAATTATTTCAAAGAGTTTTTCCTCTGCAATATTGGGTTTTGTTTGAATAAGACCTCTTTTTTTTCCATTAATTTGTATAACAACGTTAATAGTTTCCTCTTTTAACATTGAAGTATCGTATTCTGGCCACTTAAAATTTTTAGCTTTTATCATACTTAAGCACTCGTTAGCAAAGTGAGGAAGAATTGGTGTCATTGTAATTAAAATTTTTTGATAATTTTCAATTATTGTATGTTTTGTGTAAGTTTTTTCTATTTGTTTGTTTATGTAAGAATACATTTCATACAAGTTAGCTATTATTTTATTATAACTGAAACTCTCAAGATTATCGTAAACTTTCTTTAAATACTTATTAGTATATTTTGTAATCTCCTCATCCTTATCTTTGTTATGATTTTTATTAATTTCATTTATGATTTTTTCATTTAATTTCCAAAGTTTTTGAATAAATTTAAAAGATGACACTATACCTTCCTCAGACCATTGGACGTCTTTTTCTGGAGGACTATCTGATAATATAAAAAGTCTTGCTGAGTCAGCACCATAATTAGCAATTATATTTTCCGGATCTATAGTATTTTTTTTTGATTTTGACATAGATTCTGAAGGCCCAATCGAAATCAACTTAGATCTATCTTGTTTAAGATACTTCTTTCCATCTATGTTTTCAATTTCTTCAGGACTTATCCAATTATTGTCTGGATCTTTATAAGTTTCATGACATACCATTCCTTGTGTAAATAGACCACTGAAAGGTTCTAAGATATTAAAATCACTATTTTTTTCAGATAAAGCTCGCATAAAAAATCTTGAGTAAAGTAAATGTAAAATTGCATGTTCAACACCACCGATATATTGATCTACAGGCATCCAGTAATCGATATCTTCTTTTTTAAATCCATATTCAGCTTCTTTTGGTGAACAAAATCTTAAGTAATACCAAGACGAACATACAAATGTATCTAAAGTGTCTGTCTCTCTTATCAATTGTTTTCCATCTATAATT
>CACHMD010000028.1:0-5060 GCA_902580835.1 uncultured Pelagibacteraceae bacterium | reverse complement strand
TTTAGATCCTGTAATGGTTGCAAAGGGTGGTGCTAAATTAATTGATAGTAAAGCAATACAAACTTTAAAAAAAAAGCTATTTAAAAATGTTCTTTTGATCACACCAAACATTCCAGAAGCAGAAATTTTAGCAGAGACTAGTATTAAAAACAAAGAGGATATGATTTTTGCAGCAAGTAAATTGATAGATTTAGGAGCTAAAAATGTATTGTTGAAGGGTGGCCATTTAAAATCAAAAAAAGTAATAGATTTATATCTAAGCAAATCTGATTTTAAAGTATTTACAAGTTTTAGGCATAGAACAAAAAATACTCATGGTACAGGATGTACATTATCTAGTGCGATAGCAACTTTTCTTTCATGTGGAAAAAGTATTAAGAGCGCTTGTGCGTCGGGAATTAAATATGTAAATTCTGCAATACTGACAAATCCAAACTATGGAAAAGGACATGGTCCCATAAATCATGTTAATTCAATGAAAATAAAACAAAAATTTAATTAATGAAAAATATTGTTGTTGTTGGTTCTCAATGGGGAGATGAGGGAAAAGGCAAGATAGTTGATTGGTTATCTGAACAAGCTGATGTTGTAGTTAGATTTCAAGGTGGTCATAACGCGGGCCATACTCTTGTAATAAATGGTGTAACTTATAAACTTCGACTACTTCCATCCGGAATTGTAAGAAAAAATAAAATATCAATAATTGGAAATGGAGTTGTCGTTGACCCCTGGGCATTATTAGATGAAATTGAGGAAATTAAATCAAAAGGAGTTAAGGTCGACACTGATAATTTTATAATTTCAGAGTCTGCAAATTTAATTTTACCTTTTCATAGGGAAATGGATGAAATCCGTGAAGATAGTGCGGGTAAAGGAAAAATTGGAACAACCAGGAGAGGTATCGGACCAGCATATGAAGATAAAGTTGGTAGACGATCAATAAGAGTAATGGACTTGAGATCTGAAAAAAATCTAGATCAAAGGTTAGAGTCTGTTCTTTTACATCATAATACAATTAGAAAAGGTTTAGGTAAAAAAATCTATGAAAAAGATCAATTAAAAAAAGATTTATTAAAAATTGCTCCTAAGATCTTGAAATACTCAAAACCAGTTTGGTTGAAAATTGACGAATTCAAAAAACAGAAAAAAAGAATATTATTTGAGGGAGCTCAAGGCATATTACTAGATGTTGATCATGGTACATATCCATTTGTGACATCCTCAAATACTGTAGCGTCAAGCGCTGCTACCGGTACTGGGTGTGGACTAAACACAATAAATTATGTTTTAGGAATTACTAAAGCATATACGACTAGGGTTGGGGAAGGTCCGTTTCCGACAGAATTAAAAGATGATATTGGCGAACTTTTAGGAACAAGAGGTAAAGAATTTGGAACAGTTACAAGTCGAAAAAGAAGATGTGGTTGGTTTGATGGTGTTTTAGTAAGACAAACTATTAAAGTCTCAGGGATTGATGGTATAGCACTTACAAAGCTGGATGTTTTAGATGAATTGGATGAAATAAAGATGTGCGTTGAATATGAATTAGATGGAAAAAAAATTAATTATTTACCAGCAGCAGTAGAGGATCAGCTCAAAATAAAACCTATTTATAAAACTTTTGATGGCTGGAAAAAATCAACAAGTGGTATTAAGAATTTAGATGATCTTCCAGAAAATGCTAAAAATTATATTAAAGAGCTTGAGAATTTTATTGAGACAAAAATATCAAGTATTTCAACCAGCCCAGAACGTGATGATACGATATTAATCGAAAATCCTTTTGATATTTAATTTACAGGTAATAAGTTTTTTGACTTTGCGAGTAAAAGCATATGCTTTTGTAATTTTTCAAAAGCTTTATTTTCAATTTGTCTTACTCTTTCTCTACTAATTTTATATTTTTTACTCAGGTCTTCCAATGTAGTTGGATTATCATTTAATCTTCTAGAATATAAAATTTCTCTCTCTCTTTCATTTAGGACTTTAATTGAGTTTTTTAATAAGTCTTTTCTTTGTTCCATTTCCTCTTGATGAGCAAATTTTAAGTCATGATCTAATTCTTTATCAACCAACCAGTCTTGCCATTCATCACCATCTTCTCCAACTTGTGCATTAAGTGAGAATTCTTTTCCTGATAATCTTCGATTCATTGAAATCACCTCATCTCTATTAACATCAAGCTTGTTAGCTATTTCATCAACATGTTCATTTTTTAAATCCCCTTCTGTTTGAGGAGCTATTTGGTTTTTTAATTTCTTAAGATTAAAAAATAATTTTTTTTGTGCAGTTGTTGTACCAATCTTGACTAAACTCCACGATCTTAAAATATATTCTTGTATTGAAGCTTTTATCCACCACATCGCATAGGTGGCTAATCTAAAACCTTTTTCAGGTTCAAATTTTTTTACCGCTTGCATTAAACCAATATTCCCCTCAGATATCATTTCATTTACTGGTAATCCATATCCTTTATATCCCATTGCAATTTTCGCAACCAATCTCAAATGACTCGTCACTAATTTTTCTGCTGCTTTAATATTACCAGTTGTTTTCCAATTTTTTGCCAACATATATTCTTCTTCCGCATCAAGCATAGGGAATTTTTTAATCTGTTCCAAATATGCAGATAGACCACCTTCATTACTTAAAATGGGTAAATTATTATTTATTGCAGTATTCATAATGAGTTTATCTAATTAATTATTTATATTTTTCAATGATTTATTTATTAGTATTTCTTAGTATTTTTAAAATATTCTCAAGTTCTGAAGGTAAATTTGAATTAAAAATCATTTCTTTGCTTTTCGTGGGGTGAATGAAGCCTAATGTCTTAGCATGAAGAAATTGTCTATTAAGATTATTTAAATTTTGCTCTATCAACGGATTAATGTTTTTAATTTTCTTAAACTTTTTTTTATATTTATCATCACCAACAATACTATTTCCTAAAAAATTCATGTGAACTCTAATTTGATGGGTTCTACCTGTTTCTAGTTTGCATTCTACTAAACTTAAAGTTGGTGTGTGTTTATTTTCAAAAATTTCAATAGTTCTATAATTGGTAATCGCTTTTTTTCCTTTAGTACGACTAACTTCCATCATTTGTCTATTCTTTGAACTTCGTGTTATTAAAGTTTCAATTTTTCCCTTAGAAGGTCTAACTTTTCCCCATATTAGTAATTGATAAACTCTTGTTATAGAGTGTTTATTAAACTGATTAGATAAATTTTCATGTGATAGATTATTTTTTGCTATAACGACTAAACCTGACGTATTTTTGTCTATCCTATGTACTATTCCTGGTCTAAGTTCATCACCAATATTCGAAAGAGAATCTTTATCGTAATCTACTAATGCATTTACAATTGTATTGTCAAAATTTCCAGCTCCTGGATGCATCACAATACCTGCTGGTTTGTTTAGCACTATTATATCTTTGTCCTCATGAACAATATCTAATTTGAATTTAAATGGTTTCAGAGAAGCTTTTTTAGGCTCTGGAATTATTAATTCTATAGCATCGTCTTTTAAAACCTTTTTGGCAGGATCTGAAATAACTTTATTATTAATCTTAAGTTTCTTAGCTAAAATTAAGTTTTTTATTCTAGTTCTACTTATTTCATTTTCTTTACTATTAATAAAAACATCCACACGCATATTTTTATTATTTTCTTTTGCAATCAAATTTATTTTTTTTTTCATAAAATGATATATTAATATTATATGCGCTTGTAGCTCAACTGGATAGAGCGCCTGACTTCGGATCAGGAGGTTCTGGGTTCGACTCCTAGCAGGCGCACCAATTATTCACCCATGTTAATTAATGTTCCTTTAATTCGAGCTCTCAAAAAAGATAAATAAAATAGAACTATCCCAATGATTAAATAGATCAGGTTTAATAAATATGCTTGTTTCAAATTTGTATAATCAATCGACCCATTTAAAAGAATGTTTCTAGTCTCATCGAAAATATAAACAAGCGGTAAACCTTTTGCTATGAATTGAAATAATTCTGGTAGAATTTCTATTGGATAATATATGCATCCTAAAGGAGCCAGCAAAAATAGGGATGACCATGCAATATTCTCAAAAGATGGACCAAATCTAATTAGTCCTGAACTCACAAACAACCCAAGTGTTATTCCAAAAAGATATAAACTTAGAAATAGGAATAAAAGTGGTAATCCCAATTTTAAAATTGATACACCAAATAGAGGAGAGGTTAGCATTATAGCAGGAACCAATCCTATTAAAGTCCTTATCAAAGCAGTAAAAATTAATGAAACAATAATTTCTTTAAGCTTAAGGGGAGCAATAAACAAATTTGTGAAATTTCTACTCCAGATTTCTTCTAAAAAAAGCATGTTAAAACTAATGCTTGATCTAAAAAGAATATCGTAAAGTATTGCACACGTTAAAATTACTCCTAAAGTATTGCTATAGTAGTCACTATGTAATGAAAAAAACTTTGAGATAAAACCCCACAAAATTATTTGAATTGTTGGCCAATAAATTAAATCCAAAATTCTTGGTAAAGAACTTTTAATTAAATAAAAATGTCTAAGGAAAAGACCATACATTTTATTAAAATTCATACTTTTTCCCTTGTAAGTTTTAAAAAAACTTCTTCCATATTTTTTCTTCCATGTTTTTTTATTAATTCCTCCGGTCTACCTTCATCAATAATCGATCCTTTATTCATCATTAAAACTGAAGAACATAGTCTCTCTACCTCTGCCATATTGTGTGATACCAATAAAATAGATGTTTTATTTTCCTGTTGATATTCCTCTAAAAAACTTCTAACGAAATCACCCGTTTCAGGATCAAGTGATGCTGTGGGCTCATCAAGAAGTAAAACTTTTGGATTATTTATTATTGACTTTGCAAGACTAACCCTATTTTTTTGACCAGATGACAACTCCCCAGTTAATTTATCTATAAATTCGTAGAGTCTTAATTTTTCACATAGATATTCAATTTTTGCCTTATGTTTGTTCACATCATAAAGTCTCCCATAAACTTCTAAATTTTGTCTAACTGTCAATTTTTTTGGC
>CACHMD010000027.1:0-5602 GCA_902580835.1 uncultured Pelagibacteraceae bacterium | reverse complement strand
TATTGACTAGATAACTAGTTAAAACCAAATTGTAAGAAAAGAATAAACTTAAAACTGAGTAATTTAAAGAGTTAATCAAACTAATTATAAATAAAAAGTAGAACCAATCTTTCATGGGACTTGGTCTAATTGTTATATTTCTAATATATGCCGTGGCAATACAGATTAGAGTATAAGACAAGCTGCTTATACCCAGGGGCAAACCTATAACAGTGTCGTTGAGTAAACCGGCAAAAAATACAAAAAGATAATCAAAATGTTTAAAATCTTTTAAGGTAAAGAAAAAAATCAAAATAAATGGGAAATTAAAAGAAAAATACTCGAGTTTAAGATAATTGAAATCAAATTCATTAAGCACTGAAATAAATAATAAAATTATTGGTAACCAGGTATATAATTTAGAAAATGTTCCTTTTGTCTTTAAATTAGCCACCTGTTCTACCTCCATTTAAAACACAACTCTTATATTCTTCAGTTCCAACATTAAATCCGTTTGCATTAAAAAAAGATTTTCTACATTTATGACCATGTTCTAAATTTAGCTTTAAAAATTCTAACTCTTGAGAATCTATGTTGAATTGATTGATTTGTTGTTTTTGAGAAAAAATTTCACTATTTAAAATTGAAATTTGATTATTTAAATCATTTATTTCATTAATTAGACTCTCATTTTCTTCAATAAATTTTGAATTTGTTTCCTCTACTATTTTAAGTTCATCCTCTAAAATTTTTAATTTTGTCTCTTCAAGCTCCTCACTTTTATCATCAACTGGAACTGTTTCTGGTTCAACTTGAGGAATTTCAATTTGAGTAATTGTTTCTGCAAAAACATATTTTAATTGTGTAAAATCGCTGTAGAATTCAACGTTGTATCTATTAGAAGAACCAATTTTTTCAGATCTTAATTTTCCTATTGGTACTCCACTTTTAAATATTGCTCCAGTGCCCGAGGTATAAACTATACTTTCATCAACTAACTCTTCTGACAAACCAGCTTTAATATATTTAATTTGTCCAAAATTGTCTCCACTCCCAGTGACAATTGCTTGAATATTTTGTGGTGCAATAGTTACTGGAATATTTGAATTCAAATCTGATAACAATAATACCCTCGATGTTTTATAATTCACCTCAATTACCCGACCAACCAAATAAGATTGATCATAAATATTTGTTCCAATTTTTATATCGTCTTTACTGCCTTTATTTATGATTATGCTCTTTAAAAAAGGACTATCATGATCAACAATTATTTTTGCTAAAATTTTATTCGAACTTGAAATATAATCGTCAATCAGTACCTTCAATTCTTGATTTTCGTATTGAATGATTTCATTAGATACAAAATCAGATTTAAGTTTATCCAATTCATCTCTGTTATTTTGATATTTATTATAAAATGTTGTGTATTCAATTATATTAATAAATGAATTTCTGACAAAGTTTTCTGGTATAGAAACTATAAAAGATGATCGATAAACCACCTCACTTAATCCAGCTTTCAGGTATCTTACTGCTTTAAAGTCTAAGCTAGATAATAGAATGATAAAAATTGAGATAAAAACTAATGTAAGAAGAGAAAATTTTTGCTGAGTGCTCTTTTTTAAAAAGGCAGAACGAATCGCTATTATAAAATCATCTCTGCTAGAGGCCATTACTCTTAATATTCAGTCAACATAGTCGAGAATGTTTGTTCTTGATCGAGAGCTTTTCCAGTTCCAACTGCTACACAAGATAATGGATCGTCAGCAATGTGAACTGGCAAACCTGTTTCCTTAGAAAACCTTCTGTCTATATTTTTTAATAAAGCTCCACCACCAGTTAAAGTTAATCCCATATCAACTAAGTCGGCAGATAATTCTGGAGGAGTGCTTTCTAATGCATCCTTTATTCCATTAACCATCTCTTTTAAAATAATATTTAATGCTTCTGCTGTATCTTCCTCTGTAATATTAACTTCTTTTGGAGTTCCAGATCTTAAATCTCGTCCTTTAACTGCATAAGTATTATTATTTGTAGGGATAGCAGTACCTATTTCTTTTTTAATTTTTTCAGCAGTACTATCACCGATCATCAAATTATATTCTTTTCTCATATAGTTGACCATTGCAGCATCCATTGCATCACCTGCTACTCTTAAGGATTTAGAATAAACTAAACCTCCTAAGGACATAACTGCAATTTCAGTTGTACCACCACCTATATCCACTACCATTGAACCAGTTGCTTCAGATATTGGAAGATTAGCCCCAATAGCAGCTGCGATTGGTTCCTCAATCAATTGAACCCTTCTGGCACCTGCTGCTAAAGCACTATCTTGAATAGCTTTTCTCTCGACAGGAGTTGAGCCCGTTGGAACACAAATTAAAATTCTTGGATTAGCAAAAGTACTTCCTTTATGAACTTTCTTAATGAAGTGTTTTATCATTTCCTCAGTGACTATAAAGTCAGCTATTACACCATCTCTTAAAGGTCTAATAGCTTGAATATTTCCAGGAGTTCTTCCTAACATCGTTTTGGCTTCATCTCCAACAGCTAAAACTTGTTTTTTTCCTGATTGATCAACAATTGCAACAACTGAAGGTTCATTTAAAACAACTCCTTGTCCTTTCACGACTACCAAAGTATTTGCTGTACCTAAGTCAATTGCCATATCCTGACTCCAGATTTTTTTCATTCTCTCAAATATACCCATTAAAACACTCCTTTTACTTTTTTAGGTTCTATATTTTTGTAAAGAGATTTTTTTTCTCTTTTAATTAACATTTTATTTAATGCATTTAGATATGCATTAGCTGATGCTACTAAAGTATCTGTATCAGCTGATTGTCCAACAGTGGTTCTGTCATTCTCCTCAATTTTAACACTGACTGTAGCCTGTGCATCAGTTCCCTCGGTTACTGCGTGTACTTGATATAAAGATAATTTAACATCATGCGGATAAAGCTCCTTGATACATTTAAATATCGCATCAACAGGACCATCACCTGTTTGTGTGGTATGTTTTATATCTCCAAAGACATCTAAAGTCATTTCAGCTCTTTGTGGCTCGCCAGTGCCAGCAAAAACTTTTAATGATTTTAAATTGATCGCATTTATTTTATTATCAATGATCAAACTATCATCAACTAAAGCAACTATGTCCTCATCATAAATATGTTTTTTTTTATCTGCTAAAATTTTAAATTTTCCAAATGCTGCTTGAACTACATCATCTGTTACATCTGCATAACCTAAATCACTTAATTTATCTTTAAAAGCATGTCTTCCAGAATGTTTACCCATGACTAATGATGTTTTTTTTACCCCAACACTTTCGGGTGTCATGATTTCATACGTTTCTCTATTTTTAAGCATTCCGTCCTGATGAATTCCAGACTCATGGGCAAACGCATTTTTTCCTACAATTGCCTTATTAAATTGAACTGGAAAACCTGTAGCATTTGAGACAATTTTAGAAGCTTTACTGATTAATTCTGTTTTTATTCCTGTCTCATAAGGTAAAAGATCATCCCGCGTTTTAATTGCCATAACTATTTCTTCTAAAGCAGCATTACCTGCTCTTTCCCCAATACCATTTATTGTACATTCAATTTGTCTAACTCCTGCTGACAATCCTGACAATGCATTTGCAACTGCTAAACCTAAATCATTATGGCAATGAGCTGAGATAATTGCTTTATCAATATTTGGTACATTATTTTTTATAAGTTTAATAGTTTTTGCAAATTCTTCTGGTATTGAATATCCAACTGTATCTGGAATATTTATTGTTGTAGCACCACATTTAATTGCAAGCTCGATCGTCTTATACATAAAATCCAAGTCAGTTCTTGTGCCATCTTCACAAGACCATTCAACATCATCTGTGAATTTTTTTGCATAAGTAACACTCTCTTTAATAGCCCCTAAAACTTGTTCGTTCGTCATATTTAATTTATGTTTCATATGAACCGGACTTGTTGAAATAAAAGTATGTATTCTAAATCTTTTCGCAAATTTTAGAGACTCATGACAAGCATCAATATCTTTTTTAGTTGCTCTTGCCAAACCACAAGGGATGGAATTTTTAACACTTTTGCTTATAGCACTTACAGCCTCAAAATCACCAGGTGATGATATTGGAAAACCTGCTTCTATAATATCAATACCCATTTCATCAAAAACTCTTGAGATTTGAATTTTTTCCTCAACACTCATTGAAGCTCCAGGTGATTGCTCACCATCTCTCATCGTAGTATCGAAAATGAATACTTTATCTTTGTCAGCCATATCAAATATTTTTGTTTTTGAAATATACAACCTCTCGTTTAGATTGCAAAAATAAAATACTAAATTTGTCCCAATTTGGAACTAAATTTTACTTCTTATCACTATCAACTAATTTCTTCTTACCAATCCATGGCATCATAGCTCTCAAATTAGCCCCAACTTTTTCAACTGGATGTTCAGCTAATTTTGCCCTTGTAGCAAGAAAGTTTTTTTGGCCACTTTTACACTCATTCATCCATTCTTTCGTGAATTTACCAGATTGAATATCAGCCAAAACCTCTTTCATTCTTTTTTTGGTTTCCTCTTTATTAATCACTCTAGGTCCAGATTGATATTCTCCATATTCTGCAGTGTTTGAAATAGAGTAATTCATATTTGCAATTCCACCTTCATAGATAAGATCAACAATAAGTTTTACTTCATGAACAGTCTCAAAATATGCCATCTCAGGTTCATATCCAGCTTCAACCAAAGTCTCATAACCATTTTTTATTAATTCAACTAAACCACCACAAAGCACAGTCTGTTCCCCAAATAAATCTGTTTCAACTTCGTCTTTAAATGTTGTTTCAATAATCCCTGATCTACCACCACCAACTGCTGAGGCATATGACATCGCTAAGTCTCTTGCTTTACCAGAACCATTTTGATGCACTGCAAATAAACATGGTACTCCTCCACCTTTTTCATATTCACTTCTTACTAAATGACCTGGTCCTTTTGGAGCAACCATAAATACGTCTAAATCTTTTCTGGCTTTAATTAGATCATAATGAACATTTAATCCGTGTGCAAAAGCAATTGATTTTCCCTCTTTAACTCTTTGCTCTATATGGTTTTTATAAATTGAGGCTTGTAATTCATCTGGTGTTAAAATCATTACAACATCTGCCCACTCAGCAGCATCAGATAAATTCATTACTTTTAATCCTTTTGACTCTGCTTTAGGTATGCTTGAGGAACCATCCCTCAATGCAACTACAACTTCTTTAACACCACTATCTTTTAAATTTAAAGCGTGAGCATGTCCTTGACTACCATAGCCAAATATTGCAATTTTTTTATCTTTAATCAAATTTACATCTGTATCTTTTTCATAAAACATTTTCATAATTTTCTCCTTTATGATTAATTAAAAACCTTATCACCCCTTGTCATGGCAACAGCTCCCGTTCTAGAGACACTTACTAACCCAAATTTTCTTAAATTTTTTGCCATCTTATCTATTTCTCTTCTTAATGCAGTAATTTGAATAACATTTGATTTTTTCGTTTTATCCAATATTACAGCATCATACTTTTTACAAGCATTAATAGCCTTTTTAATTTTA
>CACHMD010000026.1:0-5823 GCA_902580835.1 uncultured Pelagibacteraceae bacterium | reverse complement strand
TTATTGGCTTTTTAGTTTAGATCTTAAGTCTTCAAAAGAAAATACTCAATCAGTCATAAAAAACTGGATGACTTTAAATCATAAATACAACGCAAAAAGTTGGAATTTCGATTTAACTGCAAAAAGAATTATTGCTTGGTTATCTAGTCATAATCTTACTTATGAAGATGGTAACGGACAATATAAAATTGATTTCAACACTATGATACAAAAACAAACCAATCACCTCATTAATGAAATTAATAAATCAAAATTTGTTGAAGATAAATTAATAGGTTGTGCATCTATTATATTAGTTGGACTTTGTTATCAGGATGAAAAAAAGTATTTGCCATATGGTTTAAATTTACTAAAAAAAATATCTAAAATTACTCTTGATAATTCTGGTTTTCCTAAATCAAGGAGTATTAAACAATTAATATTTTATTTGAAATATTATATTTTAATCAGAGAGTGGTTTAAAGAATCTCAAATCAATATTCCAGAACATATCAATGAAACAATTTACTATCTTGGACAAGGTTACGCTTTTGTTTGGCAAAATCTAAAAAGTGATATTCTTTATAACGGTAATAACATTTCAGATAATAATAATTTTGATAATTATCTTCAAAGACTAGGTTATAAATTCAAAAATGACAATCAAGATTATGGTGGATATATAATCTTAAGAAATAAAAAGATGTGTCTCACCATGGATGCTGGTCCTTCACCAAATTCATTTTTTTCTAAAGATTATCAATCTGGAGCTTTGTCTTTTGAAATAATTTCTAATGGAAAGAAATTAATTAGCAATTGTGGCTATCATAGTGAAATAAATTTAAAACTTAATCATCTATCAAGGTCAACTGCCGCTCAGAATACCTTGGTAATCGATGATAATTCCTCCTGCAAATTTAAAAACAATGATAAATCTTTTTTTGTTACCAGGGGTTTAAAAATTACAAAAAGAGAGACTATTTTTGAAAAAAACTATTGGAAAATAAATGCTTCTCATGACGGATACCAAAAAAAATATAATGCTATTCATGAACGAAACATAGAATTTTATCCTGAAGAAGAAACTTTTGTTGGTTGTGATAAAATTCTAAAAAAGATTAATAAAAATTATAAATTTGACATTCGATTTCATGTAGAACCAGACGTAAAATTAATGAAAACTCAGGATGGTAAATCAATATTAATTGAATTAGAGGATGAGGGTTGGAAATTTACTTGTGATAATTATGATATAAATATTGATAATGGTTTATATTTCGGTAATAAAAATTCATATATTGATAATCAAAATATATTTATTTCTGGGATTTCAAATAACCAGACTGAAGATATTAAATGGCAAATAAAAAAAATATAGTAAGAAGAATAAAATCAGCTTTAATTTCTGTTTCAGATAAATCAAACTTAAAACCATTAATACAAACTTTAAACAGGTATAATGTTAAGTTGATTAGTTCAGGGGGTACATTTAAGGCAATTAGAAAATTAGGCTATCGATGCCTTGAAGTTTCTGATTATACTGGTTTTAATGAAATTCTTGATGGACGTGTTAAAACACTTCATCCAAAAATTCATGCGGGAATCTTAAATAAAAGAAACAATAATTTTCACAAAAGAGAAATAAAAAAAAATAATTTTCAAAATATTGATTTAGTTATAGTCAACTTTTATCCGTTTGAAAAAACTTTAAACAAAACAAAAAATCACAATAAAATAATTGAAAAAATTGATATTGGTGGTCCTGCCTTAGTTAGGAGTGCTGCAAAAAATTACAATGACGTTGCAGTAATAACATCCATCAATCAATATTCAACATTGATTGATCAGTTAAATAGATTTAAGGGTGCAACAAAATTAGAATTTAGAAAAAAATTATCTCAATCAGCCTTTAATGAAACAGCATATTATGACTCGGTAATTTCAGATTACTTCAATTCAGTCACAAGTGAAAATTTTACAGAGAAAAAAATTATTTATGGAAACTTAATCGAGAGATTAAGATATGGAGAAAATCCACACCAAATATCTGCTATTTACTCTAAAAGTAAAGATTTCAATTTAAAAAAAATTCATGGAAAACAATTAAGCTATAATAATTACAATGATATTTTTGCTGCTTTAAAGATATCCAAAAGTCTACCAAAAAATATAGGCACTGTAATTATCAAACATGCTAACCCTTGTGGAGTTTCTATTTTAAAGGATAGTGTAAACAGTTATAAATCTGCATTTGAATGTGATCCTGTGAGCGCATTTGGAGGTATCGTTTCTTGTAATTTTAAGATTAATAAAAGCTTAGCTGTTGAATTAAACAAAACTTTTTTAGAAGTAATTATTGCTAATGGTTTTGAAAAAAGCGCTCTGAAATTATTAAAATCTAAAAAGAATGTTAGAATTATAGACTCAACAAACTTTAATTTTGATGATGTTCTTCAGGTTAATTCTGTATCAGACTCAATGTTGATTCAATCTCAAGATGACCTTGTTTTTGAAAAAAAAGATTTCAAAGTTGTTTCAAAGAAAAAACCAAACAAAATACAATTTGAAAATTTGTTATTTGCATTTAATATTTCCCGTCATGTTAAATCCAATGCTATTGTGATCGTTGGTGATAAAACAACAGTTGGTATCGGATCTGGACAACCTAGTAGGCTTGATAGCTGTCAAATTGCAATAAATAAAATGAGAAAGTTCAAAAAAAATGAAAAAGAAATTGTTGCCGCATCTGATGCTTTTTTTCCATTTGTTGATGGTATTGAAAAATTAATTCAATCCGGTGTTTCTGCTGTAATCCAACCTAGAGGATCAATCAGAGATAAAGAAATTATAAAGTTTGCAGATAAAACTAATACTATTTTAATTTTTTCTAAAACAAGACATTTTAGACATTAAATCTTGTCAATTTTTGAAGCTAAGATGAAATCGTTTTCTGATAATCCCTCAATTGCATGGGTTGAGATGTTTATTTTCGCATAACCCCATCCAAATAAAATTTCAGGGTGATGGCCTTCCTCTTCTGAAATTCTACCTACTTCATTTACAAATTTTTGGCTCTCAACAAAGTTTTTAAATGTAAATTTTTTTTCTAAAAAATGTATATTTTTTTCATTTTTAATAACATCCCATCCATCAATTTTTTTTTGATATTTATGTATTTCACTTAAGTCAAGCGCAGGTACACCACCTTCACAAGGAACACATTTTTTCTCGAATAGTTCACTCATTTAATTTACATCCTCATCTAATCAAATTTTTTATTATATTACTTAAAAATGGAGCGGGCAAAGGGGATCGAACCCTCGACCTTCTCGTTGGCAACGAGACGCTCTACCACTGAGCTACGCCCGCTTATATATAATATTTAAAATTAGTAGCTTTCTTAAAATTAAGCAAGTGATTAATATCCATCATTCTAGTTTGGCTTAAATATTAACATTTTCCAATTTTGATTGATACTATAAGTTTTACTAATTTTTTTTTTCTATTAGAAAATAACGTGATGAGTTTAAATAAAGTTTATAAAAATTCAAATTTGATTCTAGTTGCTTTTGTCATTTTTCTTTTAATACAGGCATTCGACCAAAGTTTTGGTTGGGGAATGAATAAAATATATCCAGAAATTTACTTTACTACATTTGGTACAAAACTCGAGGGATGGAATGTATTTATCTGGTTTGAAAATGGTTTAATTGAGACACTTCAAGTTATTATTCTATTAATAGCAATTTTGACACTTTTAAATTTATATTTATCTAAAAAAAAATTCTTAGGAACTGGTTTAGTAAAAGGATTCATAATAATTGAAATAATTGGATTATCTTATTTTTTTTTTGAAGAAATAAGTTGGGGACAGCATTATTTTAATTTTGATACTCTAAATATTTTCTTAAATGAAAACAATTTTTTTTTTAATCACCAAAGGGAACTGAACTTGCACAATACTTCTAGAATTTTTAACGAATTTCCAAGACTATTGGTAATGTTGTGGTGTTCACTGTCTATTATAATTTTACGATATTCAAAATTAATAAATTCTAATGATTTAACAACAATTATAATGCCAAATGAAAAACTTATTTTAATTAGTTTTTTACTTCTTGTATTTATTTTACCAGATTTAATATTAACAAAATTAGGAATGGTTGATTTCTCAAAATTACATATTTATGAAAATGGTGTTTTTAAAGGGTTTAATATTAGTGCTATTTTAAGTATTATTTTTTCGTTTAATTTTTTTAGATTATCAGAATTGCAGGAACTGCTTTTTGTATATTACTTTATGTGGCATTCATTATTTTTAAGAGAATTATATTTTAATAGAACATATCTAAATTAGGAAATTAATTATAGTGTGTCATTTTTTTTACATTAGGAAAATAAATTTATGATACATTTTTAGTATGAAAAAAGCAGATTTACCAAAAACAATACCAGTTTTTCCATTGAGTAATTTTATCATTTTTCCAAGAACTACTGTTCCATTAAATATATTTGAGCCAAGATATATCGATATGATTAATGATAGTATGAAATCAAATAAACTCATCGGAATGATACAGCCTAAAAATTCGAAAGAAAGTGAAGTTAACCCTGAATTATATGACATTGGGTGCATGGGCAAAATTACAAGCTTTAGAGAAAATGATAATGGTCAATTTTTGATAGAACTTAAGGGTATAATCAGATTTAAAAAAACAGATGAAGTAAAATCAAATAAAAAATACAGAGAATGCAATGTAGATTTTAATAATTTTTATGAGGATCTAAGTTACCAAAGTGAAAATCTAAAATTTTCAGATTTAAAATTAATATTTAAAGACTTAAAAAATCTTTTTGAAAAAAGAGGATTTATTATTAATTGGAAAGGATTAGAAAAACAAAGTTTAGATGAAACAATAAACGCTCTAGCGATGGCATCTCCTTTTACGCTAGAAGAAAAACAAATCTTATTAGAGGCCAAAAATTTAGAGCTTAGAAAAACTAAAATTTCAGAAATTTTAACTACATATTCTTTCGACAATTATAATAATACAACTGTACAATAAAACTAAATTTCAAAACCTCTATTAGCTATATTTTTAAAAGATCTATTTAGGAATTTATTTTTTCCTATAAATCTCACTGATTTGCTAAGGATATTATTATTCATCTTGCTTTCAAAATTAAAAAATTCGTATACAAAATCAATTCCACTAGAGAAAAGATAGTTTTTATGTTTAGTCATATTTTGAAATTCTTCACAAATTGAATTATCTATCTCTAATCCATTCTTTAACTTAAGTTCAATTAAATTACCCAAATCTCGAATATCTCTTAAAGTCATATTGAAACCCTGGCCAGCCAAAGGATGAAGGCGATGTAATACATCACCAAAAGCCAGAATATTTTTATGATAATAAGTTCTCAAATTCGAAGCTTTCAACTCAAAAAAATCGCAAATACCAAAATCTGTAATTGAATATTTGGTATTATATTTTTTAATTAATTCTTTAAGATTAATATTTTTTTTACCTTTAATTGAATAAACAATAGAAGTTTCTATTTCTGATAATGGTAAAAATGCCAATGGTCCATTTTTCGTAAATATTTGAGATGCTGTATTATTCTGAATTTTTTTGTGTTTTAAAATTGCAGTATACGCAAGACTATCATAATTTTTTTTCAAACTTCTTGAAAAAAACTTCTTTGAAAAATAGTTATCATTTTCACAATTGATTATTAACTTATATTTTTTCAAATTTGAAAGATTGTAATCAAAATTTTGTTTAAATTTACATAACTTATTTTTTTTTAAACTTTTGAGTAGTTTACTTTGTAATTGAT
>CACHMD010000025.1:0-7068 GCA_902580835.1 uncultured Pelagibacteraceae bacterium | reverse complement strand
TATAGGAAAAATCTAAGGTTTAATGACAAACTTATTTGTCTGATTTTAAAAAAGTAAATCCAACTTACTTAAGGGGTCGCCCCTTTGCTCTCCAGCCAAAAGAGCTCCCTTAAGTCGCCTTGATGGCATTTAAGTCCGAATGGACTTTAAGTTTTTTGTTTTCGTTTTTATGAAATATAAAGCTACCCAGCTAAGTGTCAGGTGGCATTTGATTCATTAAAACTACCTCCTTAATTAGAAGTTAAATTTCAGCAAGGTTGTATTCAAGATATTTATTTACAAATTAATTAAATATATTTCTTGAATACAACCTAACTATTTATTAGTCTTCCCACATCTTAAAAAAACTTCACTTAAAAATAGAAAATTAAAAATTGCATTGAGTTTTAATATCTATATTGTTTCATTATGAAATATGTAAAAGGATTAATTAACTTACTTGTAAGCTTAATTGTTTCTACGATAATTATTTACGCTATCAATATTGCAGCAGGTTTTGCTGGAGCTGACTACACATTTAGTCATGGGGAAACATTTGTGATTTGGATATTAATGGCAATATTAGTTAACAATTGCTTTAATAAATAATCTATATATTAAATTTTCTTTTCAAATGTTTGAGTTTTCCCTCAGTGCTATCATAATCTATATAGCAACCTTGTAAAAATCGATTACCTTCATTAGCATTATATTCGGTTCTGCCGTGAAGAAGTCTATAGTTATCCATCATCAATAGATCACCGGGTTTTAATTTAAATTCAATTCTGAATTTTTCTGAGTTGTACATTTCTGATATTTTGTTTCTAGCTGTATAATATAATTCTAATTTTTCCTTATCCATTAAGGGCACAAAATCTAATCGAGGACTAAATCTGACTTGTTTAAGTCTTTTGTTTTCATCAAGTTGGATCATTTCTGCCCAGTCTTCTAAAACAACATTATCATCAACAAATTGAAATCTAACTTTTATTTCGGTTAAAATTTGGAAAAAAGTTGGATGCTCTTTTTTTAATTCTTCCGTTACAGCAAGACCATCAACTAATGTTGATAAGCCACCACCAACTTCATTTTCGATGCAATGCAGCAATTGTATACAGGGCACTGGTTTTCTATAAGGATTGTCAGTATGTGGTGCTAAAGGTAATGAAGTATAGGCAAGATCATTTGGATTTGGTTTTGATTTAACATTAAAAAACTCGCCAAAGTTAGTTCGTCTAATACTTCCAATTGAATTAGCAAAATTGACAATAAAGTTATCTTGGGTAGGAACATTTTCAAATATAACAAATCCATATTTATAAAAGTCTAGTAAAGACTCATACATTATTTTTTCCTCAAAAAAGTTTTTATTAAACTTATAAATATTGTTATTTTGAAAGTCTGATTTCCATGAAATTTTATTGATAAAGTATAATTCATTATCTTTCTCAAATTCTTTAAGTATATTTTCGATAACTAGTTTTGCGTATGCACCATCTTTAAAACTCACCTCAAGAAATTTATCTGAAATATTCACTTTTGAAATTTCTGAGCTATTTTTAAGCATTGTTGGATCAAATAATCTTTGTTGAGTTTTTTGATCTAAAAAGTTCTCGCTATTCACCCGTTCTCTTAGCCAAAAAGGGTGAATTTCTTTTTTTGCACCCTGTTTTTCAAAAAACACTTTGTTATCAGTTAATTCTATTTTCATACAATAATAAGAGAATTATTTAAAATTTTACTTTAATCAATATAAATTAAATAGTAATAGTCCCATGTGTCTAAATTAAATTCATCAGATTTTAAAAGGTATTCTAAGTTTGTTGATGGCTTAGCTAGAAAACTTACTAAGTTTTATTATTCTAAGCTCAATAGAACTTTTAAAGTCTCTAACAAATTAAGAGGCAAGGGTTTCGATCCTGTTACAACCTCAGATAAAGCTTTTGAAAAATTTATCAGGAAAGAGATAGGAAAAAAGTTTCCTAATCACCAAGTCATAGGCGAGGAGTTTGGCAAAAAGAAAACCAAAAGTGATTTTACCTGGGTAATTGATCCAATAGATGGAACCAGATCTTATGTAATTGGTAATCCTACTTGGAGTAACTTAATTTCTTTGAATTATAAAGGGAACCCTGTAATTGGACTGGCAAACTATCCTGTTCTTAAAAAATATTATTATAATGCGTCAGATAAAGTTGCATATGTTGTGGATCAAAGAAAAAAAAGAAAAATAAAAGTTAATAAAAAAATCTTATTCAAAAATATAAAGATGTCCGCAGCTTTTCATGGCATGTTATCTTTAAATAAACAAAAAAAAATCCCCAAAATTTTAAAACTAATGCAATTTCCTTGTGCAGATGCTCTTAGCTACTCGCATCTTGCAGAAGGGAAAGTAGATGTGGTTATTCAATGTGGAAATAAAATTTGGGATATTCATCCTTTAATACCAATTATAAAAGCAGCTGGTGGAGTTGTTAGTACCTGGAAAAATACAGATGCGGTTAAAGGTGGAAATATTGTTGCCTCAGTAAATAACAATACTCATAATAAAATTTTAAAAATGCTTAGACCAATAACTAAGTAGTTTTACCAAGAGTATTCAAAAGAATTACACCGATAACAATTAGAGCTATCCCAATAATACCATAAAGATTTGGTATTTGATTATATTTAAACACGCCAAATAAAGTTACTGCAGTAATTGTTAGTCCTCCGTACGCTGCATAAGTGAAACCCACAGGAATAATATTCATTGCTTTTGATAAACAAAAAATACAAGCAACTATTGATATTGCACAAAAAATTGTTGGGCCAATATTGGTAAATCCATTTGTTGATTTTAAAAAACCATTTGAAGTTATGCCTAAGACAATTGCCAGTAGAAGAAATATATATCCAGATAAATTAGTCATAAATTTAATTTGTTTTACCAAGAAGATTAACTATTAACACTCCTGAAATAATTAAAGTTAAACCAACAATAGTGTAAACGTCTGGCATTTGATTAAATTTATATACTCCAACAATTGTTGTGGCGATAATACATAGACCTGCAAATGAGGCGTAAGTAATACCCACAGGAATAGTTTTCATAACAATTGATAATGTAAACATACAAGCAACTATTGTTATTGCTGTTAATAAGCTTGGTAATAATAATGTAAAACCATTAGCTCCTTTAGCAAAACCATTTGCTGCAGTCCCCAAAATTACTGCAAGTATAAGAACTATGTAGGCAATTATATTACTCACAATATAAAGAGTATTATTATTTGGTAATTTTATCTACAAATTTTTCTACTATTGGAGCTACAATTGTTGTGGCAACTAATGCAACAGGTAAGCTTACTGACCAAGCTTTAAAAAATCTCTTATAATAAAGTTCATCATAACCTGTATTGATATATGTAATTATAAGTGTCATGATCAAGCTCATGCCAAGACCCATAAAAAATATGAATATTAATTTTGAATATTTTTTTGGAAACATAGAAAATTATAAATCAAAAATTAAGAAACAAAAATAAATTACCCATAAAAAACAAGCTGCCATTGTTACAAAAATTATTGTTACTCCAGTAGCTGTCTCATTTTTGTATTTTTTATTTACCTCTTTTCGCCATTTTTTTGGATAAAGTGGGATAGTCAACGCGTAGATGATTAAAAAAATATCAAGTGCAGTTATAGCTATACAAATAAAGAGTAATTGACTCACCTATTTTGGCATTGGAGTGGCGCCAGTCTCTAAACTTATAATTTTTCCATCTTTGTATTTATAAACTGCCATTACCGCCTCAACATTTCCGTCATTAAATGTAACTATTGAATGGTGAACTCCAATTTCATCATTTTCATATACTACTCTAGCTTTATCTTGGTTTATATCACCGCTCATTGCCCACTTTATAACATCAGCTTTACCTATGGTGTTTCCTGATTTGTGCATTGTGAATTTAAAGTCATCATGCAAAAGTTCATTCATAGTTGACTCATCTTTTTTATCAATTGCATAGGTATATTTCTCTAACATCGACATTTTATACTCCTTTGTTGTTAAATATAAATTTTGTCACTAAAACCATAGATCATCACAGCACTAAGTATAGTCAAAACTAATGGAGCATAAATTCCTTCATCCGATGTTTTGTCTGTGTGTCCAAGTTTATTAATTTTTGTGTTATAAAAGCCAACAATAAATGCAGATAAGTTTTGCAAGAAGATCAAGTTAAAGAATGCCCATGTTGTCTCTAAACCATTAGGTCTTATAAAACCAACATAAATAGCCATAACTACTGAACCAAGAAATATTGATCCAAAAAATCTAACCATTCCTGCACCAGTATCATCGATACCATATTTATCTAAGAAGGACTTTGTCTGGAAAACGCATCTAAAACCATAATAAGCAAACCCTATAAAGTGGATTATAAAAACTGCTAAATAAAATATCCCATTAAATTTTTCTATCATTTTATCTCCTAGTCGTTAAAGACCATTCTCATTTCATCTTGTATTGTACCTTCTTTAAAGACTCCCCTCATTTTTTTTTGAAGTTCTATAAATTTAGGATCTGAAGACATGTTTTGATCATTTTCAAATGCTTTGTCTGTAAACTGTTCTCCTACAAGAGTTTCTCTAACTGTTCTTGGATTTCCACCAATTTGAAAAGAAAAATAAACTTCATGATCAGGATAATGTTTTTTTCTTACTTCAGCTAAACCTTTGGAAATTTCCATAGCTTCACCAAGCTTGTCATCATAAACTCCAATAGTTCTTGTGTAGATTGCTTTCATTTTTACTCCTTTTTTAATTAGCTGAGTTTTAATTCCCTTCAACTAAAACTAGATGAGCTTTGGCCGCTAATTCTCTTACCGCTTTAGCCGCTTGATATTTTTCTGACTCATAGAATTTACGAGCAGCATCAATGTTTTCAAATTCAATTAATACAACAGTACCTAGATTTTCACCTTCTCTTACGTCAGGACTGGGTTCACGAACAAGAACTTTGCCACCGTGCTCACCAATAGTTGGTCCGGACATTTGTTTAAACTTTTCCATACCTTCTTTATCGTGTTCTTTAAGATGTGCTATCAAATATCCTTTGCTCATAATTTTCTCCTTTTAAGCGTTATAGTCCATCACTTGATCAGTGCACTCAGTAAATTTGTGAGGTTCAAAGAAGTCATTCATTTGACCTAGTTGATTAATTATATCTTCCTCACTATTTCCTTTCCACCAGCAAAACATTTGCATTGTATCAGCTGGCGTATTCCAAGTCATTTGACACGCAGCTTTATCACTGGTCATTGATTTAATAATATCCTCCATTTTCATTGAGGCTACTGTTTCGCTAAATTTCTCTTTCATTTCTTTAGACTTGAAAGTGTGAGTTACCATATAGTTTTTCATTTTTCTCCTTTGTGTTTAGCTTTTAAATAAAGCAAGAGCTTCATTTAAAAGTTTTTCAGACTTAGCATGATCACCATTATTATGGGCATCCATACCTTGATCTTTAAGTTCTTGAGCTTTTTTAATTTTTTCATCAATATTTTTAGCTAACATCGGACATGAACCTGCATATGCTGAGCTAACAAATAAGACCAAACAAAGCGTTAACATTATTTTTTTCATTTATACTCCTTATAAATTTACTTCAGATAGTTCATATAATTTAGCGCTCTCTACACATTCTGCGTAAATAGCCTTCGCGGTAGGATTATTCCCAGTTACAAATTCTTTCATTCCAGCTTCATTATGAACATTAACTTTAAATAACATCCCACTTTTATCTGGAATCATGGCTCCAACAGTTTTTTCTGGATAGGCAACGCTTTTTCTAACACCCATCCCTTCATCTGATTGCATCCATCCCATGAAAGTTTCTAATTTACCCTCTTTGAGTTTAAGGAATACTAACATTTCTTTTTCCATTTTTTCTCCTCTTAAATTAATACAAAGTCTGAACTACTTTTTTAACTCTTTCAGCTCCATTCGGAACTAAAGCTTCGACAAAAGTATGACATTTTTCAGTTTTAGCTTGGTCGTATTTGGAGCCATAATGTTTATCAACTGCTTTATTTACTCCTTCATCCCATTCTTTTTCTGGAATACCAATTTCAAGAGCATACGTTTTTAAAACTTTTACTGTTGAAATAGATTTTTCTTTCATGCCATATTCAAATTTTTCACCAGATGGTAAAAAGTAATTTGCCATATAAATTCCAATACAATCCCAGGCTTTAGATTTATCACCCTTACTCATACCTGCATGTGCAGAAGTAAAAATTAATAAGGATAGTATTACTGTTATATATTTATTCATAACCATTCGATGTTAATTAATATTACTCTAAAAATGTAACTGTTTTGTTACATGGCTGATATGCGATATTATAGCCAGCTGGGTATTGGAAGGTTTTTTTCCTTTAAAAAAGATTTGTTAAACATCTTTGAGTTGTATTTATCAGACTTATCACAAAGAATAGTTACAATAGTTTTTCCTGGGCCAAGTTCTTTTCCAAGTCTAATTGCACCTGCAATATTTACACCACAACTGGTTCCTAAACTTAAACCCTCATTTTGAATTAAATCATAAAGTATTGGTAAAGACTCTTCATCACTAATTGAATACGCACCATCAATTTTTGCCTCAGCAAAATTTTTAGTTACTCGACTTGAACCAATTCCCTCAGTAATTGATCCTCCTTCAGCTTTTAATTCACCATTCGTAATATAATTATAAAGAGCAGAACCTGTCGGATCAGATAAATAAATTTTGATATCTTTATTTTTTTCTTTTAAAAATTTACTTACACCACCTATAGTTCCTCCTGTTCCAGAAGCACAAACAAAACCATCAACCTTACCATCAGTTTGTTCCCAGATTTCTGGTCCTGTGGTTTCATAGTGACCTTTTGCATTAGCAGTGTTATCAAATTGATTTGCCCAAACTACACCATTGTTATTTGTACTTTTTAATTCTTCAGCAAGACGACCTGCAACTTTTACATAATTGCCATCATCTTTATATGGTTTGGGTGGTACCAATCTAAGATCTGCACCAATGTTTTTTAAAGTATCTTTTTTTTC
>CACHMD010000024.1:0-7069 GCA_902580835.1 uncultured Pelagibacteraceae bacterium | reverse complement strand
GAAATACTTTCCAAAGCAATTTGATTTTGTAATTTTTTTTTTACGATTGCAATTAAATCATTTATATTCATAAATGTAATTATATTATCATGAAAAATATTTGCGACTGGAATAATTGTAAAGAAATTGGTGAATATAAAGCGCCTGTTGAAAAGGATAATAGTAAAAAATATAGGATGTTATGTTTAGAACACGTTAAAGAATTTAATAAAAATTGGAATTATTTTTCCGGTATGAATGATGATCAAGTAATTAATTTTTTAAAGTCAGATATGATTTGGCATAAACCTACTCAAAGTTTTAGTTCGTCTGATAATTTTTTTAAAGTTTTATGGAATAACACTTTAAAAGATGAAATGGATAATGATAAATTTAAAAGTGAGTTCAATCATATGCGTCAATTTAAATTTGACCATAAAGATATTAAAGCCTTTGGTATATTAGGTGTTTCTGTAGGTTTAAAATGGAAAAAAGTTCAAGAAAAATTCAAAACACTTGTCAAAAAATTTCACCCTGATATGAATGCCGGAAATAAAAAATATGAAGAAAAACTAAAGTTAATTACTTTGGCTTACACGCAACTAAAAAATACATATAGGAAAAAAATTGACACCCAATCTTAATATTCAGCCAGATATTAAAATTTCATTAAAACAATCATTTGGGATTGATTCTGAGATGGAAGTAAACGCATTCTCTGAAAAAAGCGAATACGTTCCAGAAATAGATAAAAATTATAAATTTGATAGAGACACTACACTTGCAATTGTCTCTGGATTTGCACACAATAAAAGAGTTCTAGTGCAAGGTTATCATGGTACAGGAAAATCTACACATATAGAACAAATTGCTGCTAGATTAAATTGGCCCTGTATAAGAGTAAACTTAGATAGCCACATCAGCAGAATAGATCTGATTGGTAAAGATGCAATCGTCCTTAAAGAGGGAAAACAGGTTACACAATTCAATGAAGGTATTCTACCATGGTCAATTCAAAATCCTGTAGCTTTAGTTTTTGATGAGTATGATGCTGGAAGACCTGATGTAATGTTTGTTATTCAAAGAGTTCTTGAAGCCGAGGGTAACTTTACTCTCTTAGACAAGAATAAGGTCATAAAACAAAATAAATTTTTTAGATTATTTGCTACATCAAATACAGTCGGTTTAGGAGATACCACCGGACTTTATCATGGAACACAACAAATCAATCAAGGTCAAATGGATAGATGGAATATTGTAACAACACTTAATTACCTTAGTCTAGATAAAGAAATGGATATTATATTAGCGAAAAACAAATCTTTGAATAATCCTAAAGGTAAAGAAAAAGTATCAAATATGATAAAAGTTGCATCATTAACTCGAAAAGGATTTATAGCTGGTGACATAAGTACTGTAATGAGTCCAAGAACTGTATTGCATTGGGCTGAAAATGCAGAAATTTTTAAAGATGTAGGATATGCATTTAGAGTCACTTTTCTAAATAAATGTGATGAAATTGAAAAAAATACAATTGCTGAATACTATCAAAGATGTTTCGGAGAAGAACTACCAGAGTCACTCGCAAATATTCAAATTTAAATGAAAAATAATAAGGCTGAAAACTTAAGAGAAAAACTTAAGCAAGCTTTAACTTCAACAGCTAGAGTGATTTCTGATGATATTCATCTTAAAACTATTGATGAAAAAAATAAAAAAGATTTGAATTTTGTTGATATTGAAAATCTTAATTCAAAAAGAGATTTCATTAAAGCTAGAGCAGAGTCTGACTCATCTGCTTTAAAAAAAAAGTTTTCAAATGATGAGATTTATAAAAAGAATTTACCTTTAAATTCTTCATATAAGTCTCTTTATTCTATCGCAGAAAAAGTAAGATATGAATGCCTTGGCTCAGAAATGTTGAAAGGTATAGCAAAAAATCTTAAGGAAAATTATGATCAAATAATCCAATTAAAAAGAAAAGACCAATTAAATTCAAAAGAAGATGTTCCAGTAGTGGAAGCTTTTGAACTGTATATGTTAGAAAAATTTTTAAACGTCAAATTAAATCCCTTAACCAATAAAATGTTAAATTTTTGGGAAAAAGACTTCGATAAAGTTATGAACAAACACATTGAATTCTTAAAAGAAAACTTAGAATATCAAAATGAATATTCCTCAAAATTTTCAGAAATATTACAAGAAATGGATATCTTTAAAAATGAGGACAATGAAGAATCCAGGGAAGAAAACCAAGATGATGGTCAAAATAATCCATCTAATAATGACCAAGACAACAATTCAGATGATACTAGAGATGAAAATGACAATGAAGAGACTGAAGCGAGCTTAGACTCTCAATATGACATAGATGAATATAAACTTGATGAGCAACTAATTGATAGTGAATCTGATCAAAAAAATAGTGAACAAGTTATCCAAAAAAAATCTATTAATGATTTAAATACAGACTATAAAATCTTTACAACCCAGTTTGATGAAATAACAAAAGCAGAAAATTTAGAAAATTCTGATGAAGCTTCAAAATTAAGGAAAACTTTGGATCAACAACTAATAGGTTTTCAAGATGTCATTACCAAACTTGCGAACAAACTTCAAAGACAACTATTGGCAAAACAAAATAGGGCCTGGGAGTTTGATTTAGAGGAAGGGTTATTGGATAGTTCAAAATTACCAAGAATAATAATGGACCCTTATAATTCATTATCTTTTAAAAAAGAAAAAGATTTAGATTTTAAAGACACTGTCGTTACTCTTTTAATAGACAATTCAGGATCTATGAGAGGACGCCCAATTACGATTGCTGCGATTTGCGCTGATATTTTATCAAGAACTTTGGAGAGATGTTCTGTTAAAGTTGAAATATTAGGTTTTACAACTAAAAATTGGAAAGGGGGCAAAAGTAGAGAGTTTTGGAATAAAGAGGGTAAACCAAAAACACCTGGAAGGTTGAATGACTTAAGACACATAATTTATAAAGGGGCTGACACACATTGGCGACAATGTAAAAATAATCTTGGTTTAATGTTAAAAGAGGGATTATTGAAAGAGAACATTGATGGAGAAGCAATATCGTGGGCATTTAATCGATTAAAAAAAAGAAAAGAAGAAAGAAAAATATTAATGGTAATTTCTGATGGTGCACCAGTTGATGACTCAACTCTGTCAGTCAATTCAGGAGATTTTCTTGAAAAACATTTAAAGAAAATTGTGAAATTTATCGAAGAAAAAACTGAAACTGAAATTTTAGCTATTGGAATAGGCCATGATGTATCAAGATACTATAATCGAGCTATAAAGATTACAGATGTCAATGAATTGGGAGATGTCATGATTTCTCAATTGAGTGAACTTTTTAAAAGTAAAAAAAATTTACATTAAAGGCTGAACAAATCTTTGTTTTTCCACTTTATTGTGACTTCAGCTCCACTTCTTGTTTGAGAATTCCAACAATTAACAATGGCAAAATTTTTTTCTAATAAAGTCTTTCCTATAAATAATCCTAAACCTAATCCACTATTTTTGTCAGATGATTTGAGATAAGGTTCTCCAATTTTTGATAAAATATCACTTGGATAACCATTACCATCATCTTCAATTGTAATTTCTGTAAAATCATTATCACTTTTCAAATTTATAAAAACTTTGCTTTTACTAAACTTATTTGCATTACCAATAAAATTCCTTAAGCCATAAACAATTTCAATTGATTTATAAATTTTCTTTGAATTTAAATCTTGTTCTAAATTAAGACTAAATTCTTTTTTACTTGTTTCCTTAAATGATGAAATAATTTGTCTTAAATATTCTTTCATTGATAAATCTTCATCAATAAATTCATCCTCCTGATCGGGATTTAAGGATAATCTTTTTAATATTTCATTACACCTTTCAACTTGACTTAATAACAATTTAATATCTTGTGAAACATCTTTTTGATCTTTTAGTTGTTTTGATAATTCCTGAGTAATTACCTTTATTGTTGATAAGGGTGTCCCTAATGAATGTGCGGCTGCAGCCGCTTGTCCACCTAAAGATAACATCTCATGCTCTTTAGCCATAATTTCTTCCATTTTATTTAAAGCATCTTTTCTTAACTTGCTTTCAGCACCAAATATAATTGCAAAATAATTTAAAAAAAGAAGAGCAATTATTAAAGCTAAAGGAATTGCATAGATATAATAGTTACTCACATGAAAGTGGTCATTCAAAGGTCCGGGTAAGTCTTTTGAAACAAAGGTTAAGCCTACAATAGATAAAGTGGTTAATAATACTAATAGTGAATTAGTTTTAAAACTCAAATTTGATGAAGCAAAGACACTTGGTATTATTAAAAAAATGATAAATGGATTTTTCACACCTCCAGTCAAATAAATCAATCCACTCAATTGAATAATATCAATGAGTAAATGAATAAATGCTGATCTATCTGTTAATTGAGTTTTTTTGTAAACAAAAATTAAATATAAATTACCAATTATTCCAATAGAAATAAATAAATTTGCGAAAATAAAGTTAAAGTCAAAATTTAAATAAAAATATACTAGATATACCGATATTAATTGACCAATGATACCAATCCATCTTAAATTTATATAAATTGACTTTTTTAAAGAATATTGTTTTGAAGTTTCAAAAAACTTCATTTTTAAACATCTAAATTTTGAACATTTATTGCGTTAGACACTATAAAATCTTTTCTTAAAGAAACATCATTTCCCATGAGTGTATGTATCAAGACCTGATCTTTTCTTAAATCTTTTGAATACTGAACTTGCAATAAATTTCTTGTATCAGGATTTAAAGTAGTACTCCATAATTCCTCAGGATTCATTTCTCCTAAACCTTTAAACCTTTGAATGTTTAATTTTGACTTTTCAGTCTCCATAAATCTATCAAAATCTTTTGATCCCTTTTTAATTTTTTTTAACTCCTTGTTGTTATTAATAATATATTGCTCAAGCTCTTTTTCATCTTTGATATAAATTCCTTTTGATCCTTTATTAATTTTAAATAAAGGTGGCTGTGCTAAATAAACATGGCCGTTTTCTATAAGTTTGTTAAATGGTTTATTGTTAAAAAAAGTTAATAATAAAGCTCTGATGTGAGACCCATCAACATCTGCGTCCGTCATAATGATTATTTTACCATACCTCAGATCTTTTAAATCTATCTCTTGAGATTTTGGATCTAATCCTAAAGCATTTATCAATGTCAAAATTTCGTTTGATGAAATCATCTTTGATAAAGCTTTTGTCCTATGATCTGAACCATTATTACTATTGCCGTTTTTCTTACCATCGTTTGCGTCTACGTATGTATTGAGAATTTTTCCTCTCAAAGGCAATACCGCTTGATTAGCTCTGTTTCTGCCTTGTTTCGCTGATCCACCAGCTGAATCTCCCTCCACAATAAATAGTTCTGTTCCTTCTTGTTTACCAATTTGACAATCGGCTAACTTTCCAGGAAGCCCGCTTAACTCAAGAGCACCTTTCCTTCTAACACTTTCTCTTGCTTTTCGAGCAACATCTCTAGCTAACGCAGCTTGAATAATCTTTGCTAAAATAATTTTAGCAATGGATGGATTTTGATCAAACCATATAGAAAGTTTTTCGTTAACAATATTTTCAACTATCATTCGCACCTCTGAGGATACAAGCTTATCTTTAGTTTGAGATGAAAATTTAGGATCAGGGATTTTTGCTGACAATACACAAGTTAACCCTTCCTTAATATCATCACCCGATATAGTAAATTTATTTTTTTTCAAGAGGTTATGCTCATTCGCATATTTATTCACAACTCTTGTTAAGGCACTTCTAAAACCAAGCAAATGTGTTCCACCATCTTTTTGATGAATATTGTTAGTATATGGGAATACATCTTCGCTATAGGAAGCATTCCATTTGAGAGAGCACTCTATTTCTACATTTTGTTTTTTACCCTCTATATAAATGGGTTTTTTAAATAAATCATTACCGTTTTTATTCTGCAATTTTTCCCTTTTTTCATCCAAAAAATTTACAAACTCTATTACACCACCATCAAATTTAAAGATGGTTTTCTTTTCCTTTTTATTCGTAAAATCTGAGAATGTAATTTTTATTCCTTTATTTAAGAAAGCTAATTCTCTCATTCTTTTTATAAGTGTATTTGAATTAAATTTGATAGATGAAAAGATTTCCTTTGAAGGTAAAAACGTTATGAGAGTTCCAGTCTCCTTTGATTTCCCAATTTTCTTCAGTGGCGATTTAGCATCTCCCTCTTTAAACTCAATGAAATATTTTTGGCCGTCTCTATGGATTTCTAATTGCAATTTTGCTGAAAGAGCGTTAACAACAGACACACCAACACCGTGCAGACCTCCTGATACTTTGTATGAGTCATGATCAAATTTACCTCCAGCATGAAGTTGGGTCATAATCACCTCTGCTGCAGATTTCTTTTCCCCTTTATGAATATCTATTGGAATGCCTCTGCCATCATCTTTTACAGTAATTGTGCCATCGGAATTCATCATTACATCAATATTTTTACAATAACCTGCTAATGCCTCATCTATTGAATTGTCAACAACTTCATAAACCATGTGATGTAGACCTGTACCATCGTCCGTATCACCAATATACATCCCAGGTCTTTTTCTTACTGCCTCTAGACCTTTAAGAACCTTAATCGAGTCTGCCTGGTATTTATTTAAAGTCGTCATTTTTTATTTTACGGAAAAATTAATCATATCATTTTTTTGCATTAAATTGCTCTTTTTTATAATTTTGCTAATTTGTAAAAAATGTCAAATTGACCGCATAAAATAGAGATTATTTGTGGCGGAGAGAATGGGATTCGAACCCATGAAAGAGTTACCCCTTTACACGCTTTCCAAGCGTGCGCCTTCAACCACTCGGCCACCTCTCCACTTATATTTCATTTTTTTCTAACAACTAAATTATTTTGAAAATACTCAATTTTCAAATAACCAGAATATAGAGACAAAAATTTATCAATACCTACGTATGATTGTAAAATTCTATTTTCATCGTGTTGTAAAAAATCATCAAAAAACATAAGT
>CACHMD010000023.1:0-7470 GCA_902580835.1 uncultured Pelagibacteraceae bacterium | reverse complement strand
TTATTATTCCTAATACTAGTAAAACTGAAAAAGAAATAGAGGAGTTTATAACGGAACTTGGTTCAGATCTTCCTTATATATCTGAAAACGGATCTTCAATTCATGGATTAAATTTAATCAACACTAATTTTCCAAACAAAATAGTTCTAAGCAGAGATAAACAAGAATTAATCAAAGTTTTTGATTCTAAAGTTCCTGAAAATCTTAAAGTTAAATGTAAATTTATTTCTAAAATGAATTCAAAACAACAAAGTAATATTTTTGGTCTTACAGAAAATAATTTAAAAAATGCTTTAAGTCGGAAATATACAATTCCTTTTTTATTTGAGGGTGACAAAAAAGAAAAAAATAGATTATTCAATATATTGAGATCCTCTTCATTAACAATGCAAGAAGGAGGTCGTGTTTTAAACCTAGGTGATAATACTGATAAAGTTAAATCGATGAATCAAGTTCTCAAGATATACAAAAAAGTAAAAAGTAAAATAAAGGTCATCGCTGTAGGAGATAATTTTAATGATTTAGATATGTTGAGAAATTGTGATATTCCATGTTTAGTCTTTAATGATCAATTTAAACTTGACCAAATAAACATAGATAATCTAATAGTTTCTAGCAAGCCATCACCTGAGGGCTGGGCTGATGTGATTAAAATGGCCCTAGTTAAATTAGGTTTTAAAGATTAAAATTCTACATGAGCGATTTTTCTCAAAATGGAGTAGTTTCAACTTTGCACGACTTTAAAACAAAGTCCACACCAGTCATAGAAAGCGAATTACTTAAATTTTCCAAACAGAGAAAAATGGAATTAATTTTACCATGTCTTTATTCTGAATTGGAGGGAGAAGCTTTACCAAAAATTGTTGATGAAATAAGTAAAACAAAATATTTAGATCACATAATTATTGGATTAGATAAAGCAAATGAAGCTCAAGCAAAAAAAGCTTGGAAATTTTTTAAAAAATTAAAAACCCCCTTTTCTATCCTTTGGAATGATGGTCCAGCATTAAAAAAACTTGATCAAGAATTAAAAAAAAACAATCTTGCACCTAGTGAACTAGGAAAAGGACGGAATGTTTGGTATTGCATAGGCATGTGTATTGCAAGAGACAGCGCTCGTTCAGTTGCTTTACATGATTGTGATATCAAAACTTATGATAGAAGAATGCTGGCAAAACTTTTTTATCCAGTAGTAAATCCTCTTTTCAACTTTGAATTTTGCAAAGGTTATTATCCAAGAGTGGCAAATGAAAAAATGAATGGAAGAGTTGCAAGATTATTAGTTTTTCCGTTACTGACAGCCTTAGAAAAAACTATTGGAAAAAGTGATTATTTAGACTTTATGAAATCATTTAAATATCCTTTGGCAGGTGAGTTCTCATTTAGGCGAAATGTTTTACCTGAATTAAGAATTTCCTCAGACTGGGGAATAGAAGTTGGAATTTTATCTGAAATGCAAAGAAGTTTTTCTCCTCAAAATATATGCCAAGTGGATTTAGCAGATACATATGACCATAAACATCAAGTGTTATCAGCTGATGATGAAACTAAAGGACTATCAAGAATGTCTATTGATATTATTAAAACATTTATCAAAAAGTTAGCGACTCAAGGTAATACTTTTAGCAGGGAAAAGTTTAGATCATTAAAAGCAACTTACTATAGATCTGCTTTAGACTTAATTGATATATACAGAAATGATGCGGTAATGAATGGGCTCAAATTTGATTCTCACACTGAAGAAAAAGCAGTCGAATTATTTGCAATAAATATTATGAAAGCTGGAGAAGCTTTTATTCTTAATCCAATGGATACCCCTTTTATACCCACATGGAGTAGAGTAAAAAGCGCTATACCGGATTTTCTTGGAAGACTTGAAAAAGTAGTTACTGATGATAATAAAAAATATTATTAATGTTAACTCAAAAAGATCAGAGAAATATAAGATATAAACTAGACAATATTTTTAAGATATTCTTATCGAAAAAAGATATTGATCATTTTGGAAAAGAAATTGTTGAAATTATTCAACAGTTTAACAAAAAAAATCCTAAAAAGAAAAAAAGTATCTCTGAAAAAACTACTTTAGTTATTTGTTATGGTGATAGTGTATATTCTGAAAAAAAAAAATCGATAAAAGTCTTTCAAAGCTTCTTTCAAAAAAAACTAAAGAATTATTTTAATACTATTCATTTTTTACCATTCTATCCCTCAAGTAGTGATAGTGGCTTTGCTGTTAAAGATCATTATAAGGTTGAGAATAAACTTGGCAATTGGCAAGATGTAAAAAATGTTTCAAAGTCGAGTAATGTTATGGCTGATATAGTTATTAATCATTCATCAGCAAGAGGTTTATGGTTTAAAAATTTTCTAAAAAAAAAAGAGCCTGGAAAAGATTATTTTTTAATAGTCAATTCTAAATTTAACACTTCTAAAGTAGTTAGACCAAGAGATCATAAATTACTAAAAAAAATTAAAATTTTTAAAAAGTCTGATTACCTTTGGCGAACATTTAGCCCGGATCAAATTGATTTAAATTTTAGAAATCCCCATGTATTAATTCAATTTATCAAAATAATGATACATCTAATTAATAATGGTGTAACTATTTTTAGATTAGATGCCATTGCATATCTTTGGAAAGAGAACGGGACTCAGTGTATTAATTTAAAGCAAACACATGAAATAATTAAACTTTTTCGATATATAATTAATCTACTTAGTGTGCAAACCACTATTATTACGGAGACAAATTTACCTGAAAAAGAAAATTTGAGTTACTTTGGTAACAATGATGAGGCAAATTGGATTTATAATTTTTCTTTACCGCCATTATTAATCCATGCTTTTTTATTTGAAAATAGTTCGTACTTAAATAAATGGAGTAAAAATCTTCCAAATACTAAAAATGAAAATTGTTATTTAAACTTTATTGCTTCACATGATGGGATAGGAATTAGACCTACGGAAGGATTATTAAACAAAAAAACATTAAATAGTTTTTTAAAGAGACTAAAAAAAAATGGTTCAAAATTTTCTTATAGAAAAGTTCAAAATAAAGAAAAAAAAGTATATGAGGCAAATATTACAATTTTTGATGCTTTAAAAAAATCTGATTATGATCAAAAAGGTAAATTTTATTTAGAAAGATATGTCTCTGCTCATGCTATAATGATCTCTTTTGAAGGAATTCCAGCAATATACTTTAACTCTATGTTTGGTGCTTCAAATGATGAAGCTAAATTTATTATCACTGGTAATAATAGAGATGTAAATAGGTACAGATGGAATTTAAAGAATATCTCCAACAAACTAAAGGTTAAAAACACCAAACAAAGTATATTTTATAATAAACTTTGTAATCTATTAAATATTAGAAGAAAACAAAAAGCCTTTCACCCTAATGCTCAAAGAATAAATTTAAATTTTGGTTCAAAAATCTATGGCTTTAAAAGAATAAGTAAAGATAAGAAACAAACGATAATATGTATTACAAATTTGAGTTCAAAGTCTCAAAAAACTAGAATAATTAAAAAAAGTAAAAAAATTAAAAATTTATTGAATTTAAGAATTAAATTAGAAAACAAAAAATTTTTAGTTTTAAAACCTTTTGAAACAGTTTGGTTGTCTAATATTTAATTCTTAAGAAATTAATGCTTTAGATAAATATTTCTTATCAAGTTTACAATCTTTGTAGCCTCGTTTTACTACATTAAGATATCTTTCAGTTGGAAACCTAAAAGGTGATTTTTTTGTCATTGTATATGTCATAACTTTTTCTCCATAATATAAAAAATAATACTTCTTATATAAAATTGGAAAGTCTTCATAAATATCAAGTTTTTTTTCATCACTTTTTGATATTTCAAAAAGTCCACCAGGAACAATTGAATTTTTTTTTGGCTCAATGTCTGCGGCTCTATATTTACTTCTAAATGTTAACTTAAAATTTTTAAGATTTATTTTTTTTAAGAAAACGCTATCTTTGCATCTTCTTTTCATTTGAAAATGATGCAAGTTACTTCCATAAGCAAAATAAAGCATTTATCGATCTACTATTTCAATTTTTTTTTCTTTTATAAAATCTAAAATCTGAGCATTACAAGTATCAATTTTTGATTGCTGCTCAGATCGAAGAACTATGGAGACTCCAAGTTTTCCCGCATGGAAAAAAGGATAGCTTCCAATCTCAACATCTTTATTTTGATCTTGAACTTTTGATAAAGAATTTGCAATTTCACTTTCTACAGTTCTTAAACTTATTGTGTGGCTTAGTATTGGATCACCTCCCACAATTTTTTGTTTCAAACTTCCCAACATTGATTTTAAAATTGAGGGAACACCTGGTAAACAAAACACATTCTCAACACTAAATCCTGGTGCTCCACTCGTTGGATTTAAAATTAATTTTGCATTATGTGGCATCCAGACCATTTTCTGTCTACCTTCATTAAATTCTCCTGGTTTATAATAATTTTCTAATATTTTAAATGCTTCTGGATGAATTTCATATTTTAATCCAAAAGCTTCTGAAACAGACTCAGCGGTAATATCATCGTGCGTTGGACCAATACCACCAGTTGTAAAAACATAATCATTATTTTTTCTTAAGACATTTAAATTTTCAATTATAGTTTTTTTTATATCTGGTATTACTCTAACTTCATTTACCTGAACTCCAATTGAATTTAGCCATACAGCTAAGGTGCTCGTATTTGTATCTTGAGTTCGGCCTGAAAGAATTTCATTTCCAATTATTAATATAGCAGCATTAACTTTTGTATTTTTTTTCATATTATCTATAATTTGAATATGGAATTTACCAAGTCTTTAATAAAAGGCAAATTAATCAAAAGATATAAACGTTTTTTTGTAGATGTGAAAATAAATAAAGAAGTTGTTACAGCCCATTGTCCAAATACAGGCTCAATGAAAGGTCTGCTAGATGAGGGAAATGAGGTATACTTACTCAGAAATGATAATCCAAAAAGAAAATTAAAATATGGTTTAGAATTGATTAAAGCTAATAATAATCTAGTTGGTGTTAATACTCACATGGCAAACAAAATTGTTGAACACGGACTAAATGCTAATTTAATAAATGAATTAAAAAATAATGATAGCATTCAGTCAGAAGTTTTTTACAATAAAGAAACTAGGTTTGATTTTTTAATAGAGAAAAAAAAGCAAAAAAGTTTTATTGAAGTTAAAAATGTAACTCTTTTTCGAGAGAAAAAAACTGCTGAATTTCCTGATGCAATTACTACAAGGGGCTCAAAACATCTTCTTACCCTTATTGATGCCATAAAAAAAGGTTATAAATCATACTTGATCTTCTTAGTTCAGATACAAAATATGGAAAATTTTAAAATTGCGAAGGATATTGATGAAGAATACTATAAAAACTATCTTATTGCGAAAAAAGCTGGTGTTAATTTTCTTGCTTATAGATGCAGATTAAATTCAAAAGAAATAAGAATAGAAAAAAAGTTAAAAATTATAAATGAATAGTTATTCAGAAAAATTTGAAAAAATGAGAATCGCAGGAAAACTTGCAGCTCAGACCTTAGATATGCTTACTGAAAATATAAAAGAAGGTATTTCAACTGCACAAATTGATAAACTTGGTTACGAATTTATTAGAGACAACGGAGGTTACTCTGCCCCACTTTATTATAGAGGCTTTACTAAATCATTATGTACATCATTAAACCATGTCGTTTGTCATGGAATTCCCTCTAAAGAAAGAATTTTAGAAGTAGGAGATGCAGTAAATGTGGATGTCACAGCAATTATTGATAACCACTACGGAGATACAAGTAGAATGTTTTGTATAGGTAAAACTTCTGTCAAATTAAATAATCTTATAGACGCAACTCACGAGTCGATGATGAGGGCCATTAAAATTTTAAAACCTGGAAAAAAACTTGGAGATATTGGTCATGAAATTCAAACATATATAGAAGAAAGAGGTTTTTCAGTTGTCAGAGATTTTTGTGGACATGGTATAGGCACGACTTTTCATGAGTCACCAAATATTTTACATTATGGAAATAAAAATACAGGAATGGAACTAAAACCAGGAATGACATTTACAATTGAACCTATGATTAATGCAGGTAAATTTGCAACCAAACTGCTAAATGATGGTTGGACAGCAGTTACAAAAGATAAATCTTTGTCTGCGCAATTTGAACATACAGTTGGAATAACAGAAAATGGTTATGAAATTTTTACAGAATCTGTTAAAGGTTATTCAAAGCCTCCATATTTATAATTAATGATTAAAAGATATTCGAGAAAAGAACTTACTGATATTTGGTCGGAAGAAAATAAATACAAAATTTGGTTAGATATAGAGATAGCTGCAGCACAAGCTATGGAAAAATTAAATCAAATTCCTAAAGGGGTCTCCTCAATAGTTAGAAAAAAAGCAAGAATTAATGTTAAAAGAATTCATCAAATTGAGTCTCAAGTTAAACATGATGTCATAGCTTTTTTAACTTCTGTTACAGAAAAAGCTGGAATTAAAGCAAGGTACCTTCATCAAGGAATGACTTCATCAGACGTGGTTGATACAAGTTTCAATATTCAATTGGTTCAATCAGGAAAAATAATTCTCAGAGATATTGACCAAATTTTAAAAGTATTAAAAAAACAAGCTAACAAATATAAATTTACACCATGCATGGGAAGAAGTCATGGTATACATGCTGAACCTATTACCTTTGGTTTAAAACTTGCCTCTTTTTACGCAGAATTTAAAAGAAATAGAAAAAGATTAATCGATGCAATGGATGAAGTTTCGACATGTGCTATTTCAGGTGCAGTTGGGACATTTGCCAATATTAATCCAAATGTAGAAAAACATGTTGCAAAAAAACTTGGCTTAAAAGTTGAACCGATTTCAACTCAAGTTATTCCAAGGGATAGACATGCTTTTTATTTCTCGGTTCTTGGAATTATTGCGGGTTCAATTGAGAGAGTGGCTATAGAAATCAGACATTTACAAAGAAGTGAGGTGTACGAACTACAAGAATTTTTTTCAAAAAAACAAAAAGGTTCATCTGCTATGCCACATAAAAAAAATCCTATCTTGAGTGAAAATTTGACGGGCCTTTCAAGAATGGTTCGAAGTACAGTAATTCCTGCACTTGAAAATATAGCCTTATGGCACGAAAGAGATATTTCACATTCAAGCGTAGAGAGAAACATCGGCCCAGATGCTAATATAACTATTGATTTTGCTTTAGTAAGATTAACAAATATTTTAGATAATATGATTGTTTATCCCAAAAAAATGTTAGAAAATTTAAATATAACGAAAGGTTTAATTTTTTCACAAGAGTTGATGCTTGAACTTACAAAAACTGGATTAACTAGAGAAAAATCATATCGGATAGTTCAAAGTTTCTCAAAAAAGTGTTTTGCTGAAAATTTGAATTTATTTGATGTTGTACAATCTGATAG
>CACHMD010000022.1:0-8204 GCA_902580835.1 uncultured Pelagibacteraceae bacterium | reverse complement strand
GCCCAGATTACTGAACCTAAGATACCTTGGATCTCCATTGCTGCAATAGTTGCTCCAGCAAAACCAATTACTACAAGTAGTACCCTTGCAACAACTAGTCTCTTAGCAGTCTCAGCTTTTGGATCGATGATTTTATAATAAACATCGTGTGAGATTGCGTTTGCAATTGCTAGAATCAAACCATCAGCTGTTGACATGGCAGCAGCCATACCCCCAGCAGCAACTAGACCTGAGATTACGTATGGTAATCCAGCTATTTCCGGAGTTGCTAACACAACGGCTTTACCACCCATGAAAAACTCATTTAATTCAAGAGTTCCATTTCCGTTAAAGTCGCTTACAAACATTAAGTTTGCTTGGTTCCAGTTTTGATACCAATCTATCGCTTGGACTTCTGAAATTGATTTACCAATAATACCTGTTGGTAATGTTGGATCAATCAATGACAACTTAGATAGTGTCGCTAACATTGGAGCAGAAGAATAAAGTAGGAAGATAAAGAATAAAGACCAACCTACTGATTTTCTAGCTGCTTTTACACTTGGAGTAGTGAAATATCTCATCATCACGTGAGGCAATGAAGCTGTTCCCATCATCATCGCTAGTGCTAATGAAATAAACGCCCAAGGCGTTGCATTCACCGCTGAGTGAGCTTTAGTTATACCAGCCAAACCTTTTGGCACCTCTTTTAGATTTTCAGCAGAGTTTTTCACAAAACCAAACTGAGCTTCTAATTCAGCAATTCTTGATACTTCATCAGCTAACATGAAGTGTGGGAAGAAACCCGCACCCATTTTGTTACTGATCCAGAATACTGGCAATAAGTAAGCTATTATTAGTACAATATATTGTGCAACCTGTGTCCAAGTTACTCCTCTCATACCACCTAACATTGAACATAGTAAGATACTTACTAATCCAACATAAACTGCGTATTGGAATGGAATATCAAGTGCAACAGATGCAATAGTACCTGTAGCGTTAATTTGAGCAGTCACATAAGTAAATGATGCAACAGTTAAAACTACCACTGCAAGAAATCTACTTAAATTACCACCATATCTTGTACCAATAAAATCTGGAACTGTGTAACAGCCAAATTTTCTTAAGTATGGCGCTAATAAAGATGCGACTAATACATATCCACCAGTCCAACCTACAAGAAGTGCCATATATCCGTAACCTTTGAAGTAAATACCTCCTGCCATTGCAACGAATGATGCACCAGACATCCAGTCTGCTGCAGTTGCCATTCCGTTGAATACAGTTGGCACTTGTCTTCCAGCTACGTAATAAGCATCAGCTTGAGCTGTACGTGATAGATAACCAATTATAGCATAAATGGCTACTGTGAAAGCAACGAAACAAATTCCGATTGTTTTCGCAGTCATACCCATCTGCTCGGCAATTGACATAATGATTATGAAAGCTAAAAAACCACCTGTATAGATTCCATAAACCTTAGGTAAATTGTCTATAAAATTACCTTTCATCATTTAGTCATCCCCTCTTTCTGAGAAGCCGAACTCTTCATCAATTTTCTCCTGCCTGTTCGCAAACCAGAAAATTAGGATTACGAAAGCTCCAAGAGAACCTTGACAAGTGAACCAATAAGTTAACGGATAACCAAATGGTCCCGTAACTTCATTCATTTCAGCCCCGAATAAGAAGATGCCAATTGAGAATACAAACCAGATTGCTAGTGTCATGAATAGCAAACCTCTGGATTTTTCCCAGTGTTGTTCTTGTTTTGACATTTATACCTCTCTCTTTTTAGTTATAACTGGCAAAAACCATAACCATTATCAAAGAGATTTAAAGTGTTAAAATTGCTCAAATTAGTCCGATTTATGGGTTATAACTATCAAAAATAGCTTATTTTATGGGAAAATATAAACTTACCTGGAAAGATCTTACCTTGAGAGACTTCAAGATCTATCTATTTGCCCTATTTAAAGCATTTATCCCTAAAAAAAAAATAAAGTCATTAGATGAATTAGAGGATTTTATTCAAACAAAATCAGCTTGGGTTTCACAAGTTACTTTGTATGGTTATTTAAAGACCAGGATGGGCACTAGGTATGTTCTTCATTTTGAAAATGATGAATTTATGAAGTCAGTTAACTTAGCTAAGTGGAATATCTATGCTGTGGCTTTGCAAGATCTTACGTTTTTTACCTTCTCTTATTTAAAAGCAACTACAAACTATGAAGATACCAATAGGGCAAAAGAAATTTTTTTTAAAATTCTAGATGATGAAATTTCAAACAAAATGCCTTTAGATATTATCGAAAACACCAAAAAAAATTTTGATGAAAGATTTGAGAAAATGAATTGGGAAACTTATCATAGTGATCTCCCTTTTAATCCTAGTGCATTATCTTTATATAAGTGGGCTCCAATTGCTGAAGAGCTAAAAACTTTAGATCGTAAAATAGTTTTGAATTCAGTCATTCTCAAATGGGACGTCGTTAAGAAAGAATTTCAAGAAAGATTAGGTTTCTAAGTATTTTTTCTATTGTCAACTAAACTATCAACAACACCTGGATCAGCTAAAGTAGTAGTGTCACCTAATTGACCATGTTCATTTGCTGCAATCTTTCTAAGAATTCTTCTCATAATTTTTCCAGATCTTGTTTTTGGAAGCCCTGGAGTAAAGTGAATCAAGTCAGGAGTTGCTAATGGACCTATTTGTTTTCTAACCCATAATTTTAGTTCTCTTTCAAGATCTCCAGTTTCAGTCTCACCTGTATTTAAAGTTACATAACAATATAGTCCATTTCCTTTAATGTCATGTGGATAACCAACGACAGCGGCTTCAGCAACTTTAGGATGAGCAACAAAAGCACTTTCAATTTCAGCAGTACCCAAGTTGTGTCCTGATACAATAATTACGTCATCTACTCGTCCAGTGATCCAATAATATCCATCCTTGTCTCGTCTGCACCCATCTCCAGTAAAATATTTTCCATCAAATTGAGAAAAGTAAGTATCAATAAATCTTTGATGATCGCCATAAACAGTTCGCATTTGGCCTGGCCAAGACTGAGCTATACAAAGTCTCCCTTCTCCTGCACCTTTAATTTCTTTTCCATCCTTATCGACAAGAACAGGTTTAATTCCATAAAAAGGTTTTGTTGCCGATCCAGGTTTTAAAGGTATAGCTCCTGTTTGAGGCGCAATTAAAATTCCGCCTGTCTCTGTTTGCCACCAGGTATCTACGATTGGACACTTTGAGTTTCCAACTGTTTTGTAATACCACATCCATGCTTCTGGATTTATAGGCTCTCCGACTGTACCCAATAATTTTAGAGATTTTCGAGATGTTTTATTTACTGGATCATTGCCCTCTCGCATAAGAGCTCTGATAGCTGTTGGAGCAGTATAAAAAATATTAACTTTATATTTATCAACAATCTGCCACCATCTTGAGCTGTCCGGATAATTTGGTACTCCCTCAAACATTATTGTAGTAGCTCCGTTAGATAAAGGTCCATAAATAATATAACTATGACCTGTTACCCAACCTATATCTGCTGTACACCAATAAATATCTTTAGGCTTATAGTTAAATATGTATTGATGGGTCATGGATGCATAAACCATGTATCCGCCCGTTGTATGTAAAACACCTTTTGGTTTACCGGTAGATCCAGATGTATAAAGAATAAATAAAGGATCTTCTGCGCTCATTTCCTCAGGCTCACAATGACTTGGGACATCTTTAATTAGATCGTGATACCAAACATCTCTATCGTCATCCCAATAAACATAGTTCCCTGTTCTTTTGACAACAATACACTTTTTGACATCAGGACAATTACTCAGTGCTTCATCGGTTGTTGCTTTTAATGGAATTGTTTTTCCACCTCTAACACCTTCATCAGCTGTTATAATGTATTCTGATTTACAATCATTTACTCTTCCAGAAATAGACTCTGCTGAAAACCCACCAAATATTATAGAGTGTATGGCCCCTATTCTTGCACAAGCTAACATTAAAACAGCCAGCTCGGGTATCATTGTTAAGTATATTGTTACTCTATCTCCTTTTTTTATCCCTAATTTTTTTAGACCATTAGCTGCTTTTGAAACTTTTTGATGAAGTTGTTTATAGGAAATTTTTTGAGTATCCTTAGGATCATCACCTACCCAAATAATAGCTGTTTTATCTTTTTTATCTTTTAAATGTCGATCAATACAATTAGCAGACGCATTTAAAGTTCCGTCTTCAAACCATTTTATTTTAACTTCATCTTTACTATACTTAACATCTTTAATTTTTTTATATGGTTTTATCCATGTAATTCTTTTTCCTTCTTTTTTCCAAAAAGCATTATTGTTCTTAATAGAGTCAGTATATTTATTCTGATATTGAGATTTATTAATTAAACCACTTTTCACCCACTCTGGTTTTGGTTTAAAAATTAGTTCTTGAGTTGAGCTTTCGTTTTTAATTTTAACTTTTTTAATCTTATTTTTAATTTTTTTTATTTTTTTAACCTTCTTTTTTTTTGAGGTTTTTTTTCGTGATTTAGATTTTTTTTTTTTAGGCATAAATTTTTTTTCTAAATCTTACCCATGTTATTTAAAATTTTCCAGCTTTTAGAATCTATTGGCATTACAGATAGTCTACTTTGTTTAATCAGTGATAAATGGCTTAATTGCTTGTTTTTTTTAATATCCTCAAGACTTACTGACTTATTTAATTTTTTTAGAAACCTTACTGTTACAGCAACAAATCGACCAGATTTATCTGTCTTGTCTAAATATGCTTCCTTGATAACTTCAACAATACCAACAATTTCCTTTCCTATGTTCGAATGATAGAAAAAACATTGATCTCCTTTTTTCATTAATTTTAAATTTTTGGCAGCTTGATAATTTCTTACCCCATCCCAAGGAGCACCTTTAATACCAGCTTTTTTTTGTTGGTCAATTGACCAAACGTCAGGTTCTGATTTAAGTAACCAATATTGCATTAAAGTTTAACCCCAGCACCTTTTAAAAATAATGCATTCTCATCTAAGGGCCATCTAGGTTTTGCTGGATGATCTAATTTATTAAATAGTTTTAATTTATACTTTTCCAAACCTACCATTGCTATCATCGCAGCATTGTCCCCACATATTTCAATTGGTGGAAAAACACTTTGATAATTATTTTCTTCACACAAGTTTATCAACATAGATCTTATTTTTTTATTTGCTGCTACACCACCAGCAACAACAAAAATTTTTTCTTGCATATTATTTTGTTTTTCAAATTCATAAAAAGCATTTTTGGTTTTTTTTTTCAGTATTTCTTCAATTGTTTTTTGAAAGGAAGCTGCCAAATTAAATTTATCCTGTTCTGTTTTAATGGTTTTACTTATTTTAAGGATTGCAGTTTTAAGACCAGCAAATGACAAATTACAACCACCCTTATTAATAATAGGTTTTGGTAGATCATAGGAATTTGGATCACCTTTATCTGCCCAAAGCTCGATTTGGGGTCCTCCAGGAAATTCTATTCCTAAAAGTTTTGCAGTTTTATCGAAAGCCTCACCTAACGCATCATCAATAGTTGTTCCTAGTCTTTTATATTTCCCAAGACCTTGAACATTTAAATATTGTGAATGACCACCCGAAATTAAAAGCAAGAGGTAAGGATAATTTAAGTTTGAAACTAATTTTGGACTCAATGCATGTCCTTCTAAATGATTTACAGCTATAAAAGGCTTGTTTAATGAAGAGGCAAAAGCTTTCCCAAAGCTTAAGCCTACTGACAAACAAACGATGAGACCAGGACCTGCGGTCGAAGCTACTGCATCAATATCTTTGATTTTTATTCCACTATCATCTAAAGCTTTCTTGACGATTAAGTCTATTTTTTCGATATGTGATCTGGCCGCTAACTCTGGAACTACACCTCCAAATTCTTTGTGTACATCAGTTTGGCTAGAGACAATGTTTGATAAAATTATAGGTTTCCCTTGGTCATTCTCAGTTATAACTGAGGCAGCTGTTTCATCACAACTAGTTTCAATTCCAAGAATTAAGGGTTTTTTAATCATACAAATAGTTTTTAATAATTGTACATTTCCAATACAAGAAAGAAATAAATTTATTTATGACTAAAAAAATTATCATAGGTTCAAGAAGTAGTAAATTAGCATTGTTGTATGCTCAAAAAGCTAAAGAACAAATTATTAAAAAAACTACTTTAGATACAAATGATATTGAAATTAAATCTATTTCAACAAAAGGTGACCAAGTTAAAGATACTAGGTTGTCTGATATAGGTGGCAAAGGATTGTTTTCAACTGAAATTGAAAAAGAGTTAGAGAATAAAAGTATCGACATTGCAGTACATGCATTAAAAGATATGCCAGCAACAGAAACTAGCGGACTCAAAACAGACTGTTTTTTAGAGAGAAATGATCCAAGAGAAATTTTGATAACAAATGATAAGAAAAAATTAAATGATCTTAAGCTGAAATCAATTATAGGAACATCTTCATTTAGAAGGGAATTTCAAATTAAAAAATTAAAATCTGATCTAACATGCAAAATAATTAGAGGTAATGTGGATACTAGAATTAAAAAACTAAGAGATGGAAATTATGATGCAATAATTTTGTCTTATGCAGGGATTAAAAATTTAAATCTTGAAAATGAAATAGCTGAAATTTTCTCAACACAAGAAATCATACCAAGTGCTGGACAAGGAATAATTGCACTCCAATGTCGTGAAGCAGATAAAGAAATTATTTCAATTTTAAAAAAAGTAAATCATGAAGAAACCTATAAAAGAGCTCATGCTGAGAGAAATGTTCTAAAAGTTTTAGAGGGAGATTGTGAAACAGCAATAGGCGTTTATTCAAAAATAGAAAGTGATACAATTGTAGTTGAGGCAGAACTTTTTTCAATAGATGGCTCTCAAAGATTTTATGAAAAGAAATCTGGCCAGATTGATAAATTTAAAGAGATTGGTAAACAAATTGGGCAGAATTTAAAAATGCAATCAAATAATTCTTACAAAAAATAATATGCATATTTTATTAACAAGACCACTGGAAGATTGTTCAGAGATGATTTTAAAGTTTAAATCATTAGGTCATCAAGTTTCGCACATCCCACTGATTAATATTGAAAAGGTTAATTATGAGGAAATTAAATTTTCTGAATATGGAGGAATTATTTTTACCAGTGCTAATGCAGTGAAATATTTAGATCAGAATAATATGGACAAAAATATCAAATGTTTTTGTGTTGGTAATTTAACTGAAAAAAAGGCTAGATCATCAGGATTTCAAAACACAGTAGCTGCAGAGGGCAATGTTTCTAACTTAAAAGAGTTAATTTTACAAACTTACGAGACAAAAAGTAAAAAGTTACTTTATGTCAGCGGTGAAATTATATCTGTTGATTTAGATCAACAACTCATGAAAGAGGGCTATGGAATAGAAAGAGTGATTAATTATAGAGTAAAACATAATCAAAAATTCAATGAAAGTTTTGTAAAAGATTTAAAATTGAACATGCCTGATATGGTTTATATTTATTCACAGAATAGTGCTCAAAGTTTTATGAGTTTTGTCAAAAATCATCAACTTGAAAGCTTATGGATGAATACTAATTTATCGTGTATTGGGGAGAAAACTTCATCTATATTGAATGAAATTAAGTGGAAAAAAATATTTCTTTTTAATCCTGGAGAAGAAGAGTTTTTGTTATATAAAATTTAATTATGGAATTGTTTAATAATTTTTCTGAAATATTTTTATCTGTATGGAACAAAGGTATTTTAGGTGTTGATATCTTGCAAATATTAATTGGTTTAGGAATTTTTTTAATTTTTTTAATCTTCAGAGGTCTAATTAGTAAACTTGTAATAAAAAAGTTAGAAATTATCTCAAAAAGATCAACAAATAAATTAGATGATACTTTCGTAAAATCTTTAATTGGTCCTGCAAGATTTTTACCAATTGTTTTAGGTTTTTTTATAGCAAGTTATTACATGACATTTTCTATGGAAGGTAGAGAAATTGTCGATACTATAAATAGAACTCTAATAACCATATTAATATTTTGGGTTATTCATCAAATTATAGAACCAGTCTCATATATCTTAAGCGGTCTTGATAAACTATTAACTAGAGAACTCATTGGATGGATTATTAAATCTTTAAAGATATTAATATTCATTTTAGGACTTGCAGC
>CACHMD010000021.1:0-9491 GCA_902580835.1 uncultured Pelagibacteraceae bacterium | reverse complement strand
GAATTACATGCTGCAAAAATTACAGATATTTCAGAATATATCGAAAGATTATCAAGTGAAACTGATGAAGTAACTATCGCCTCAATCCGAGATGAAAACAGAAAAAAGATTAAAACTTTTGAATCTGATTTAGGAGAAGCGGGTGAAGTTTTAGAAAAGCCACCTGAAGAAGATATTGAAGCTATAGAAAATGAGTCGGAGGTAATAAAATTTAGTACCGCAGTAGTAGCAGAAGCTATCAAAATGGGAGTGAGTGATATTCACATTGAACCTTATAGATTTAGTTCGAGAGTGAGATATCGATTAGACGGAATGTTACAAGAGCAAGAGCAATATAAACAATTTCTTCACGATAACTATGGTGCAGTGGTTACTCGATTTAAAATTATGGGTAAACTAGATATTGCAGAAAGAAGATTGCCACAAGACGGAGCTATCAATTTTAAGATAGATAATAAAGTAGTGGACTTACGATTATCAATATTACCAACAGCGAATAATGAAAGAATTGTTATGCGTATCCTTAATAAGGATGCAGGTGATATCAAATTAGAACAATTAAATTTTGAGGAACAAGATTTAAAAAACCTAAGAAAAGCAATTCATAGTACTCAAGGATTGATATTAGTAACTGGCCCAACGGGATCTGGTAAATCAACTACTTTATATAGTATTTTAAAAGAGGTCAGCAAACCTCATTTAAATATTTTAACTGCTGAAGACCCTGTTGAATACGAATTAGATGGTGTAGGGCAGGTTCAAATTAAAGATCATATTGGATTAACTTTTGCCTCAGCATTAAGATCTTTTTTAAGACAAGACCCTGAAATTATTCTTGTTGGAGAGATGCGAGATAAAGAAACTGTTGATATTGGATTAAAAGCAGCGCTAACAGGTCACTTGGTTTTTAGTACACTTCACACTAATGATGCACCAAGCACAATTACTAGATTACAAAATATGGGTACACCCGATTATTTAATCAGTGCTGCAACGCAATTAGTTGTTGCACAACGTTTAGCTAGAAAAAATTGTAAAGATTGTAGAGTGCCTGACGATGATGTTAATCCAAAAGTTCTACAAGATTTAGGATTTAGTGCCGAACAAGCATCGAGAGTTAAAGCTACTAAGGGCAAAGGGTGTGCCAAATGTAATAATACTGGTTACAAAGGTCGACAAGGTATTTATGAAATTTTAGTAGTATCAAAACCACTTAAAGAAGCAATCTTAAGACAAGCTACTACACCAGAGCTAAGAGAAATTGGAATTAAAGAAGGTTTTCAAACGATGAAAGATATGGGGCGAAGACTAATTGCATCTGGAGAGCTTAATTTTAGAGAGTACGAAAGAGTTCTTTCAGGCGAGTAAAAATGGAAGCTTTTACTTATAAAGGAATTTCTGATGGGAAATACGTCGAGGGAGATATAGAAGCAATAAATCTTGATGAGGCTTCACATCTCTTAAAAGAAAAGAAAATAATAATCACAAATATTATTAAGTCTAAAAAAAAGGCAGGTGAAAAGAAGAAATCTAGTGGCTCCTCTCTTTTTGGTAAGAGTAAAAAAGTAAAAATAGAAGATATTCTAATATTTTCGAAGCAATTTGCGACTATGGTTAAGGCAGGTTTACCAATCCTTCAGGTATTAGCAATGTTGAGAGACCAGATGGAAAGTCAGGGGATCAAAGATATCATTGAAGATATACGAAAGAGCCTAGAGGGTGGAGTTAACTTATCAAAATGTTTTGAAAAATATCCTCAACATTTTGACAATGTTTATGTTAACTTGATTAAAGCAGGTGAAGCCAGTGGTAAATTAGATGTTTTCTTACTTAAAATTGTAGAGTCACTTGAAAAGAAAGAAAAAATTAAGAAAAAAATTAAATCTGCTTTAATGTATCCAGCAATAATGTTTACAGTGGCAATCACAGTTAGTGCATTCATGTTAATTAAAGTGGTGCCAGTATTTGCTAAAATGTATGATGGTATGGGTTTAGAGTTACCAGCTGCTACTGCAACCATTATGGCAATGAGTGACTTTTTAAGAGGAACAGGTGGAAAAGTTATTTTCTTCGGAGGTTTAATTGGTTTTTTTGGATTTAAATTTATCACCAAACGAAATGCTGCAATTCGTTTTAAATGGCACAGACAAGTTTTAAAATTACCATTGTTTGGAGATATGATTTTAAAATCTATGCTAGCTAGAATTTCATTAATTATGGGAAATTTAAGTGCAGCAGGTGTAAACTTATTAGAGAGTTTAGAGATTGCAAAGTCTGTCAGCAATAATGATGTTATCACAGACGCTTTAGAGAATGTTAAAAAAGGAGTTTTTTCAGGGGATACATTAACAAAACTGTTTTTAAAAGAACCATTATTTCCTCCAACTTTTAGTCAATTGATTTCTGTAGGCGAACAAACAGGTCAATTAGATGAAATGTTTAATTCAGTAGCTTCTTATTATGAAGAAGAATTTGATACGACTGTCGATAATATGTCTAGCTTAATTGAACCGATCATGATTGTTTTTATGGGAGTAATGATTGGTGGATTGATGATAGCGATGTACTCACCAATTTTTAACGTTGGTGCTCTTATTAATTAATTACAATTTTTTTGTTAATACTAAATTATTGATCCAAGGTTTATCACCTTCTTTAAATTTAATAGAATCCATTATTTCCTGAATAAAAAAAGTACCAAGACCACCTGGTTTGACGTCATCGATTGCTCTATGTTTAACTTTACTTTTTTCAACTGGTTTGCCTTTATCAAAAAACGAAATTTCAAGTTCTTTATCTGTACAAGAGATTCTTACTGCCATTCGATCTTGTGTATCGGGATAATCTTTATAAGCGTGTTTAACAATATTTTGTGCTGCTTCAGCAATTGCTAAAACTAATTCTTCCCTTAATTCTTCATTAATTTTAAATTTTTCAAAAACTTCTCTTGAGAAACTTCTTACATCTTTCAAACTTGATGAATTTACTAAGAAATCTTTTTTTTCAGATAAATTTGTTGTATCCCCGACTTCAGTGCTCATTATCTTTAATTACTCCAAATTTAAAATTTGTTCTAACTTTGCCATCATAATTACTTTTAAAACAGATTTACTCACGTCTTTAACTATTAGCTTAGTTCCTTTCTCTAATGCTTTCTGATGACTTTCAATTAAAACTGATATGCCTGACGAGTCCATGTATTGAACATTACTTAAGTTTAAGTTTACATTTTTACCAGCATCGATCAGAGGAAAAATAACTTCTTTCGCCCCCTCTGTTTTATCCATATCTATCTCACCATCTAAAAATACAGTGCTAGTGTCACCTTCTTCTGTTACTTTATATGTCATAGAAACTTCCTTGCCATTGCTAAAACTTTTTCAACTGGTTGACTGACTTCTTTGAGCTCAACTTTAGTATTTTTTTCTTTTGCTCTTTGATTACTTTCAACTATCACTGAAATTCCAGACGAGTCCATATATTGAACGCCTTTAAGGTTCAAATGAACTTCCTTTCCAGAGTCAATAAGTGGAAATACTACTTCTCTAACGTTGTCAGCAACATCCATATCTATCTCTCCATCCAAGAATACAGTGCTGACATTTTCGCTTTCGGTAACTTTAAATTTCATTATTTTAATATTCTATAAAGCTAATAACAAAAAACATATAAAAATTAAACCCAAATTGGCCAACGAAATCAAATATTGAGTGAAATTAGGCAATATTTATAGTTTACTTCATCGATAATTATTATAAATTTTCTTCATTAATTAATTAATAAAGAGGAAACATGAAAAATAACAAAGGTTTTACGTTGATCGAACTATTAGTTGTTGTTGCGATTATTGGTATTCTAGCAGCTGTAGGTGTTGTTGCATATAATGGTTACACTAAAAGTGCAAAAATAAACGCAGCAAAATCTAATCAAGCATCTGTAGTAAAATATATAGCAGCTGAACTTCAAAAATGTAATCTTGGTGGAGATACATCGATGAGTGGTAATTTAACTTGTAAACAAGCTGATGGTACTAATGCTACTCCAGCTCAAGTTATAGCAGCAACTATAACAGCCCTAAGTGATTTTAAAAACCCGCATAGTACTAAATGTGCAGCTTTAACAAACGGAACAGATGCAGCTACAGCACTTGTGACTGGGGCGACATGTTTAAAAAGTGGAACTGGATACACAACTTTAGTTGTAGATACTACAGATACAGACGTAATAAATGTAGTTACAACAGTTGATGACGAAGGCGGTACAGCAACTAACAAAGTTGAAGTAGAATAATTCTTTAACTATTGAAAGAAATAAAAAAAATAAAAACTAAAAGCTCAAAAGGATTTTCTCTTGTTGAGCTTTTAGTTGTTGTTGCAATTTTAGGAATTTTATCTACAGTAGGTCTTGTTTCCTACAATGGTTATGTTTCTGGAACCAAAGAAAAATCTGCAAAAAATGTTATGCAACAAATTTCTTTGGCACAAACAGAGGAATACTCAAATAGTGGTAGCTATTTTACTCAATCCGAGGGAACTTGCACACCAACTGACATAACATCAAATGAGATTGAGGATGAATTATTTGGTGGCGGCGATCAAATTGCTTCTGATGCTGGCTACAATATATGTATCGCAAGCACTGGTTCAGCAAATTATGATATTTTCGCCTCTGAAATTTCAGGAAACACTCCCTGCACACTCACCCTAAGTCGAAATGGAAATTTCACTAGAGGTAATGATTGTTAAGAATTAAACATTAAAATCAATTTGATCACTAAATTAATTGCTAGTTGAAATTTTTTTGTTAGGTAATAAAAATTATGGACAAAGATATGGCGCAAGAAGTAATTGATGTATTAACTAGTAATATAGACACGTTATGGGTTATTGACTGTGCGATATTAGTTTTCATTATGCAGGCGGGTTTTATGTGTATGGAAACTGGTTTATCTAGACATAAAAATAGTATCAACGTTGCTTTAAAAAATGCTGCAGACTTTGGTGTTTCAGTAGTGATCTTTTGGATCTTTGGATTTGGTTTGATGTTTGGTACTTCCTATAACGGATTTTTTGGTACTGATTTATTTTTCTTTAAAACCGATAAAGCTGAGTACATGACTTACTTTGTCTTTCAAGCAATGTTTGTTGCAACAGCGGCAACTATCATCTCAGGTGCTGTTGCAGAAAGAATGAAATTTAATGGGTATTTAATCATGACTGTTTTAGCAACAGGAATTATCTATCCAATTGTTGGACATTGGGCTTGGTCTTCAAGTTATCTTTCAAAGTATGATACTGTTGATCAATTGTTAGCGATAACAGGTACTGTTAAAACTACTGGTTGGCTCTCAGATTTGGGTTTTGTTGACTTTGCAGGAAGTACTATTGTTCATTCTGTAGGTGGATGGATCGCGTTAGCAGCAGTGATTATATTAGGACCAAGAATTGGAAAATATTCTGATGCAAACAAAGGTAAGTTTACGGGTTCTAGTTTCCCTTTAGCAGTTTTGGGTACGCTAATATTATGGTTTGGTTGGTTTGGTTTTAATGGCGGAAGTAATGGTGCGATGGACGAAGCGGTGCCTTTAATATTAATCAATACTTTTTTAGCTGCAGCCTTTGGTTTGTTAACTGGATTAAGTATTTCATACTTAAGATTTAAAAAGCCAGATCCATTTTACATTATATTAGGCCCACTCGCAGGGTTAGTTGCAATTACTGCTGGATGTAATTCCATGACGTCAGTGACATCTATTTTTGTAGGAATCATTGGTGCAATCATTGCAATTATTGTTGATGAAGTATTGAATAGGTTCGAGATAGATGACGTGGTTGGTGCAGTTCCAGTTCATTTAGCAGCTGGAGTATGGGGAACGTTAGCAGTTGGATTATTTAGTGACCTTAGTATTTTAGATACAGGGCTTGATAGATTTTCGCAAATAAAGATTCAATTAATTGGTATAATTTCTATAGGTACATTTACATTTATATCCTCATATTTAATTTTAAGTTTTTTTAATAAATTTTATCCACTCAGAGTAAGTCCTGTTCAAGAGGAACTTGGACTGAACATTGCTGAGCACAATGCTGTATCTATTGAACACGATTTAATTACTATTTTAGATAAACAATCAGAATCGGGTGATCTTAAAATTAGAGGCCCACAAGATCCTTTTACTGCAGGGGGTGTTATTGGTCTTTATTATAATAAGCTTATGAGCAAACTTGAAACCAGTGAAGATGAAAAAAATAAATGGCGTGAAAGAATTTCAAAAGAAGTAAAACTTGCAGTCAAAGTTCAAGAAAACTTTTTACCCAAAAGAAATTTAAAAAATTATCCTGTGCATGGAATTAATATTGCAGCAAGAGAAGTATCTGGAGACTTTTTCAGTTTTTATCCTCATAATGAAAGTATTTATTTTATAATTGCAGACGTAGCTGGCAAAGGAATTCATGCTGGTATGGTGATGGCTAAAGCATCCACTTTATTTGAAGTTTTAGCACAATCAAAAGTTGATCCAGATGAAATGGTTTTTCATATGAACAATGATTTGAATAATACAAAAACTGCAGGAATGTTTGTTACTTCAATAGTTGGAGAATATAATTTAATTACAGATGAAATTAGATGGGTAAACGCAGGTCATCAGCCTGCAATTTTAAGAAACGGACAAGGTAAATATGATCAGTTTGAAAGTTCAGCTCCACCATTAGGTGTCATTAAGCAAAAAGATAAAACTATTTATAATATTCATAAAACAAAATTAAATGGCTCAAGATTTTATGCATTCACCGATGGTTTATCTGAAAGTTTAAATGACAAAGGTGAAGAAATAGGAATTGATGGTTCAATCAGTATCATCGAGCAAAACTATAATAAAGATACTATTAAGCAATTAGATGGTATAACTAAATCTGTAATAGGAACTAGCCAAAACCGAAAATTATCTGATGATTTAACATTAATAAGCATTGGTAAATAAGAGAAATTTCCAAAATTAATTAATTGAAAAAACCAATATACTTAATATCTTTTCATTTTTATGTTTTTGTATTTAGTAAGATTTAAACTATTTTTGACATCAATAATTCTGTTGATTTCATCAACTGCTTTCTCTTCAGAAAAAAATATTACTTATATGCAAATTTTACAGGATCCAAATAACTTAGATTTAAATTTAAAATATGCACAGCAACAAGGAAAAGTTGGGAATTTTAAACAAACAATCTCTACACTCGAGAGACTAAATATGCTTTATCCAGACAATGTTGAAATCAAATTATATTTACTGTCTGTTTTGGTTCAAGTTGACTCTCCAGAAAAAGCCAACACTATTATTGAAGATATGAAATTAAGAAGAGATCTTTCTGCAGAGGATTTAGAAACTTTACAAGAAATTGAGGAAGAATTAAAAGATCGTGAGCCAAGTTTGTGGAATATAACAGCAGATGTTGGTTTTGGTGCTACATTTTCTAATAACGTTAATAGTGTTACAAAAAATAGATTGAAACTTGAGGAAGACTCAGTGGCTGCTTTTACATCTGCAATGCACGATAGAACTGAAAGTGCATCATTGGGTATAACTGCAACAAGACCTGTTGGTGAAGAGTCTTCATTATTGTTTAATTTTGGTCATACCACATCTAATCAATATCAAGAGGCAGATGATGATTTTCAAAGCTATGGTTTAACAATTGGTCTTGATACTACTTTAGGTAATCAAAGTTTAAGTCCTTACTTGATTATGAGTAAGACTGATGCACAACATGACGCGGATAGTTTTTCTATGATGGTTGGAGTAGGAGGTTTTTTTACAGTTGGAGAGAGACATTCTTTTAGTTATGGATATTCTTACTCAGACTCTAAAGCAAATCGTAATTCATCCGACCTTACTGCAGATGAAACTAATTCGATTGGTCATACCTATAATTTTGGATATGATTTAATTTTAACTCCAATAATTTCTAGTTCACTCAGTTTAGGTTATAGTGATAGTGATGCGAAAGTTGACGCAGGAAATGATTATGAAACATATGAATTTGGATTAGGTTTAAATTTTGCATTTCCTTGGGCTTATATAGCATGGAGTGCCTCAACAAGTTTCAATGATTATAAAGTTGCAGACTCTTCAGTAACCTCAGCTAAGTTGAGATCTGATAATGCAACTACAACTGATTTAATGATTACTAAAGCTATAGGAGATATTTTTCCAGCAATTGATCCAAACAGAACACTCTTTATAAATTTATCGTATGAAAAAACGTTTTCCGAAGCAAACATTATGAACTACGATTATTTAGCCGATTCCTTTGCATTAAGTTTTTCTAAGGCTTTAAGACTTAATTAATTGTTTTTTTCCTAAAATACCCTAAAAAATTACTCTTTTTTGACGTTCAATTTGAGCTTTTAAAGTTTATTTTTTTGATATTTTTGTTAGTTTTACCTTAATGAAAAAATTATTATCAGTTGTAACAGGTCTAATTTTTATGATCAGCACATGTGTTTTTGCTGAGGAAAAATTAACTATTGAAAAACAATTAGTTGGAATTGTCGGTGCAATTTCAGGGACCGTTAAAACTGAGACAAGAGAATTAAAAGCTGGTGATAAAATTTATCTTAATGAAACAATTGTTGCCGGCGCAGGATCTGGAACACAGATTTTACTTTTAGATCAATCGACATTTACTATCGGTGAAGACTCAGAAGTTTTAATGGATACATTTATATTTGATCCTGCAACAAATGATGGAAAAATAGTTGCAAGTGTTAAACAAGGAAGCTTAAAAGTAATCTCAGGTTTAATCAGTAAAAAAAATCCTGATAGTTTAACTGTAGAAGTGCCAGAGGGAACTCTTGGTTCAAGAGGAACAGAATTTCAAACAATCGTATCAAAAGGTAAAACTGATACTTTATTAATTGGCCCAGGAAAAAATAATACTTTAGGAATGAGACCAGGGGCAGTTTTAGTTGGAAACAATTTAGGTTCAACTTTACTTGATAATCCATACAGCATGGCGTCAATGACCAAAGGTAAAGCACCTGGACAAGCGAAAAAAATTACTAAAAACCAGTTAAAGAAATTTAATAAAAAGATGAAAGCTCTAAGAGTTGCTAAGCTCTCACCCGAAGAAAAGAAAGGTAAGAGAAAAGAAATGAAAAAACAATTAAGAAAAGAGCTTAAGTCTATGGGTTTTGAAAAAGAAGAAATTAAATCTATTATTAAAGAAAATATTCAAAAAGATAAAGAGAAGAAAGTAGCTATTAAAAAAGAAAGAGCTGAGAAGAAAAAAGCTAAAAAGAAAAAAGCAAAAGCTGAAAAGAAAAAGAATAAAAAGAAAAAAGCTAAAAAGGTAGATAAGAAAAAAGGTAAAAAGAAAAAAGCTACTAAAAAAGGTTCTAAAAAGAAAAAAGCAGTTAAGAAAAAAGAAGGTAAAAAGAAAAAAGCTACTAAGAAAAAAGCTACTAAAAAGAAAAAAGCAGTGAAGAAAAAA
>CACHMD010000020.1:0-11310 GCA_902580835.1 uncultured Pelagibacteraceae bacterium | reverse complement strand
TGTCAGGCGTTTCACCTGAGATATCTTTTATAAATTTACTCATGATTTTATAATTTTCGTTCATCATCTTCCTCAATATCTTCAAACTCACCTTCTATATATGGTTTTCTAATTTTTGTCTCACTTTTAAATTTTTTTACAATTTTTCCAAAAAATAAATTTCTTGTTAAAGGGAATATTAAAAGGAAGCCTAATAAGTCAGTAGCAAAACCTGGAACTATTAATAGTAAGGCAGCAAAGGCTATAGCCGCACCAGAGATTATTTCATAAACTGGAGCTTCATTTTTTACTAATTGTGAAAAACCAGATCTAAGAGTATTTAAACCCTCATGTCGTGCATACATCACACCGATTATTGCAGTTATAAATATGAGCGATATAGTGTTAAAGGCACCTATTTGGCCACCAATCTTAATAAATAGATAGATTTCTAAAATAGGCACTAAGATAAGGCCAATTAATACTGAGTTCATTTGTCTTTAATCTAATTGCTAGTTGAAATTATTCAACATAGTAATTAAATTATATTAATGAACTATAGTTTTGAATATATCGACATTATTTTACTCGCGATGATTGCTGGATTTATTTTTTTAAGATTAAGAGGTATTCTTGGAAAAAGAACCGGTTTTGAAGGAAAAAATCCGCAACAATTTCAAGAAATTTTAAAAGAGGTTCATAAAGAAAATAATTTAAAACAAAAAGAAGATTTTGATAAAAAAGCACAAAGTGAATTTTTAAAAGGTGCAAAAATTGCTTACGAGACGATCATTACTGATTTTAGTGATAATGATAATAAGCTAATAGCAAGTAAACCACTTTTAAGTAAAGAAATTTACGACGAATTCAACAAAGCCCTTAAAGACAGAAGTAATAGAGGGCATTATGCTGAGATTACTTTCATTGGAATTAAGTCAGCAGATATAAAAGAACACAAAAAAATAGATAAGGCTTTGCAAGTAACAGTAGATTTTGTAAGTGAAATTATTACATGTATCCGAGACAAAGAAAAAAAAATTGTTTCAGGTAGTCCTGATAAAATTAAAACCATATATGATACTTGGACTTTTTCAAGAGATATGAGATCTACTAATCCAAATTGGCTGTTGGTGAATACACTTAATTAAGTGAATAGTAAAATTTCAGAAAAAGACAAAAAAACTTGGAACGAATTTTTGTCTAACGATGAAAAATTACCTGATAAAGATGAAATTCAAAACAAAACTAATATAAAAAAAATCAGATCATTAGATCTGCATGGTAAAACTCTCGATGAAGCTAATAGTATTATTGAAAGCTTTATAAAAAAATCCTATGAAGACAAAGTACAAAAGCTTATAATTGTCACTGGCAAAGGCCTTCATTCAAATAATGACAAAGATCCATATGTTTCAAAGGATCTAGGTATTTTGAAGTATTCAATACCAGAATTTGTAAGGAATAACGAAAATTTAATGCAAATTATTTCAAATATTAGTGAAGCAAGTGTAAAAGATGGTGGATCAGGAGCTTTTTATATTTTTTTAAAAAAAAATAGTAATTAAATTTAGAACCTATTTAAATTAATGACAAAACTTAATTATTTATAGGATGAATTTTGATAAATCAGTATCCTTAACAAGTGTATCTAAATTTTTATTTATATAATCTCTATCAATAATTATTTTTTCACCAGCTCTATCGGTCGCAGTAAAACTGATTTCATCTAATATTTTTTCAATAATTGTATGTAATCGTCTTGCACCGATATTTTCAACAGTTGCATTTACCTCTGAAGCTATATTCGCAATTGCGTCGATCCCATCTTCAGCAAATTCTAAATCTACATTTTCAGTTTTAAGCAAAGCTACATATTGTTTAATTAAACTATAATCTGGTTCTTTAAGAATTCTTTTAAAGTCTTCGCTCGTTAAGGCTTCTAACTCAACTCTTATTGGTAATCTCCCTTGTAGTTCAGGTAATAAGTCTGAGGGTTTTGCTAGTTGAAAGGCACCTGATGCAATAAATAAAATATGATCCGTTTTAATAGGACCATACTTTGTATTAACTGTTGTGCCCTCAATAAGAGGTAACAAATCTCTTTGCACTCCTTCTCTTGATACATCTCCACCAACCCTATCAGTTCTGCCAGAAATTTTATCAATTTCATCTAAAAAAACTATTCCATTATTTTCTGTTGAAATTTTTGCTGCTTTAATAATTTTATCTTGCTCGATTAATTTATCAGACTCATCATTTATTAAAATTTCATGAGATTCTTTTACAGTCATTTTTTTCTTTTTTTCTTTCGTCCCCATTGATTTTCCAAGCATTTCTCCAATGTTGATCATTCCAACATTAGCGCCTGGCATACCTGGAATTTCAAAAGAAGTACCACTTCCACCTGTATCACTCACCGCAATTTCTATTTCGTTGTTGTCTAAATCACCATCTCTTAATCTTTTTCTAAAACTTTCTCTTGTTGCAGTACTAGCTTTTTTTCCAACTAAAGCATCTAAAACTTTTTCTTCTGCCATTTTTTTGTGCTTTTGCATAAACTTCTTTTCTTTTTTTTACTTTTTCCATTGAAATAGCAATTTCAATCAAATCCCTTACTATTTGTTCAACATCTCTTCCAACATATCCAACTTCAGTAAATCTTGTCGCTTCAACTTTAACAAATGGAGCCTCAGCAAGTTTTGACAGCCTTCTAGATATTTCAGTTTTACCAACTCCAGTTGGTCCAATCATGAGTATATTTTTTGGTAAAACTTCATTCTTCATTTCACCTTTTAAAGCTTGTCGTCTCCATCTATTTCTTAGAGCCACAGCAACAGCTTTTTTAGCTTTATTTTGACCTACGACAAACCTATCTAACTCTGAAACTATTTCTCTTGGTGATAATGAACTAACTAAATTTTCGTTATCTTTAGAATTTTTATCTTTTGGAACAAGAGGTGTAACGTTAGATTTTTCCATTATATTTTTTCAACTTTAATATTATTATTGGTAAAAACACAAATTTCTGAAGCAACTTCAATAGATTTTTTTGCCACCTCTTCAGCACTCATGTCTGTACCTATTAAAACTTTTCCAGCAGCTAAAGCGTAATTTCCACCTGAGCCAATTCCAATGACATTGCCCTCTGGTTCTAGCACATCTCCAGTTCCAGAAATAATATAACTGTTATCTTTGTCACCAATAGCCATAAGTGCCTCAAGTCTTCTTAAATATTTATCTGTTCGCCAGTCTTTTGCTAATTCAACAGCGGCTCTAGATAAGTTGCCTGCATGTTTTTCTATTTTTGCTTCTAATCTTTCAAATAAGGTCAAGGCATCTGCAGTAGAACCTGCAAACCCGGCAACAACATTTCTTTTCTCAATTTTTCTTACTTTTGATGCGGTGCTTTTAACGATAGTGTTTCCCATACTTACCTGACCATCACCAGCAACCACTACTTCATTATTTTTTCTTACCAAAACAATCGTTGTCATAGCTTATAAATGGATACTAAATTTGATAGTTCAAGCCCAAGTTTAGTATTATTGCCATATTTGGATAATATATGTATACCTCTTTCTAATTATGAAGCGTAAAGGTAAAATTAGTCGAAAAACAAAAGAGACCAGTATAAGTGTTGATCTCAATATTGATGGGAAAGGCAAGTACAAGATTGATACTGGAATAGGATTTCTTAATCACATGCTTGAACAATTATCCAAGCATTCGTCAATTGATATGAATATAAAAGCTAAAGGAGACACACACATTGATCTTCACCACACAACTGAAGACACAGGTATAGCTATTGGTGAGGCTTTGAAAAAAGCATTTAAAAAATCTGTTGGTATTAGAAGATACGCGCATGCGATGATACCAATGGATGAAACTTTATCACGTGTTGCAATTGATATTTCAAACAGACCATATTTAATTTGGAAAGTAAAATTAAAAGTCGAAAAGCTTGGCGAAATGGACACGGAACTTTTTAAAGAGTGGTTTCAGGCTTTTTCTCAAGCAGCAGGAATTACTTTGCACGTAGAAAATATTTATGGTGATAATAGTCATCACATCATTGAGTCTTGTTTCAAAGGATTAGCAAGATCATTAAGAGCTGCATTAGAGATAGACCCTAGGAATAGTAAATCAATTCCATCTACTAAAGGCTCATTATAAAATTAATGAAAGTTACTATCGTTGATTACAACTCGGGCAATATAAGCTCGGTGATAAACTCTTTTAAAGAGGTTGCTCAAGACAAAGTTAATATAGAAGTTACTGCTGATTTAAAGAAAATAAAATCAAGTGACAAAGTAGTTTTGCCAGGGCAGGGCTCATTTAAAAGTTGTGTAGATGCTTTAAATAAAATCAATGGTTTAACAGAGGCTTTGACTGAATTTGCAATAAGTAATAAAAAACCACTTCTTGGAATTTGTGTTGGCTTACAAATGTTTGCTGATATTGGTTATGAAGAAACAGAAACCAAAGGGCTAGGTTGGATATCTGGCAAAGTCTTAAAAATAGATAATCAAAATAGAAAATATAAACTTCCTCATATTGGTTGGAATCAGATAAATATTGTCAAACAAAGTAAGATTTTTAAAAATATAGAAAATAATTCACACATGTATTTTGTGCATAGTTATGAATTTATTCCAAATGATAAAAATGTAATTTCAGCAACAACAGATTATTCATCAAATATTGTTTGCTCTGTTGAAAAAGAAAATATTTTTGGAACTCAATTTCATCCTGAAAAAAGTGATAAATTAGGGTTAAATATAATTGATAATTTTATAAATATTTAAATTTAATGAAAATATTTCCAGCAATTGACATCAAAGATAAAAAATGTGTGAGATTAGTCAAAGGAGACTTTGATAATAAAACTGAGTATGAAATGTCCCCAGTCGAACAAGCAAGCAAATATAAAGATCATGGCTTTAAAAATTTACATATAGTTGATTTGGATGGAGCTTTAGAGGGGGAAACTACAAATCTAGATATTATTGAAGATATAGTAAATAAATTCGACCTAAAAATTGAGATTGGCGGAGGTGTTAGAAATTTTGAAAGTATTCAAAAGTATACTGATGCTGGAGTTGAAAAAGTAATTTTAGGCAGTGCCGCAATAAAAGATAAAAATTTTTTAAAAGAAGCGTGTGAAAAATTTCCAAATAAAATTGCCTTAGGATTAGATGCTAAAGATGGATATCTATCAATATCTGGATGGAAGGAAAACTCTAATCAGTTAACTCTGGATTATTTAAAAGAAGTGAATGGCTATGGTGTTAGCAGAATTATTTATACAGATATAAACCGAGATGGTATGAAGCAAAGCCCAAATTTTGAAGAGACTTCAAAAATTGCTGAAAAATCAAATTGTCCTGTAATTATTTCTGGTGGTGTTTCATCAATGAATGACATTAAAAAAGCCAAAACTTTAAAAAATATTGAGGGTATAATAGTTGGCAAAGCTATTTATGATGGAGATATTAAATTAGAAGAACTGGTCAAAGAAGATGCTTAAAAATAGAATAATTCCTTGTTTAGATGTTAAGAATGGACGTGTTGTAAAAGGCATAAATTTTGTTGATTTAAAAGACGCTGGGGATCCAGTTGAACAAGCAAAAATTTATTCTGATGGTGGTGCAGATGAAATTTGTTTTTTAGATATTACTGCTTCAAATGAAAATAGAGATACAATTTATGATGTGGTTGAAAGAACCTCAAAAAAATGTTTTGTCCCTTTAACTGTTGGTGGAGGTGTAAGAGGTATAGATGATATTAATAAGTTATTAAATTGTGGTGCCGATAAGGTATCTATTAATACTGCAGCTGTTGAAAATCCAAAAGTTGTTATAGATAGTTCAAAAAAGTTTGGTTCACAATGTATTGTTGTTGCAATTGATGCAAAAAAAAATGGAGACAAGTGGGAAATATTTACCCATGGAGGTAGAAACAATAGTGGTCTTGATGTTTTAGAGTATGCCAAAAAAATGGAAGATAATGGGGCAGGAGAATTATTAGTTACCTCTATGGATAGAGATGGAACACAAATAGGTTATGACGTTGATTTGATGAGTAAAATTTCCTCAAAAGTGAATATACCATTAATTGCCTCAGGAGGTGTTGGTAATTTAGATCATTTAGTTGATGGAATAAAACTAGGAAATGCAAGTGCAGTTTTAGCAGCCTCAATATTTCACTACGGAAAACATTCTGTACAAGAGGCAAAGGAATATTTGGACTCAAAAGGAATTCCTGTTAGAATTTAGAATGTTAAGCACACTAGAAAGTCTATTTAAACTTGCGCGCGAAAGAAAAGAAAAACCAGTTGATGGATCTTATACTAATAAATTATTATCAGATAAATCGCTAAGCAAATCAAAAGTTCTGGAGGAAGTAAATGAACTGATCGAGGCTGTAGATAAAGATACTAACAAAATACACGAGGCTGCAGACGTATTATATCATTTAATAATGTATTTTGAAGTTAACGAAATAAAAATAGAAGATGTTTGCAAAGAACTAGAAAAAAGAAAAAAATGATTAAATATGTTAAATTATATTAGATATTATAAAACTTTTTTGCGATATGGTTTAGGTTATGAGGGAGATGCATGGTTTGCTAATAACTATATATCAGCATTTAAAGATAAAGGATTTTATATTGATGTGGGTTGTTATCATCCTATAAAATACTCTTTAACACACAAACTTCATAAAATCGGTTGGTCAGGTATTAATATAGATATATCGAAAGAAAGCATCGATTTATTTAACATTTTTAGACCCAAAGATAAAAATTTAAACATTGGTATTTCTACAGAAAGTGGGATTAAAGATGCATTTTTTGTAAATGAAATTTCACCTATATCCTCTCTAAAATTGGAACATTTTAAAAAATTCCCAAAAATTAAAAAAAAGTTCTCGAGAAAAATCAAAACACTAACATTGGGAGATCTTTTCGAGGAAAATAAAATTACAGAAGTTGATTTCTTAAAAATTGATTGTGAAGGGTTAGATTTATCAATAATCAAAACAATAAATTTTAAAAAGTACCGAATTAATTTTTTATGCGTCGAATTTTTAGATCCTTATGCAGATTTTATTAATAAAAAAACTAATGATATAAAATCTGTTCATGAACTCTTTTTTTCATCAGAGATATATAAAACTTTAAAGGAAAATTTTAGATTACTAGATCATTATAATTTTGCATTTCTCTTAGTAAACCAAAAGATATATTAAGTTAGTTTGATTATTTTGTTGATAATTTATCTTTAGGTACATAATATTAGAATTGAGCATATAGAGGAAGAATTAGGAAAAAAAAGTAAAGTATAATGAGCAAAATTAAGATAGTGTTTTTTTTAATATTAGGTTTTGTTTTCTATAAAGGTTATGTTGCTTTTACAAATTTTGAAATTGGAGTTTCTGATAGAGTAACTGAATTAGAGGAAAAAGCAGATTTTGAAAGGCAAGGAGAGGTTATAGCTTTGATGATGTATTTAGGTGATCCTCCTGAATTAACCGAACATTTATTGGTTAAAAGTGAGTCTAAATGTATAGAGATGAAGCAAATTGCTGAGGAAACGTCATTTGCCTATTACGAATGTGCGATTGTTGATGCTAATTTAAAAGGTGGAAAAATAACTAGCATAAATCAAGAGCTCAAAGTTTTACAATGACATACGATGAAAACAATATTTTCGCAAAAATTTTAAGAGGTGAAATTCCTTGTAAAAAAATTTACGAAGATGAGTTTGTATTATCTTTCCACGATATAAATCCTCAAAAAAAAATTCATGCACTAATAATTCCAAAAGGAAAATTCATAGATTTAGATGATTTTAGTAATAAAGCTTCACCAGATGAGATGGTGGGATTATTAAAAGGCATCAATATAGTAGCAAAGAAACTTGGTATTTCAGTTGATACAGGTAAAGGATATAGAGCCTTAGCAAATATTAATGAACATGGCGGTCAAGAAGTGCCTCATCTTCATTTCCATTTATTCGGTGGCGAACCAGTTGGTAAGATGGTGCAGTGAAAAAGAAAGTTGAAAGAAATTACTTAGAAATATCTTATTTGGAAGATTTAAAAGACTCTTCAAATTTATCAAATCACTACACAATAAATTTAGTCAATCCAGTTGATTTTCAGTTAAATAAATTTTTTTACAAAAATATTGGTAAAAGTCATCATTGGGTAGACCGATTAGTGTGGAGTGAAAAACAATGGCTGGACTATGTTGCTGATAAAAAAGTTCAAACCTATGTATTGAAAGATAAGGATGAACTAGCAGGTTATTTTGAATTAATTTTACATAAAGATAAAAATGAAGTCGAGATAGCTTATTTGGGTTTATTGGAAGAATATCAAAATAAAAAATTAGGTTCATATCTATTATCAGCGGCTATTAAAAATTCTTTTAAAGAAAAACCTAAAAGAGTTTGGGTTCATACATGTTCATTAGATCATAAAAATGCATTAAATAACTATATTGCAAGAGGCATGAAAATTTTCAAAACAGAAACTGTAGTAATTTGAATTAGTTTTGTTGAGGAATTTTAAATATTTCTTTATTTAATTTTTGATTTCTTTTAATTGAAGAAAGATAGGTAATACTCACATTTTGATAAATATCCACTGTTTGCCATCCAATTAAATTAAAAGTTTTCTTATCAAAAAATAGATTTATCTCATTTTCATTTTCAACAAAATTGAAGTTTATGAAGTCATCACCTACATCTCTCTGATCTAAATTTGTTATTTTTTTTAATAAATAATCTTTATTAAGTATTGTATCCAGAGGTGTTTTTTCAAGTGGATAAAAGTAATAACTACTTAATGTCTTGATTACTAATGATTTTCCGTTTGAAACCAGAATTTTTTGATTACTTAAATCATACTTACAATAAATTTTTTTTGGATACTCAATTATACAATTTCCATTCTCAATTTTACCATTAATATTTTGTTCAAAGTCGAATGATATATTTTTGATATCTGTGAACTTCTTAATTATATTTTCCTTCATTGATGCTGAGACACTAGAAATTATTGAAAGATAGATCATGACAAAAAGTAATTTTTTCATTTAAGAACATCTCTTTTTCCGACATGATTTGCTTTACTCACTATTCCCTCAGACTCCATCATATCAATTATTCTTGCAGCACGATTATATCCAATTTGAAGCTTTCTTTGTAAAAATGAAGTTGAGGCTTTTCCCTCTGTTTTTATTATTTCAATAGCGGTTTGATATAATTCATCTTTTTCACCTTGATTTTTTGACTCATTTAATTCTTTTTCATCGGCAAAGTTAAGTATTTCATCAACATAGTCGGGCTCCGCTTGAGATCTTAAAAAGTTATTAATTTTTTCTATTTCAGTGTCTGAGACAAATGGAGCATGAATTCTTACGATCCTATTTGCAGATGACATATATAGCATATCGCCCTTTCCTAACAATTGCTCAGCTCCTTGTTCACCTAAAATTGTTCTACTATCTATTTTTGAGGTTACTTGAAAAGAAATTCGGGTTGGAAAATTTGCCTTGATCGTACCTGTAATTACATCAACACTCGGCCTTTGGGTAGCCATAATAATATGAATACCGGCAGCTCTAGCCATTTGTGATAATTTTTGAATATAATTTTCAATTTCTTTTCCTGCGACTAACATTAAATCAGACATTTCATCAACCACTACAACTATGTAGGGCATTGGTAACTTATGCTTTGAATTGTAACTATCAATATTTCTAACACCTTCTTTAGTCATAAGCCTATATCTACTTTCCATTTCCTTTACTACCCAACCAAGAACTGAGGCAGCTTTTTTAGCCTCTGTGATAACTGGGCAAAGTAAGTGTGGGATACCCTCGTAAGTGGAAAGCTCTAACATTTTAGGATCAATTAAAATAAATTTACATCTTTCTGGAGTATGCTTGTAGAGAAGAGATAATATAATTGTATTGATACAAACTGATTTTCCAGAACCAGTGGTACCTGCAATAAGTAAATGAGGCATTGCAGAAAGGTCTCCGATAATTGGAGTGCCAGAAATATTTTTTCCTAATGCAATAGGTAATTTGATCTCTTTCTTTTTAAAGTTTGAATTATCTAGAATTTCACTAAGATATACATTCTCTCTATTTAAATTTGGAAGCTCGATACCAATAGTGTTACTTCCTGGAATGGTTGCTATACGTGCTGACTCTGAACTTGTATTTCTTGCAATATCATCAGATAGATTAATTATTTTAGAAACTTTGATACCTGCTGCAGGTTCAAATTCATTTAGAGTAACCACTGGGCCATGACTAACCTTTTTAATGTTTCCATTAACACCAAAATCTAAGAGAATTTTTTCTAAAAATTCTGGATTATTATTTTCATTTTTATTAAGACTTTCCTTTTCCTTTTTGGTTGGAGTTTTTAACAAATCAATTGAGGGCAGAGAAAATTTCGTTTTTGTAGACATATTATTTTCAGCTTTAATAAACGGTAAATCTTCTTGTATTATGTCTTTTATTTCATCTTGAGGAATAAATTCGTTTATAAGTTCATCCTTATTTGTATAATTTTTAGAATTTTTATTAAATAAATAATTTAGTATTTTTTTTAAACTTGAAATAAAATTTTTTAAATTAAAATTTATACTTAAAATGAAAAATAATAGAGTGAGTATTAGAAGTAAATAAAATGAAAAATCATCATATCTATTTAATAAATTAATTAAAAAGTTTTCTGATAGGTAATTTCCAACAAAACCACCACTACCATTAATATAAAGTGTAAAATTTTCAGAGTAAAATTTTGAAAAAAACAAAGATCCAAATAATACATAAATTGTTACAAAAAAGGTGTTTTCTATGATAACTAAGATTTTTTTTTTTCTAAAAATGTCTAAACCTGTAAAGATATAAGTGACGGGTAATAAGTAACCTATTAAGCCTATAGATTGTAAAATAAAGTCTGAAGTAACACTTCCCTGATAACCTAATACATTTTTTATAATAGTATTTTCTGGGAAAATAAAATTTGGGTCTTCTGGGGAGTATGAAATTAAGGCAATTAAAATTAAAAAACCTATTAAAAGAACACAAATACCTAAAATTTCAATTAATCTATTTGTAATGAATGTTAGAGCTGAGTTTGATAGTTTTTTTATATCCATATCAGATGAATCAAATTTACCACTTTGTATCATCTAATTTTTATTGTTAAAATTAAAATTTAATATGAAACTTTGTATTCTAGGTGGTGGATTAACTGGATTAAGTTTAGCAAAATCTTTAGTTAAAAAAGGATTATCTAT
>CACHMD010000019.1:0-15221 GCA_902580835.1 uncultured Pelagibacteraceae bacterium | reverse complement strand
TAGCCAATGGAGATGTTTGTAATAAAGTTGGAACTTATCTAAAAGCATTAGCAGCTTATGATAACAAGATTCCTTTTTATGTTGCACTACCAAGTTCGACAATTGACTGGAATATAAAAGATCATAAAGATATTCCAATTGAGGAGAGAAATTCAGAGGAATTATCTCATGTGGAAGGTTTAGATGAAAAAGGAAATATAAAGAAAATACAAATTTATCCAAAAAATAGTAAAGCTATGAATTTGGCTTTTGATGTAACTCCAGCAAAATATGTTACAGGATTAATTACCGAAAAAGGCATATGTGAAGCATCAGAAAGAGGACTAAAAGAATTATTTAAATGAGGAATTTAGACCAAAGAAATCAAATTATAGAGCATTCTCTTAAATTGAACTCTACAAATCTTTCACCGCTACGATCAGGAAATATATCTTTGAGAGCAGAACAAGATAATATTCAAGGTTATTTAATTACTCCGTCAGGAAAAAAATATGAAACATTAAAGCCAGAAGATATTGTTTTTATGGGTTTAAATGAAGAAGCAGAAAATAACGACTCAGTGAACAAACCCTCCTCTGAATGGAGATTTCATAGAGATATTTATGTTAATAAAAAAGATGCTCATGCAATTGTTCATGCACATTCTCCACACGCAACAGCTGTATCTTCACACGGAAAATCCATACCTCCGTTTCATTATATGATTGCTCTTGCAGGAGGAGATGACATTAAATGCGCTGAATACGCTACTTTTGGAACTGAAGAGTTATCTAAAAATGTTATCAAAGCTTTAGAGAATAGAAGCGCATGTTTAATGTCTAATCATGGTCAGGTTGCTTTTGGTAAAAATTTAGAGGATGCATTTGAACTTGCACAAGAGATAGAAAACATTTGTCATCAATACATTATTGCTCTAAGGTTAGGTGAACCTAAAATTCTTTCATTTGATGAAATGAAAAAAGTTTTAGATAAAGCTAAGAATTATAAAAAAGGGTAAGATGATTAAAGTTGGGGAGCATATTACTTTAGATATTATAGGTACTACAAAAGAGTACGATCCTTCAGTCTTTGAAAGAGTTATAAATAAAATAGCTAAAGCAGCTAATGTAACTATTTTGAACATTTCTAAATATAAATTTGAACCCCAGGGTTTTACTATTCTAGCTTTATTAGCCGAAAGTCACATCAGCTTTCATACATTTCCAGAAAAAGGAATAATTAGTTTTGATTTTTTTACCTGTGGAAAAATAAGCCCATCAGTAGCAATCGATATTGTTAAAAAAGAATTTGAACATAAGCGTATAGTTAAAAAAGAATTTAATAGAGATACCAGATCTCTTTATCATGATGTTTATAGTTCACCCGGATTACAAAAATCATATGTTGTAAATGAAGTTTTAGAGGATTTTAAATCGAAAGTTGGACAACACATTGAAATTTTAGAGTTAGAACAATTTGGAAAATCTCTATTTATTGATGGTGAAATACAAGTTGCTGATTCAGATGAACATTTATATAGCTCAACTTTTGTAGGAGCAGGATTGAAATTAAATAAAAAAAATGAGAGAGCAGCAATAATCGGTGGTGGTGATGGCGGTGTTGCAAGGGAATGTATTTCAAAAAAGTTTAATTTTATAGATTGGTATGAGTTAGATCCAGAAGTTGTGGAGGTTTGTAATAAACATCTTGGTGATATTGGAAAAAAATCTACAGAAAAGAATTCTGTAAAATGTGTATGGGGTGATGCCTTCGAAAGTATAAAAACGGTAAACGAAGATACATATGATCATATTTTTGTTGATCTAAATGATGACCAGTTTTGTATAGATCTTGCTGCTAAAAATATGGACTCTTTAGTAAGAATACTCAAACCTAAAGGAGTTATAACTGCGCAAGTAGGAAGCCAAGATAAAAAACCCCTTCAAGTTGAAAATTGGTTGAATGTATTTAATCATCATTTTGGAAATACTAATTTATCAAGAGTTTACATACCTAGTTTTGATTGCTCTTGGAATTTTTCTTCTTCAATAAATCATTAATTTTTTCTTTTTAATATCTACAATCTGTGAAATACTATTTTTTTTATTAAAGGAGATAACAATGGATATATTCAAGAAGACTATTTTTTCAGTTTTACTTTCTCTATTGGTAATGGGGAATGTTTATGCTGATAAAATAAGAATTGGAACAGAGGGTGCTTATCCTCCATGGAACTCAAAAAATGAGGCAGGTAAGTTAATAGGTTTCGAAGTTGAATTAGCTTATACGCTATGCAGATACATTGGACAGCAATGTGTAATAGTTGAGCAAGATTGGGATGGAATGATTCCAGCTTTAATAATGAGAAAGTTTGATGCGATAATGGCAGGTATGTCAATTACTGCAGAAAGACAAAAAGCTATTAGCTTTTCTCAAGGATATGCAGATGAAGTTGCATCTCTGGCAGTGATGAAAGGATCTAGCCTAGAAGGTTTAGATACATCTGCTGGGATAAATCTTACGAAACCAAATGCTGCAGCTAAAAAAGATCTTAAAACGCTTACTGCTGCATTAGCAGGTAAAACTGTTTGTGTACAAACTGCTACGATCCACCAAAATTTTTTAGACTCTGGTGATGTAGGAAAAGTAAATGTAAGAACTTACAAAACACAAGACGAAGTTAACTTAGATTTAGCATCTGGAAGATGTGATGCTGCATTAGCTGCTGCTGTTGCATTTAGTGATTATGCAGAAAAATCTGGTAAGCCAGTTGTTCTAACTGGACCAACTTTTTCAGGTGGTGCATTTGGAAACGGTGTTGGAGTAGGTATTAGAAAAGATGATACTGAACTTTTGAAAAAGTTTAATGCCGCTATCAATAAAGCGAGAAAAAACGGAGACATTAGTAGAATTGCTACTAAGTGGTTTGGTTTCGACGCTTCTATGTAATTAAATTTTAGATTTGGCGACTATCATGTATAGTCGCCAATCTGTATGGAACTTCTTGCATTTGGAGATACTGGTTGGGGTGATGAATTATTTTATGCAACCCTGATGACCATAGCTGTATCAATAACAGCAATGTTTATAGGTTTTCTTTTTGCATTAATCTTTACTCCATTAAAATTATCTAAAAACAAGTTTTTAAATTTTATCGCCAATTCTTACACAACTATAATAAGAGGTGTCCCAGAATTATTAGTAATTTATCTTTTCTTTTTTGGTGGAACTGGCGCAGTTATGTTTGTTGCATCAATATTTGGTTATAATGAATATATTGAAATAAATGCGTTTATTACTGGTGCTTTTGCAATTGGGATAATCTCTGGCGCTTATTCTACAGAAGTTTTTAGGGGAGCAATTCAATCAATTGATAAAGGCCAGTTCGAAGCTGCTAATGTACTAGGTCTCAATAAATTTGGAAAATTTTTTAAGATTATATTGCCTCAAACATTAAGATTAGCTATTCCAAATTTAAGTAATGTTTGGCAGATAACTCTAAAAGATACTTCTCTAATCTCAGTTACAGGTTTAGTTGAAATCATGAGACAGTCGTATATTGCTGCTGGATCAACGAGAGATCCGTTATTCTTTTATTCATTTGCTGCAGTTTTGTATTTACTACTTACTTTTGTGAGCATGAAATTAATCAACAGATTAGAAGTCAAATATAGTAGGGGGTATTAATGGATCTTGAATTGATGATTAATAGTCTCCCAAAGTTATTAAGTGCAGCAGTGATAACTTTAAAACTTCTTTCGGTTTCTTTAATAATAGGATTATTTATTGGATTGATTTTTGCAATTTTAAGATTAAATAAAAATACACTTATAAACAAATTTGCCTATGGATATTCATATGTTTTTAGAGGTACACCACTTTTAGTACAAATTTTTATAATTTATTTTGGACTAGGTCAGATTGAATATTTAAGATCTACAGTTTTATGGGTAATTTTGAAAGAACCATATTGGTGTGCTATTATCGCTTTTGCTTTAAACACAGGTGCTTATACTTCTGAGATATTAAGATCAGCATTTCAAACAATTAAACCTGGAATAGTAGAGGCAGGTAAAAGTTTAGGTATCTCAAATAAAGTAATTTTTTATAAAATTCAGATCCCTATTGCTATCAGACAATCTTTACCAGCCTATGGTAATGAAATAATATTAATGATGAAAGGAACTTCCTTAGCAAGTACAGTCACAATAATGGACCTAACTGGTGTTGCAAAATATATAATTTCAACAACTTTTAAACCAATTGAGGTATTCATAGTTGCGGGAGGAATTTATTTATTTATGACTTTTATAATACACAATGTGATTAAATTTTTAGAGAAAAAATATAGTTTTAATTGAGGAATTTCAGAGTCTCTAATAGTCTCAAATAGTTTTAATCCCTTATTATCCTATAAGTTTTGAGATCATTTGATTATTTTTATTGGAAAATCTAAACAATTAATTTTCAAATTCTCGGAACAAATTCGGAAACAGAGAGATAATTATTGTATAGTGATATCTATGAAAAAAATTTTAGGGACCGTGGTTCTGGATTTATAAGGTATTAAATTAGCATGAATATAAAATCTTATAAATTTTCTCTTTATGATTTTGCTAATTCTGCCTTTACAACAGTTATTATAACTTTTGTTTTCTCAAATTATTTTGCGGAGTCAATTGTTCAAGATATGGTTAATGGCCAGGCATATTGGGGTTGGGCCATTTCAGTATCAGGACTATGCATTGCATTAAGCGGACCCTTTTTAGGAAATTTAGCTGATAAGAAGAATTTAAACTCAATTATCTTAAAATCAAGCACCTATTTATGTATACTTTTTACAGCAGCATTATGGTTTGCAAAACCATCTTCTGAATATATTTTATTTACCTTAATCATAGTTTGTTTGGCAAACTATTTTTATGAACTAAGTTCTATTTTCTATAATTCATTATTAGTTCATTCAGCTGACAAACAACATGTGGGAAAGGTGTCTGGTTTTGCTTTTGCGCTGGGGTATTTAGGTGGCATTGTCACACTTATTTTAACTATTATTTTATTAATTCAATCTAATTATTTAGTCGATTTAGATCAAAAAATTAATTATAGATCAACAGCCATTTTTGTAGCTCTTTGGTTCCTCATTTTTTCCTATCCATTATTAAATCAAACTAAATATAAAAAAGTTGAACCAAACAAAAAGAAATCAAATAGTTTAAAAAAGATTCTTTGGAATAACGGTCTAACTAATACAACTCGTTTTTTGTTTGCAAGGCTACTTTATGCTGATGGTTTAAATACCATTTTTGTCATGGGAGGAATTTTTGCTGTTGGTGTATTTAAATTATCAATAAATGAACTTTTAATGATGTCTGTTTTAATGAATGTTGCTGCTTTAATAGGTGCTAGTTTTGGTGGATACTTCAATGACAAATATAATTCAAAAAAAACAATTTCCTTTTCCTTGATATGCCTTATTTTTTTCTCCATTTTAATCATTTTTACACAGTCAAAAATTAATTTTTTTATTTTTTCATTTTTCTTGGGATTATTTATAGGACCAATACAATCTGCTAGTAGGGTCATGATAACTAAATTAACAAAAATTGAGGATCAGAATAAAGCCTTTGGGTTATTTGCTACTTCTGGAAAGCTAACGTCTTTTTTTGGTCCATTTTTAGTAGGGACCATTACTTTTATAACTGAAAATCAAAGGATAGGTTTTGCCTCAGTTCTTTTACTGCTCTTTTTTGGATGGATCATATTGCATAGAACCAAGGGATTAAAATAATGTTTATACACAGAGGATTAATTGCAAAAAACTTCAGAGAAAATCATATTACTTCATTTAAAGAGTGTATAAAAAAAAAGTTTAATATTGAGACTGATATTCACTTTACCCAAAACAATACACCCATTTGCTTTCATGATTATAGCTTAAGAAGGTTATTCAATATCAGAAAAAAAACTAAAACAATTCTTGATAAGAATTTAAAAAAATACAAGATAACTAAACTATGTGACCTTTTAAAAATTTTAACTGTAAATACAAAAGTGTTAGTTGAGATTAAGCCATTTCTTAGGAAAAATACTTTAAATAGATTACTTGAAATATGTAATGGTTATAAGAAGAATGTTTATTTTATTTCTTTTAAAGAAAGCAATCTAGTTAAGATTAGAGGCATCACAAAAGATTTCAAACTTGGTTTAATATTACATAGCCATCATAAAAATAATAAGATTAACCAAAAACTAAATAAAAATCATATTAATTTCTTTGTTTTTCATACTCAATTTTTATTCATTTCCAAAATAAAAAAAATACAAAAAAAAAAATATTTTTATACATTCAAAAATATAAGAATGAATGATGCTAAATCAAATTATATTATTGAAAATATTCTAAAATAAGTTAGGAGCTTGATAATATTACCAAGCTCCTACTATTACTAGAGAGCTAACAATTAATTAGATACTAATTTAAGGGTTTCAGATAGAGATCTTTTAACCATGGCTCCAGATGGTAAATTCATTTTAAAAATGAAAATTTGACCACCATTATCCGCGCCAACTTTCTTTAAAAACCCACCACTTTCACCTTTGTGCTGAACTACACCTAAAAATGTACTATCTGATAAAGATACTGATTGATTAATTTTTTCATAATTAACACCAGTTAGATCATCCATTGAATAGAATTTACCATTTTCATCTTTAGTCACTAAGGCTGTAATGTTCCATGATCCTGAAAACTCTGAACTTGTTGCTTTCGAAAATGATCCTGGGTAAACAGCAGTTTCTGCTTTGGCTCTTGGATTATTTTTACCTCCAGCCATTGCTAGAAAATAACCTTCATTTGGGTTCATTAAATTCATATTGTTTGAGTCAATTACAAGTGAATATTTTCTTTCACCTTCCTTATTACCAGAATCTTCATCTACAATAAGAACGTCTCCATCAGATGTTTTAGACCAATATAATCCATCTGGTGCAACCATTTTAGCTTCACCATTTTCCCATGTTGAGTGATCACCACCACTGTGTTTAAGACCTTTGTCAGCGGTAACTAGTTTTAATGATCCATCATACGCACCGACAACTTTAGTAACTTTAGCTGAAACATATTTAGGTAGATCTGCACTTCCCCAGAATGTTTTTTGAATTTCATTAACAAAGTTTGTCAATTCAATGCCAATTAATCCACCTTCTTGAGTCATATTTTGAAGATATCTTTGATTGTTAAAGTCAGGATCAACTGCAGGATGTTCTGTTTTAGAGTCGCCTACTAAAAAAGTATATCCTTTAGGTTGTTCTGATTGATTTCCCCAAAGAAAAACTTCTGTGTCTTTTACAGCTGGTGTTGTATTCCAACCTTTCCACTGGTAACTTGTTGGGTAAAATCTTACATCAAAATTATTTATAGAATCTGGATTTTTAAGATACTCATCAAGCATTTTCGCTGATAAATCAATTTTATCTATCCCTAATTTTGCAAAGTCCTCGTTAGCTAAAGCCATTCCGTATATTTTTCCATAAAGAAGACCATTTCTGCTTAAAAATTTATCTCTTTCAGTTGCATTATCAGCTAACGTTTTGCCATTAATACCAACATTTTTCTTACCTACATAAATTTTTAATGGAGCAGGCTCAACACCATGATTGTAACCAGCAAGAACCATTACAACAAAATCTTTATGTTTAGAATTTATTGGCATAATTTTTTCATAACCAGATTGACCTAATGCCGGCACAGTGTATGCAGTTCTATTTTTGATATCTACAGCAATTGAAGCCAAACCTAATGTATCATCTGATGTATAATTAGTGTTTTCAAACATTCGTTTAATGTTCCATTCTTCTGCTGTTAGCCAAATATCATCATTAAATCCAATTCCTTGACCATATTTATTTGCTTGTTCATACCAAGCGCCACAAAATGATTGGAAAAAAAAATCAGCTTTAGTTAATTTATATTTGTCATTAAAGTTAATTAACTGTCTATTTGGTAGAGTTTGATTACCCCAAAGCCCACCATCAGCTTTGGCTTTTACAACTTCACCAAATTGATTATAAATTGTATCAAACAATTTTCCTGAATTAATTACCATTCCACTGGCAGTATCGTTATTATTTAAGAAGTTTGCAAATTTTGTTCGATCATAATCAATTGTATGAATATGGGAGCCAGTAAAAGTTGCACCAGAATTCATTTCCCATGGATAAGTTTCACTACTCATAGTTGCATAAGACTCACTTTGGTAAACAACTCTTATAGTATTATTGTCATGTAACCATGCAGCATTACCATCTGGATATCCAGTTAACGCTTCATCATTTCTAAACTTATTAACTTCTCCAACAGTTGCTATTGCCTTTATTTTATCAATAAAAGGGAAGTCTAAATCACCACTTCCACCATCAACTAATTGAATTTGATTATTTGCTGTACTAGCTTCTGGAATTAGAGATTTTATTTCTCCAATTTTTAAGTTTTCTGCATTTGCAAAAGTTCCTGAAGCTGAAAGAACTATTAATGCAGTTATTATTTTTTTCATTTTTTTATCCTTTGTTGAGAAAAAAGTCATAATATAAATATGTTAAAGATTTTTTTTAGATAAGTTAAAGTTATTTAAAAATACAAACAAAAACTGAACTCAACAAATTATTACCTCCCTTGCAATATTTACATAACTACAAGGGAGACTTTAAATAGAAGGAAAAATAAATAATGTTAAATACCTCTAGATCTTTAGAGAAATTTTATTAACTATTTCTTAAACTCATATGAATAAATTATTAAAATTCATCCTTATTATATAAAAAGAAACCAAACTTTAACGAGAATTAAATTTAATGACTAATACTACAATAGTATTGTTCTAGGATATTATAGGACAATACTTAGGATCAATTGGAGAATGCATGAAATGAAACTGAAATAATTCTTTAATATAATTTTAATATGAATCAGTTAATTCGAACTTGTGATTAAACAAGCATTATTAAATTATAAAAATCAATCAAAAAAAGTTTACTTAAACACAAAAAATTTTTTTAAGCCTGAAATTTTTGTTAAATTAGCTGACAGTAAGTCCGAAATTAAACAAGCTCAGAAACTACGTTATCAAGTTTTTTTTTCTGATAGAAATAAAAAAAAAATTCTTAATATTAGTAATTTTAGAAAAGATTCCGATAAATATGATAGTTATTGTGATCATGTTATAGTAAATTATAAACATTCTAAATTTTCTAAAAATAAAGTTATTGGCACATATAGATTGCTTCAACAGAAGGTTGCTGAAAAAAAAATTGGTTTTTATAGTGCTGAAGAATTTTGCCTAGATAAACTGATTCGATCAGATGAATATACTAACATGCTTGAATTGAGTAGGTCTTGCATTTCTCAGAAATTTAGAAGCAGAAATGTATTAAAATTAATGTGGAAAGAAATTTATAATTATATAAATACAAATAAAATTGATGGAATGTTCGGAACAGCTAGTTTTTTAGAGATTGATATTCAAAAAATTAATAATCAGTTATTATTTCTCCAACAAAATTATAAAATGCCTGAAAATATTAGAGTAAAAGCTCGAAAATATTGTAGTGCAAAAATAGATTATTCAAAAAATATTAAATTAAATCTGAAACTAGTAAAATCATTACCAACTCTAATAAAAGGTTATATAAAACTAAATGCTTATATTGGTGATGGTGCTGTTATTGATTACAAATTTAAAACTACTGATGTTTTTGTTTTCTTACCTTCAAATAAAATAAATAAAGAATATGTAGAAAAAATTGTTTGATCAATGTTAAGTTATTTTGTTAAAAAAATTTCTAAAATTGATTATATTAAAGATCTATATAAAAAAAATTATGATGAATTAAAAAGAACTGATAATTTTTGGGCTAAGACAATTGAGTATTTAAATATTAAATACACTGTTAACTCATTAGAAAACATACCAAGTAAAGGGCCAGTAATAATTGTATGTAATCATCCATTCGGTCTTTTGGACGGTTTAATCGTTGCTGCGATAATAGCAAAAATTAGGAAAGATTATAAAATTTTGATAAATGAGGAAATTACACAAATTGATCTGATTGAAAAATATCTTTTGCCAATTAAATTCTCTGGAATAACTGGTGATATAAAACAAAATATTAAAAGTAAAAAAAGTGCAATTAATTTAATTAATGATGGAGGTTCGCTAATATTATTTCCATCAGGAGAAGTTGCTACTTCGAAGTTCATTTTTGATAAACCAAAAGAAAGAAATTGGAAACCATTAGTTGGTTCCATTATTAAAAAAACAGAATGTAAAATTATACCTATTTATTTTAAAGGTAAAAATTCTTTATTATTTCAAATTGTAGGTTTTTTAAGTGATCAACTTAGAAGATTACTATTTATACGAGAATTATTAAATAAAAAAAATAATAATTATTATTTAAAAGTTGGAAACTGTATAGATTCAAAAAAATTTGAATATTGGAACAGTAATGCCATTGCAGATTATTTAAAAAATCAAGTCTTAAAACTTAATTAGCCACAAGTTATAATCTAATTACAAATTATGATATATTATTATAATTTCTATATTACATTGTGGATTGTAACTGAATCGTAATAAATAACTTATTCACAAAATATGAAATTGTGGATTGTAACTGAATTGTAATAAATAACTCAGAATAATTATTTTAAAAATCTTTAACGTTTTTGAAACTTTTCCTTAATATAATAGTCATATAAGTTCTAATGAAAAATTTAATATATATCTCAACTTTCTTCATTTTATTCAGTTTTAATTCAGTTTTACAAGCTAAAACTATAAGTGTTACAAGTCCTGATGATGATGGATATGGTACATTTAGATATGCAATCAACAAAGCATCTGAGAGTAAAAAACCAGTAACAATAAAAGTAAAAACAAATAAAACTATCATAATTGGTAATTCTCTGGATTATACAGGTCTCCAACCCTTAACAATTATTGGCTCAGGTCAAGTTGTAAAAGGTAATAATGTCGATATTTTAAAAATATCCAACGGTGCAGATTTATCAATAAGTGATTTATCTTTTTTTGGAATTGGAAGCTTCAATATTAAAAGAAAGGGAACTGGATATGGTATGTACAATGTTGATGCAAAGGCTGGAAAAGGTATTTTTGTTGATGTAAGAGATAACCAAACTGGGACGATAAATATTAATTTAAAAAATGTTAGAGTTGAAGGTGTAGCAAATCATGGAATTCATATTTCAGATTGTAATTTAGCTGACAAATGTGGAAGTGGTAGTGGTGGAGCCGGAGAGGGTTCTAGTGCCTCTATAAACGTGGTGTTGGATAATGTAACAATTTTTGATGCTGGTAATGGTAAATTTGATGCAGATGGATTTAGAGTTGATGAGCGTGGTGATGGTGACATTAACTTTACAGCTTTAAACTCAAAATTTTTATATGTAGGTGCTGATGGAGTTGAATTAGATGAAGGTCAAAAAGGAAATGTTGTTGCAAATGTAACTAATAGTATATTTTCAAATAACGGTGCTTATTGTGATCCAAAATTATTAAAAGCATATATGCCAGCTGAAAATGAGGGAGAATTTGAGGATAATCAAAGAGCTAAAAATTCTATCCCAAGTAAAATAAAAGGCTCTCCAGATGATGGATGTTTTGAGAGAGAAGTTGAATTATATCCTTCAGGTTTTGTTAAAGAATTTGAATTTGGAATTGACTTAGATGATGGCTTTGACATAGATGAAGCAGGCCAAGGAAATTTAGTGGTGAATATTGATAGATCTAGAATTGTTGGGAATTTAGATGAAGGTCTTGATTTCGATGAGGAAAATAATGGCGATATGTTCTTGCAAATAAATAATACTGTCGCGATGAATAACACTGATGATGGAATAAAAAACTCTGAAAATGATGGTGGATCTATTATTGCATTATTTGAAGGCATTAACTCTATTGATAATGGAGGCAAAGGAATAGTTGTTGAGGAAGAAGACACAGGCAACATACAAGGATTTGTGCAAAGTACATTCACTAGAGGAAATGATGATGGTGATAAAACTGGTATTGAAGCTGTTCAAGAAGACGATGGAATGGGAACTTTAAAAATTGTTTCCTCAACTATTGTCGAAGGTTTTGATTTAGAGGGTGTAGAATTAAAATAATATTAATTTTTATTCATAGGATATTATAGGAAAACCGGCGTAAGACCGACACATAGAGGCTAAAGAACAACTAGATCTAATTTTTGTTTTCCTAATCTTTCGTTTCCATTTTGAGTCACAAGATAAGTTTCCCCTAGATTCATCGCTAAATTACTGGTAGAATCCATTAAGATCATATGTAGGAAGAACACATTACCTGGTTCTATTACATACGGATTGCCAGTGTATAGCATAGGCCAATCCATCCAATTTGGAGCAAAAGTAGTACCTAAAGAATATCCACATGCATTCATTCTTGCTTTATTAAAACCAAGATCATCAAAAGTTTTTGCGTGAATATCAAAAACCTCTCCAATTTTATTTCCAGGTTTCAATTTATTTTCACAATTCTTTAACGCTTCAACACACGCCTCATGCATTTTATGATGTTTAGGATCTGCTTTACCAATAGGAATAGTTCTAAACATTGCTGAATGGTAATGTCTATAAGTACCAGCCCATTCTATAGTTAATTGATCTTGAGTTTTTAAAGTTTGTTTCTCTGATTGATAACGGCAAAGAAGAGCATTTTTTCCTGAACCAATAATAAATTCATTTGCAGGATAATCTCCCCCTCCTTCAAATATAACTTTGTTCATTTCAGCTAAAATTTTAGACTCACTCACACCCGCTTTAGCATATTTCCAAACTTCATCTAAAGCTTGATCAGCTAGTTCTGCAGCTTTTTTTACATAAACAATTTCCTCTTTGGATTTCACTACTCTTAACTTTGTTATTAAGTTTGATTTATCTTCAACAGAACAATAATTCTCTAAAGACTTATTAAGCTTCAATGTATTTTTTCCAGTCAATCCATAAGCATCATATTCAACTCCTAATTTTTTTCCTTTGAGATTTAGCTCATCCAAAATAACTTTAAGATCATCGGTTGGGTTTGATCCATCTTTATCAACCCAAATTCTTATATCTTCAATATTGGATGTATTTTGTGCCTGTCTTAAATCTGGAGCTCTAGTCAGTAATATTGTGTTTCCTTTTTTATCTAAAATTAATGTTTGAAAGAAAACATATCCAAATGTGTCATAACCAGTTAACCAATACATAGACTCTTGTCTAAACATTAATAAAGCATCTATATTTTGATCTTTCATGGAATCTAAAACTTTGGATTTTCTAGTTCTAAATTCTTCTTTTGAAAAATGAAGTCCCATTAATGATTTAATAATTGGTGTATTCTTTTATTTCTTTAATATTTGATCCAGTGTGATTGTTAATCTCTAATTTAATTTTTGCCCGATCATCATTTAGAAAATGAACATCTCTTGAAAGCTTAATAAATTTTTCTCCAAAATCCTTATCTTTCTCACATTGTCTTTTATCATCCTCAATAACCCAAAGTTTTGAATTAATCACTTTAAGAGATTTGTAAAGATTATTCAGTTTTTCATCAGATTTGATATTTTTTTCTAACTGATTTTTAAGAATAGAGTGTTCGTTATTAATGAATTTTAATTTTTCAGCATCTTTTATCTTTTCTTTTTTAATCTCTAAAATAGAAATTTTATCTAAAAGTTCTCCAATTGAAACTTCAACTATAATTTTATTCATAAAATTTTATACTATGTTATCTTGTTATAAATATGTCTAATATACTAATTATCAAACACGGATCTTTAGGAGATATATCTCAAGCCAGTGGTGCTATTCAAGACATATCTGAAAATCATAAAAATGATCAAATTCATCTTCTTACTACAAAACCATTTATTGATTTATTCAAAAAAAATCCATTTATTCATAATGTTATTTTAGACAAAAGACTACCAAGATTTAATTTAATATATTTATATTTTCTAATGCGTGAAATTAAAAAATATAATTTTTATAAAGTTTTTGACTTGCAAAATTCATCTAGAACTAACTTTTATAGAAATATTCTTTTTCCAAAAGCAGGTAAGGAAATATGGTCGAGCTCAATAACAACTTTGCCAGAAGGAAAAAACAAAAGTGAATTTGATAAAAATTCTGTTCTCGAAAGATTTGAATATCAATTGAAAGACTCAGGATTAAGTACATTGAATACACTAAGGCCAGATTTTAATTGGGCTGCTACTGACATAAGTGAAATTAAAAACTTTTATAAAATAACAAAATATATTTTATTATTTCCTTTCTGTTCACCTCATTTAACTATTAAGAAATGGCCTTATTACAACAAGCTTATTGAATTAATATCGGACAAATATAGCGAAGAATATAAAGTTATTACAGCACCCGGCCCAAATGAGATTAGTGAAGCAAAAAATATTAATGCATTAGCTTTACTGGATAATGGAAGAGCGCTAGATATTTCTCAACTTACCGCCCTGATAAAAGATAGTTCATTTATTGTTGCAAATGATACTGGTCCTGCACATATAGCTGCTCATGTGGGAGCTAAAGGTCTTACATTATTCGGCAAACATACAACAGCTTACAAAGTAAGTATTGAAAGAGAAAATTTTAAACCAATTGAAGTTACAGATCTAAAAAATTTAAGTGCTGAAAGAGTTTTCGAAAGATTGTCTCAATCTTTAACTTAAAATTTTTTTATATTGTTCAATAATATAAGACCAATCAAATTTAAAGGATAACTCTTTAGCATTTTTACCAAAATGTAAATATTTTTTATTTTCAATCATAGAATTTAATGATGAATAAATTTCATCTAGATTATTTCCATCACATATTAATCCAGTTTTATCGTGTTGAATTGCATCCGCTGCACCACCATCAGACCCACCTAAAGAGGGAACTCCATATTGTGCAGCTTCTATATAAGCTATACCAAAACCCTCAACTGAGCTTTTATATTTTACCGATGGCATCACAAATATATTTGATTTTGCTACTAAAGCATTTTTAAGGTCATCAGTTATTTCTTTAAAAAACATAACTTGCCCACCTAAATTGAGTTCATTAACCAAATCTTTTAAATTTTGCTCTTCCTCTCCATAGCCAATGCAAATGTAAACAATATTTGGATAAATTTGTTTTAAGTTTCTAAGAGCCATCA
>CACHMD010000018.1:0-16412 GCA_902580835.1 uncultured Pelagibacteraceae bacterium | reverse complement strand
AAAAAATCATAGCATTTCTCAGCTCTTTTGTTTGAGAAGATCCAATAAAAATACCATCAAACTGATAACAGAAAGATGCAATAAAGGGCAACAAGATTAACCAAATTACATAAGATGAACTTAACTTTCTGATATTTTCTATATCTGACATTAAATAAATTACATTTTCATTTATAAAAAAATAAATAATTGAGATCAAAAGACCTGTTAAAGAACTTAATATAAAAGAATTTTTAATAATTGTTTTAAAAAGTATTAAATTTTTTTTTCCCAGAGAGTACCCAACTAATCCTTCGGTAGAAAATGCATAAGCATCTAATATAAATGCTGACAAGAAAACTAAATTTATTAAGATAGCATTAACCGCAACATAATCCTCTCCTATTTGTGTTCCTAAATAAGTGAACCATAAAAAAGAAAATGTTAATAAAATGGTCCTAATAAAGATATCAAAATTAATATTAAAAATATCTTTCATCTTTTTTAAATCAAAAAGACTCACTACATCAATCTTGATATTAAAAAATTCTTTTAAATAATTAAAAGTATAAATCAAAAATATTATAGACGTAATTAATGCTGAAAAAAAAGTGCCATAAGCCACTCCTTTTATATTTAAATCAAATTTTGTAACTAAAACGATACTTAAAAATATATTTAGAATAGAAAAAAAACCTATTATTAAGCTAGAAATTTTAGTTTTCTGTAAACCAACAAATAAACCTGTGAGAATATATAAAGTTAGTTCCCCAGGGGCTGAATAAATTCTAATTTTGAAATATTGAATATAAAATTCTTTAGTTAACTCAGATAAATCAAATATTTCTAAGCTTAAATTAAGAATTAATATTTGAGATAAAAAAATTAAGGCTGAAACTATCAATACAAACAATAAATTTCTTAAAATTATATTTAAAATTTCTTGGTAACTATTTCGCCCCAAGGCTTGAGAAACCATACCTACAGTTCCCATTCTTAAAAAACCAAAACTCCAAAATATCATAGAGAACAAATTTGCAGCGACCGATGTTGCTGTTAAATAAGAAAGGTTTCCAAGATTTCCCATCAAGGCTGTATCAATAATACCAACTAAAGGAATTGCTAAATTTGCAAAGAAAATAGGGAAAGATAATTTTAAAATATAAGATATCGAAGATTTTTGCATTTAATCAACTTAATTTAAAATTTTTGATTAATGGCAAGCAACACCAAATTTTTTAAGTCTCCAATAATTATATGGCCATGGTGTTACAAAACCTGCTAAGAGCATAATCGGCACAACCCACCATGTTAATATTGCACCACCAGTTAAAAAGTAATCAGTTAAGTTCATAGCAACTTCCATGCTAATCATTGATATAAAGCTCATTCCAATTGCAGTTTTAAATGCCTTAGAAAAATCAAAACTTTGTTTCATTAAAATAATTGTTTCTAAAATGATACTTGTAATCAAACCATTAATGATGGCTAAAATCATAATCCCTAAAACAGGAAATGGAATTTTTGTAAGCTGAAAAAATAAAATTGTACCTAAATCTCCGATGGCACAACCTAATAAACACCAAGCAGTGTTTTTAGCACTTCTTTTCCAAGTATGTCTGCACGACCAATGAAAATTGGCCTTGGCTGTTGTGTCCATTGATTAATTTATATCAACTTTAGCAATCATTCCAACTTGATAATGACCAGGAACATTGCAAGCTACCTCAATGTTAACTGCATTATCAAATTTCCAGATGATTTCTCCCTTTTGTTTTGGCTCAAGCAAAATACTATTACTATGTGAGTGGGCCATGGCTTTATCCATTTTTGCCATTTTTTTCATCTTTTCTTTGTCAATAGAATCAGCCAAAAGTATTTCGTTCTCAACCATTTTAATCATTTCTGGTTGATGTTTCATATGCATCATTTTATTTGCAATATTAAATTCATGGACAAGCATACCAGCATTTTCCACTTCAAATTTAATTGTTTCACCAGCTTTAATTTGAAATGAACTTGGTTCATAATAGTTGTCATACATCACAACTTTAACTACACGTGAGACTTCACTTTCTTTACCTTTAGAGCCGATTTTCATATTTTTATCAGCATAGGCAAATGTGTAAGTAAATAAAAAGATAATTAAAAATTTTAATATTTTCATAATGTGTTTAGAAATAATTCCTCGTATTATTTTTACAATGGGTCAATTTGTACTTATGTGTTATTATAGTTAAATGATTTTCAAACAATTATTCGACAAAAACTCTTCTACATATACCTATTTAGTCTCGTCTGGAAAAGGAAGAGAAGCATTAATTATTGATCCTGTGTTAGAAAATGTTGGCGAATACATAAATTTACTAAAGAAGTTAGATTTAAAATTAGTAAAAGTAATTGATACCCACATACATGCAGATCATGTAACAGGGGCATCTAAGCTTAAAAATATTACTAAATGCTCTACTATCATGGGCGCCCATACTCCTGCGGATGCCGTTGAAATAAAAGTTAAAGATGATGAATATATCAGTCTAGATAATTTTAAAATTAGAGCGATGTATACTCCTGGACATACTTCAGATAGTTATAGCTTTTTAATGGATAATTATCTTTTTTCAGGTGATACACTTCTAATTAACGGGACTGGTCGAACAGACTTTCAAAATGGTAGTTCAAAAGATGCTTATAATTCAATTTTTAATAAACTTCTAAAATTACCTGAGGAAACTCTTTTGTACCCTGCTCATGATTATAAAGGCGAAAAAGTAAGCACGATTGGAAAAGAAAAAAAACAAAATCCAAGATTACAAGTAAGCAGTGTTGATGAATATATTGAAATCATGAACAATCTTAATTTAAAAAAACCTGCTCAAATTGATTACAATGTATCTAAAAATATTAATTTAGGTGTTTAAATTAAATAGAAGATCTTAAAGCTTTGTAGATTAGTTCTTTAGAAGTCTCTCCAAGACTCCGATAGACTTCTTTATTGTCTTTAAAAATTAAAAGTGTGGTTTGATATTGCACATTAAAGAAATTAGCAATTTCCTTGTTAGTAACATCAAATGAAAAATATTCAATATTTTTAAAATCATTTTTTGCTTTTTGCAAAACTTTCATTTGACTAGCGCATGACATACAATACTTAATCCAGGAACTCACCACTACAACCTTACCTTCAGATTGCGCTTTATCAAATAATTCTTTTTTAAAAGTTGTCTCTTTTTCCATTGCATTGACATTGAATGCAAATAAAAGAAAACAAAAAGTTAAAATTTTTTTCATGATTATTTATACAACAAATATTAAAAACCAATAAGAAGCTAATCCTGAAAATATTGTCGCAATTATACTTCTAGAGAAAATACCAATAACCATTGCAATTATTGCAGCTAATATCTTTGGATTATCATCTATTTCGAACAAGCCTTTGTCATTAATAAAAATTGCCGGAAAAATTATTGCAGGAAATATTGCAGATGGCACAAATGATAATATCTCTCTAATTCTATCATTGAACATTTCCTTTTTAATTAAAGCTATCATAGAAAATCTTGTTAGATACGTAATTAATCCACAATATAGAATTAATACCCAGTTGCTCATACTTTTTTATTTTTCGTTGTTAAAATCATTGCAGTGAATAGTCCTGCAAAAGCGGCAACTATGACGTAGGCTTTGAAAGGAATATAATTATATCCTAATGTAGCAACCAACCCTGAAATAATTATTACAATCACATTTATAAATTTTCTAAAGTCATTAACTAATAAGGCTAAAAAAGTTAAAGGAACTGCAAAACTTAGACCAAGTTTTTCTGGGATTGCTGCTCCAAGTATAATTCCTAAAAATGTTGTTGATTGCCATATCACCCAACAAGTAGCTCCCCCACCTACTAAATGAAAATATCTATTATTATCTTTATTCTTTTTTAAATACTCATTTGAAATTGCAAATGCTTGATCGATTAAAAAGTATGAAATAATAATTTTCCAAATTAATTTTAAATCCGATAGATGTTCAGATACAACCGCACCATAAAGTAAATGTCTTGAATTAACAGCCCCAACAGAACTTATTATTACTAAAGAAGAGGCTCCTCCTGAAAATAATTGCAATAATACTATTTGTGAAGCACCACCAAAAATAATTAGAGACATTGCCATTGTTTCAATTGGAGTAAACCCAATATCAATAGCTAATACGCCAAATATCAAACCAAAAGGGACTACTGGTATCATCAGTGGGCTTACGTCAATAATTCCCTTTAAAAAAACTTTAAAGTTACTTTTCATTTTCTAAAAGGTTTTTATTAGAAGCAAACTATATGATCAATATGAATTGGTCTTTTGATACCAAATTTTTCATCCACTTCATGTTGATGTATATGGTGTGAGTGAACAAATACTGGAATTAAAGTATTACTTGGAGCTCTAAGAGTATAAATAAAATTAGTGCCTCTAAATTTTCGATCAACTACCTCAAGTTTTAAATTACTTGTATCATCATGCTCTAAATCTTCTGGCTGAAGTAATAGTTGAACATTAGAACCTTCTGGATACTCTTTTATAAAATTCCCTTCAATAGTGCCTAAATCCCAGTTTTCTAAAGTATTTTTTCCAGTCACCTTTGCTGGAACTAAAATTCCTCTATTTAAAAAATTCACTACTTCAATAGAATTTGGCAAATGATAAACCTTGTAAGGATCATCAAATTGTTTCAGTTCTTGATTTAAAATTATTCCACATTTAGATCCTAAATAAAATGCCTCATAAGAATCATGTGTAACAATGATTGTTGTGATCTTTAATTTATTTAAAATTTTTTTTAATCTTACTTGGATTTCTTCTTTAAAACTTTGATCTACATTTGATAATGGCTCATCAAGTAACAATAAGTCTGGTTGCATTATCAATGATCTTGCTAATGAGGCTCTTTGGGCTTCACCAGCACTTATTTCATGAGGATATTTATTAAGAATGTGAAATATATCTAATAAATCTACTATTTCTTTTAAACTAATTTTTTTCTCTTTTTTTTCCTTATTTCTTTCAGAACCAAGCGAAATATTTTTTTCAATAGTGTAATGTGGGAATAAGCTGTTATCTTGAAAAGCAAGTGAAACATTTCTTTCTTCTGGCTCTAAGTTAATATTTTCAGAAGATAAAGTTTTTCCATTTAATATGATTGATCCTTTTTTTAATTTTTCAAGGCCTGCAATCGTTCTTAAAATTGTAGTTTTACCTATTCCTGAGGGACCTAAAAGACATATTACGTCACCTTGATTTTCAATTGCAAAAGAAACGTTTTTAACTTTAGTTTTGTCACCTACATTAAAATCAACGTTGTTAACTTCAAAAAAATTTTTAGTCATTATTATCTCTTAAAATATATTTAGATGTAACAATTATGAAGAAAGTTGCAATCAAAATCAAAAATAATGAAGGTACTGCAGCAGCCTCAAGTAAATCCTCTGATGCAGAGATATAAGCTGTTGTTGCAAAAGTTTCAAAATTAAAAGGTCTTAAAATGAGAGTAATTGGTAGTTCTCTTATTATTTCTAAAGAGACTAATATTCCAACAAACAATAAAGAATTTCTCAAAAAAGGAATATGGATATTCATAAACGTTTTTCTTTTTGAGTAACCAAGTAAATATGAGCTTTCATCAACTGAAATATTAATTTTCTCATAGCCTGATTTAATTCCATTGTATGCAAGTGAATAAAATCTAATAAAGTATACAAGTACTAATCCAACAATTGATCCTATAAAAACTTTTTTGATAGAAACAAAACCCAAATTTTTAATCACACTATCATCAAACCATGCAATAAAGGTTATGAACGCAACAGCTAAAATTACTCCAGGAATTGCATAACCTGAAATAGATAATGTGGATAAAATATTTAACGTTTTATTTTTGTTTACTCTATTTCCATAATTGGAAACCAAACCAAATATTATCAACAGCAGACTTGATAAAATTACTAGATAAAGAGTATTCATTAATAAATCTAAGATTTTTAAATCAAACAAGTTTTCTGGAAATTTAATTGTCCAATACATCATCTGACTAAGCGGAAATAAAAAGCTTAGAAAGAATACTAAAAAACAAAAAGAAAATGCCAAGAAAGCTTTTTTACCTGAAAGTTGTATTTTTTGTTTTTGTTTAAATCCTGCCTTGGTATTGAAGTGATATTTGGCATTTTTTCTCGATAAATTTTCTAAGATAAAAAGTGCAAAAATAAATAACAATAAAAAGAAAGATAATTGATTTGCAAATGCTAAATCATCAAAAGCAATCCATGAATTATAAATACCCGTTGTTAATGTATTTATTGAAAAGAAATCTACTGCACCAAATTCAGCAAGTGTTTCCATAGCCACTAGCGATAAACCAGCAACTATAGCAGGCCGTGCCGCTGGGAGAATAATTGAATAAAATGCCTTAAACTTTGTAAACCCTAGGTTTTTTCCCAAATCAATTATGTTTTGTGATTGATATAAAAATGACGCTCTCGCTAGAATATAAACGTAGGCATAAAGTGAAAAAGAAATTGATAATACTACACCTAACAAACCATCAAATTTAGGAATACTTTGATTGTAATTACCCTCCCCAAATAAATTTTTTAAAATGGTATAAGCGGTTCCATAATTTTCAAAAAAAGCTGTTAAGGAGTACGCATAGATATAAGGGGGTACAGCAAAAGATAGAATTAGTGCCCATTTAAAAAAATTACTAAACGGAAAATTAAAAAATGAAACTAAGTAAGCTGATCCTGTCCCTATAATGAAAGTTAAAATTAAAACACTCGCCAATAAGATTAAAGAATTAAAAATATACTCCATTAAAAAAGTATCTTTTAATACTTGATAGTAATTAGAGGTATTCTCAAAGAAACTAGAAAAAACAGTTAAAATTGGAATGATTACAAATAATGAAATTACAAAAGAAGATATATACCAAAAATTTATTCTCATAATTTATAATCCGCCTTATAAACATGAAAGTATTATGTTCAAGGCCTTAGTAAGGAGACAACTTAACTAAGGCGCTTGAACACCCAGAAAATCAAAAATCAAATACTTTTAGGATATGCGGAACCTCCTCAGTTTTAATTTCTGAAAGCTTTCTGTTATTTACTCTTTTATTGATTTTTTCACACTCTAAACTGCATGGGGAACATACTTTGGAAGATTTATTTAAATCAACTTCAGAAATAAATTTCTTTTGTTCTTCCATTGGTTACTTCCAACCAGCAGCTGTCATTACTTCAACTGCAGCAGCTTGATTTTTTCCATAAGAAGCTAACTTAGTTTTCATATCTTGTTTGAAATCTAATCCTAAATTATTAACTACTAATGGACTTGGTGAAACATTGTCAATCATTGGGAACTCAAAAGTATTATTTGTAAAATGCTCTTGAGACTCTGGAGTTAATAAAAACTCTACAAGTTTAACAGCGTTAGCTTTGTTAGGAGCACCTTTTACTAAAGCCGCACAACTAACATTCATGTGCGTTCCTCTATCATTTTGATTGGGAAAGAAAGCTTTAACTTTTTTTGCAGCTTCTTGTTGCTCTGCACCTTTTTTACCAGATAACATAAGAGCTAAGTAGTAAGTATTAGCTACCGCAATGTCAGCTTCACCCGCTGCGACTGCCATTATTTGTGCTCTATCATTACCTGTTGGTGTTCTTGCCATGTTAGCAACAACTCCTTCAGCCCATGCTGCTGTTGCAGCTTTTCCATTATTTTTAATCAAAGACGCTACAAGAGATTTATTATAAATGTTGCTAGATTTTCTTATTACTAATCTACCTTTCCACTTTGGATCAGCTAAACCTTCATAAGTCATTCCAGATAATTCAGCACCCGTTACTCTCTCTGGTGAGTAATAAATTATTCTTGCTCTTTTTGCGATTCCAACCCACTTGTTTGTTCTAAAGCTTTTTGGAACAGCATCTTTAATTGCTGCAGATGTTAAACCACTTTGAAGGGTGCCTTTAGCATCCATTGCACCACATCTTCCTGCATCTGCAGTGATGTATAAGTCAGCAGAAGAGTCTGCACCTTCACTTATGATTCTTTTTTCTAAAGCACCTGATTTTCCGTTTATCAAATTAACTTTAATCCCAGTCATATTTGTAAACTTAGAATAAAGCTCAGAGTCTGCTTTATAGTGTCTTGCATTAAAAACATTAACCTCGTTAGCAATTGCTAATGATGATGCAATTACTGAAAAGACTAACGTTATAATTGATATCTTCCTCATTTATTCTCCGTTATTCCTAGTTCTTCCGCATGATTTAATGAGAATGAGAACTATTCTCATTGAGAATGATTATCAATCGCAATAGTGTCGCAGTCTATTGGGATTTCCAGTCACCTATTTTGCTAAATAAGAAATTTCTAAAAGCTGTTACTCTAGCCGTGTTTTTTAGAGATTGAGGATACACAAAGTGTGCTTCCGTGATTGGTCCCTCTGATTTTGGAAGAACTTTGATTATATTTCTTGAATTACTGACAAGATATTCTGGTAATGCAGCTAGACCAACACCAGCTTCTACTGCTAAAAGCAGTCCCATTACGCTATTAACCTTCATAATAGTCTTTCGTTTTTTTCCATCATGCATTCCCAATTTAAGCGCCCAATCTGGATTATAAACTGGTGATGGGGCCCCTTTGCCAAAAGATATAAATTTATGCTTATTTAAATCAGCTATAGTCTTAGGCATACCATGTTTCTCCAAGTACTTATTTGAACCATATATAAAGTACTTAAGATCAATCAATTTTTTTTGGATATAATTTAGTTGTTTTGGTCTTCTCATAAAAATACCAATATCAGCTTGTCTAGTACTCAAATCTAACTCTTTGTCCTCAAAAATAAGCTCTATTTCTACTTCAGGGTTTAAACGCATAAATTCTTCAATTCTTGGTGTTAACCAATGTGTACCGAAACTTCTAACTGTTGTGATTGTTAATTTGCCAGTAGGTTTGTTTTTTTGATCTCCTAGAGAGGTTTCAACTTCTTTTAATTTGCTAATAACTTCATGAGCAGTCTTAAAAACATATTCTCCGTTTTCTGTAAGTGTCAGCCCTCTTGCATGTCTTTCAAATAATTGAACTTTTAGATCCTGTTCTAAAGATTGAATTTGTCTACTAATTGCAGATTGACTAAGATTTAAATTAACAGTGGCATTAGTAAAACTTCCTGCCTCCGCTACTGCATGAAAAATTTTAAGCTTATCCCAATCCATTATTTATTCAAATCAACCAAAACTCTCCCAGAAATTTCACCCTTTAATATTTTTGGATAAGTTTCAATTAACTCCTCCAAGCTAACTGTTTGAACCGATTTTTCTATTAAATTAAAATCAATTAGTTTTGCTGCTTCACCCCAAATAAATTCTCTTCTCTTGATACTACAATTAGCAGAGTCCATTCCCCAAAGTTTTATTCCTCGTAACATAAATGGAATAACATTAGTGTTAAGTTCATTAGTACTAGCATTACCACAGACTGCTATTATTCCATTTGAATTAGTTTGAACAATTGCATTTGCCAAAATTTTTCCACCAACAGTATCAACTACTCCATCCCATAAACCTTTATCTATAAGCTTAGGATCTTTATCAAATTCACTACGATTTATAACATTTTTAGCACCTAACGATTTAAGGTAATCTGCTTTTGAGTCTTTGCCTGAAACAGCTGTTACATTATATCCCATTTTATTTAGTATCATTACCGCAATACTTCCAACTCCTCCTGATGCTCCAGTGACTAAAACATCATTTACTTTTGCACCAAGTAATATTTCTTCTCTTGCTTTAATTGCAAATGCAGCCATCAAAGAAGTGAAGCCTGCAGTTCCTAAAATCATTGCTTGCATACTAGTTAAGTCATCTGGTTTCTTTACTAAAAAATCACCATTGACTTTAGCCATTTGTGAATAACCGCCATAAAAGATTTCTCCAACTCTAAACCCAGTTAAAATTACTTGATCACCTGACTTAAACTTTGAATTTTCACTATCAACGACAGTTCCTGAAAAATCAATTCCAGGGATGTGAGGAAATTCTTTTACTAATCTTCCGCCGTTTTTTAAAATCATTCCATCTTTAAAATTCAGATCTGAATAATCTACTTTGATGGTTACATCACCATGTTTTAAAAAACTTTTATCTACTGATTTTACTTCTCTTGTAAAGTTGTCACCTTCTTGATTTAAAACTAATGCTTTAAATTGATCAGACACTTTTAATCTTTTGAATTGCTAATTAACCTTAAATATCTATTTTGATAACTTAGATCTTCTTTGAATTGACCTAAATAATAATTTGTAACTGTTGTTGCTTGTTCTTTTTTAATTCCTCTCATAGTCATACACTGATGAGTTGAGTCTATAGTAACTGCTACACCTTTAGCGTCCAAAGCCTCCATAAGTGTATTCGCAATTTGCATAGTTAATCTTTCCTGAGTTTGCAATCTTTTTGAGAAAACCTCAACAACTCTTGCCAATTTACTTAAACCAACAACTCTTTCATTAGGGATATAAGCTACATGCGCTTTACCTATAATAGGTGCCATATGATGCTCACAATGACTTTGAACAGAAATATTCTTTTGAATAACCATGTCATCATACCCATCGACATCACCAAATGTTTTATCTAAAACCTGAATAGGATCTTCTTTATAACCTTTGAAGTACTCCTTGAATGCTTTAACCACTCTTTTTGGTGTTTCCAATAATCCTTCTCTACTTGGATCTTCACCCATCCAAGCTAAAATAGTTTTAAAAGCTTCTTCAGCTTCCTTATCAGAAATCTTTTTAGAATTTTGATTATTATCTATATCTTTAACTAATTTCATGGTGGGTTTTATACCTATAAATGCGTATTTTTAAAATATTTAATATATCCAGATATGTGCTACATAATCACCGAATATGTTCAAAAAAAGAGAAAATGTCCTGGAAATTGAAGAGGGGAATCTACTTTCTCCTAAATTTAATAATGATGGATTAATCCCTGTTATTACAATGTGTTCTCAAACAAAAGAAATTTTAATGCATGGTTATATGAATGTTGAAGCGTTAAAAAAAACTATCGAAACAAAAGAGGCTCATTATTACAGCAGATCAAGAAAAGCTATCTGGCATAAAGGTAAAACAAGTGGTTTTGTTCAAAAAGTAACTGAAATCAAAATTGACGATGACCAAGATTCTATTTGGTTAACTGTTGATATTGGCGATGGCGCTAGCTGTCATGTGGGTTATCGATCTTGTTTTTATAGATCTATCCCACTTGGACCTATTGAAAATGGACGAGAAGTAGAAATGAAATTTACCGAAAAAGAAAAAAAATTTGACCCTGAAAAAGTTTATAAGGGTCAACCCAATCCAACTAAAATTTAATATCACCATGAGAGTATTTAATCCTTTTGGTCCTAAGATTGCTATAACTAAAATTCCAAAAAAAATAATAAATAAAATAAATAAAGAAGTGGATTTGATTGTAAATAATAAATCTAGATCAAAAAAAAGTGATTATTCTAAAGAACTTGTCGGTCAGGTAAAACAAGAGATAAGATTATCAAATAAATTTGTAAATAAACATATTTTAAAGTTTATTAAATTAAATGTTAAAAAATATATCAAGCAATGTACCAACAAGAATGTAAAAAAGATGAATTTAAAAAGTTTTTGGGTAGTAAGGCAATATAAGAATGAATATAACCCTGTTCATTTTCATAATGGCAATATCTCAGGAGTTGGCTATTTAAAGATACCAAAAAATATTACTAAAGGGACAAAAAGACTTAAAACAAACGGGACTATAGATTTTATCCATGGTTCAAAATCTTTTTTAAGTAATAGTTTACATAATCACAATCCTAAAGTTGGTGATATGATTATATTTCCAAATTATTTAATGCATACTGCTTATCCTTTTAAAAGAGAAGGTGAGAGAAGATCTTTTTCATTTAATTTAGATATTGATAAAAAAACATTTAATGTTTTCTATGGATAAAATTCAAAAAAATGTTCTTGGAGAAAAATTAGAGGAATGTTCTCTAGATCCGTTAACGGGTTGGTATCGAGATGGCTGTTGTAATACTGATGAAAATGATCATGGTTTACACACAGTTTGTGCAAAAGTTACAACGGAATTTTTAGAATGGTGCAAAGAAGCTGGGAATGATTTAATTACCCCACACCCTGAATTTGGATTTCCCGGCTTAAAAGATGGTGATGGATGGTGTGTTTGTGCTACTTGGTATGCTCGTGCAGTAGAAGCTGGTAAAGGTTGTCCAATATTTTTAAAGAGTACTCACGAAAACACACTTAAAATTTTACCAATCGAAACTTTAAAGAAATTTGCAATAGATCTATCTTAATTACATGTTGCCATACTTAGGTCCACCACCACCTTCTGGGGTAACCCAAGTAATATTTTGTGATGGCTCTTTAATATCACAAGTTTTACAATGAATACAATTTTGAGAATTAATCACAAACTTTTGGACGTTGTTTTCATTTTGAACCTCATAAACTCCAACTGGACAATATCTTTGAGCAGGTTCATCAAATTTTTCTAACGTATAACTAATTGGCAAATTTGGATCTTTCAATTTCAAATGCACCGGTTGATTATCAGCGTGATTTGTACCCGTTAAATATACCGAGCTTGTTTTATCAAAAGTGATGATATTATCAGGTTTTGGGTATTCAATTTTAGGCATTTCATTTGCTGGCTTAAGTGTTTCGTGATCAGCATGTTTGTGTTTTAAGGTAAAAGGCATTCTGCCTCTGAATAAAATTTGATCTATTCCTGTAAAAATAATACCCAAAATAAGACCCCAGCTAAAACTTGGTTTAACATTTCTAGCCTTATAAAGTTCGTCATAAACCCAGCTATTTTTGAACTTTTCCTCAAAGATCGACAAATCTTTTTTCAATTTAAAGTGTTCATCAATTGTTTCAGCGGCTATCATTCCACTTTTCATGGCTGTATGCGAACCTTTTATCTTAGGCATATTAAGCGTACCCGCATCACATCCAACAAGTAATGCTCCAGGCATAAACATTTTTGGTAAACTTTGAAAACCACCTTCGATTAAAGCTCGCGCTCCATAAGAAATTCTTTTTCCACCTTCAACAATTTTTCTAATTGCTGGATGAGTTTTAAATCTTTGAAATTCATCAAAAGGAGATAAGTGAGGATTTTTGTAATCTAATCCAATGACATAACCTAAGAAAACTTGTTTGTTCTCAGCGTGATATATAAAACTTCCACCATAAGTATTTTTGTCTAATGGCCAACCAGCTGTATGCATGACCATCCCTTCCTCGTGATTTTTTTCATCTATTTCCCAGATTTCTTTAAAACCAATTCCATATTGCTGAGGATCTTTGCCTTTATCTAATTCAAACTTGTTAATTAATTGTTTACCTAAATGACCTCTGCAACCCTCTGCAAATACAGTTACTTTACCAATAAGATCAATGCCAGGCTCATAACTATCTTTTTTGTTTCCTTCTTTATCTAAACCCATATCTTGAGTTGCAACTCCTTTAACAGAGCCATCATCATTATATAATATTTCACTTGCAGGAAATCCCGGAAAAATTTCAACACCAAGTGCCTCAGCTTGTTCTGCAAGCCATCGACATAAGTTTGCGAGACTAATAATATAATTTTTATGATTTTTTTGAACCGCCGGAAGCAACCAAGTTGGCCAGCTCAATGATTTATTTTTTCCTAAAAATAAAAATTTTTCTTTAGTGACTTTAGTTTTGATGGGTGGGCCTAATTCTTTCCAACCAGGAATTAATTCATCTAAAGCTCTTGTTTCAAAAACATTTCCACTTAAAATATGTGCACCTATTTCAGATGCTTTCTCTAATAAACAAATATTTAATTCAGAATTTAGTTGTTTTAATCTAATAGCTGTAGCGAGTCCTGATGGACCTCCACCTACAATAACTACATCATATTCCATTGTCTCTCTGGACATACTCAATTTTTTACAGATTATATTATTTTTGTATAGTGTTTAATTTGTTCAATTCCTCTAAGAACTGAGGAACTGCTTCAAAAAGATCAGCTTCAAGTCCATAATCTGCGACACTAAAAATTGGCGCTTCACCATCTTTATTGATCGCCACGATCACTTTACTTTCCTTCATACCAGCTAAATGTTGAATAGCACCTGAGATACCAACAGCGATATATAAATCAGGAACAACAACTTTTCCAGTTTGACCAACCTGATGATCATTACTTATATATCCTGCATCAACTGCTGCTCTTGAAGCTCCAATAGCTGCATTTAATTTATCAGCTAAAGAAGTAATTAATTTAAAATTATCACCACTCTGCATTCCTCTTCCACCAGAAACAACAACTCTCGCTGTACCAAGTTCAGGTCTGTCTGATTTTACTTCTTCCCTTTTGATAAATTTTGTTTTTGCAAATTCTTCACCAGGATCTGCTTTTTCTATAGAAGCCGATCCACCTGAGCTTTCACATGGATCAAAAGATGTGGGTCTAATAGTTACACATTTTTTTGCATCCTTACTTTTAACTGTCGCAAAAGCGTTTCCTGCATAAATTGGTCTTAAAAAGGTATCAGGCGCAATAACTTTAATAATATCACTTATTTGAGATGTATCTAAAGCAGCAGCAATTCTTGGCATTAAATTTTTGCCAAAGGTATTTGCTGAACTGATAATATGTGAATAATTTTCAGCTAATTTTACAATTACTGGCGCGAAATTTTCAGCAACAAAATTTTCATAGTGAGGAGCTTCAACTTGGATGACCTTTTTGATTAATGGTAATTCTGAAAGCGCTTTTGCAGCTTCATCACAATTATGTCCAATAATAACTGCATGTACATCACTATCAATTTGAGAAGCTGCTGTACTTGCATTTAGTGTGAATGGCTTTAACTCTTTGTTATTATGTTCTGCAACTAATAAAACCGACATTATATTACCTTAGCTTCATTTTTTAATTTTTGAACCAACTCAGCAACACTTGAAACTTTTATTCCAGCTTTTCTCTTTGGTGGCTCTTCAACTTTAACTTGCTCGATTCTAGGAGTTATATCTACCCCTAAATCTGACGCATTTAATTGCTCAATAGGCTTTTTCTTTGCTTTCATTATATTTGGTAATGAGGCATACCTTGGTTCGTTTAATCTTAAGTCACAAGTTACTATTGCTGGAACATTAATTTCAATTGTTTCCAAACCTTCATCTATTTCTCTGGTAACTTCTAATTTCCCATCTTTGATTTCAATTTTAGATGCGAAAGTTGCTTGAGGCCAATTTAAAAGTGCACTTAGCATTTGACCTGTTTGATTACAGTCATCATCAATTGCTTGTTTACCCATAAAAACTAAATCTGGTTTTTCTTTCTCAACAATTTTTTGCAACAATTTTGAAACAGCGAGCGGTTCAATTATACCATCTGTCTTAACAAGTATTCCTCTATCTGCTCCTACTGCTAAAGCTTTACGAACTGTTTCTTGAGCTTTCTCTTCACCAATACTTACTGCAACGACTTCTGTTGCTTTACCAGCTTCTTTAATTTTAACTGCTTCTTCGATTGCATTATCATCAGGTGGATTGGTAGACATTTTAACATTGTCAGTTACAACACCTGTGTTGTCTTCTTTAACTCTGATTTGAACGTTGTAATCAATTACTCTTTTTACTGCTACCAAAATTTTCATTAAGCTCTCAATAATTTATTTTCAGCGTCATAAGGACTTTCATCTAATATTGTAGCTTCATACATCTTGCCTAAAATATCAACCTTAAGTTTTTCCCCTACATTAGCTAAGTCTGGTTTTACCATTGCTAATGCGATTGACTTATCTAATCTAAATCCATATTCACCACCTGTAGCTCTTCCAACAACTTTGTCATCTTTATAAATTGGATTATTGCCTAATACATCTGAGTCAGTTGTATTATGAACTTCGAGAGTAACTAATTTATTATCAAAACCTTTTTCTCTCCACTTGTTTAATGCTTCTAACCCTATGAAATTTCCTTTGTTGGGGTGGACAAATCTATCTAAGCCTGACTCATATGGTGAATATTCTATTGATAATTCTGTTCCAACTAATTTGTAAGATTTTTCAATTCTTAAACTATTCATTGCCCTGATTCCAAATGGTTTCAGCCCTAAATCTTTTCCAGCTTCCATTAATTTATCGAAAATATGATTTTGATATTCGATTGGATGATGTAATTCCCAGCCTAATTCTCCAACAAAGTTTACTCTCATTGCATTTACTGGAGCATAACCAACGTTAACATTTTTAGCTGTTATCCAAGATTAAATGAAAAAAATTTTTATTGTTTATGGTCACTACAATGACAAATCTTTTAATGCA
>CACHMD010000017.1:0-18608 GCA_902580835.1 uncultured Pelagibacteraceae bacterium | reverse complement strand
TCCCAATTTTTTTTTTTCTAAAATCTTAATTGTTTCAAGTATAGAATCTTCTGGTGCTTTAAAACCATTTAGAAACTCTGAATTAATTAAAACGCCTGGTCCTGGATATGCCTCATTGAGTACTTTAAAATTTTCATCTTTATCCGTTGGTCGAACAACAGTATTTATTTCTAGATCATATTTTTTTGCAAAATCAAAATCTCTTTGATCGTGCGCTGGGCAACCAAAAACAGCTCCAAATCCATAATCCATTAATACAAAGTTTGCAAAGTATACTGGCACTTTTTGTTTTGGATTGAGGGGATTTACAGCTACAAGATTGGTTTTAAAACCAATTTTTTCACCCACTGCTATAGCTTCTTCAGTCGTGCCGGTCTTTGAACATTCCTTTTTAAAATTTAAAAAATTCTTGTCATCTTTAAAGAATTTAGAAACTTCGTGATCCGCTGATAATGCTAAAAAAGAGAACCCAAAAAGTGTATCTGGTCTTGTTGTGAAACACTTAATTTTTTCAACAGGAAGGTCTCCTTCTATTTTAAAATCAATTTCACACCCAAATGACTTTCCAATCCAATTTTTTTGCATCGTTTTCACTTTGTTTGGCCAAGCATTTAATTTTTCTAGACCATCTAAAAGTTCTTGGGAAAATTTGGATATATTAAAAAACCATTGGTTTAATTTTTTTCTTTCAACTATAGCTCCAGAACGCCATCCCTTACCATCTATAACTTGTTCATTTGCTAAAACTGTTTCATCTACTGGATCCCAATTAACATACTTTTCTTTTCTATAGACAAGTTTTTTTTCAAATAGTTCTAAAAAAAAAGCTTGTTGATGTTTGTAATAATCTTTATTGCAAGTAGAAATTTCTCTATCCCAATCAATCGATAATCCCAGTTTTTTTAATTGAGTCTTCATATTTGATATGTTTGTTTCTGTCCATTTTTTTGGATCTAGATTATTTTGTTTTGCGGCATTTTCAGCGGGCATACCAAATGAGTCCCAACCCATTGGATGTAATACATTATATCCTTTAAGAGATTTGTACCGAGCAAGCACATCTCCTATAGTATAATTTCTTACATGGCCCATATGAATTTTTCCTGATGGGTATGGAAACATTTCAAGACAATAGAATTTTTTTTTTGAAGGATCTGTTTGAACTTTAAAGCTTTTATTTTTTTCCCAATAATTTTGCCACTTTGTTTCTACTAGTTTGAAATTATATCTGTTCATAACTAATTACCAAATTGATTAATTAGTCACCAGCTGGTTCTATCTATCTTTAACTTGTTTTTTATATATCGCAGCTTTAGCTAATATTTGTTTTGTAATTTCTTTTTTGAGTTGTCCCTCTTGTTTATTGATTTTACAATTATTAGTAGCAATACATGTTTTGTAGAATACATCAACATCGAGAGAATCTGATCTTATCTCATTACTTAAAAACTTTATCGTAATTTTTATAGACTCATTAGTATTACCTTGATCTGAATACCAGTCGGTAATTATAACACCACCACTATAATTTACAGAGGTTAAAGGCATAAAATCAATTACATCTAGAGAAGCTCTCCATAATTCATTGGCGCTTGCAAATTCAAACGAACCACCTCGCATTTTTCCAGTTGCTACGCCAAACAACCCAGCACTTCTACCTTCTTCAATATTTTTTTTAGCTCTTTCGGTACCTGTTGGACTTACTTTTCTCGCATCTACTGGCTTGTAGATATTACAACCACTAGATAATATAAAAAAAAGAATTATTATAAGTCTTGGCAAAATATGCATTAAATCATTAGAACTAGTTAAAAAAGGTTAGTTATCACATAAAATGCCCTAAATAAATGAATAAAAGTGTGATAATTATGCAACACAAGGTATAAAAAAATAAAAATTTTTTCTATTTTAAATCATGTCATACCAAAATTTGTTAAATATTGTCACTTATTATTAATTTTAATAATAAAAATAAATAAATAAACAAAGGAAACAATATGAACATTAAAAAAGTAGGGCTTACAGCTCTTGCTGGTTCATTAGTTGCAACATCTGCATTTGCAGGTGAGTTATCACTAAGTGGTGGTGCTAAATTAAGTTATGTAACTAAGAGTGGAACTATTGACGGCGGAAACGTTAGCAGTGGTTACGCAATGGACCAAGAAATCAGTGCAAGTGGTTCAGCTGAACTAGACAATGGTTTCACAATATCGTTGTCACATGGTTTAAGTGGTTCAGGTGCTGAAGGATCTGACTCTTCATCTCTAACACTAGACATGGGTGATATGGGTACATTATCATATGATGATACTGATGGTCACTTTGGATTAGCTGGTTTAGAAGATAAAATACCTAATGCATATGAACAAGCTAATGATGGTCTAGGAACAAGTGGAACATCAGCTACTATGGCTAAAATGGCGTCTGGCCAAGGATTTGGTTATTCAACAAGTGTAGGCGGTGCTGCAATAAGCATTGGTTATTCTGATGGCTTAGGTGCTACAACAAACAGATCTGACGGTAGTCAAGATACAACTGTTGCAAGTACTGACTCATCATCATCAGTCGCTGTAACTTATGCTGTAGAAGATTTAGGTCTTACAGTATTTGGTGGAGTAGGTACTGAAGGACAAGCTGATGGTAAAGAACTTGACCACTCAACTATTGGTGCAACTTATGCATTCGGTCCAGCTACAGTAGGTTACCAAATCAATGACGAGGATGACTCTGCTGCAAGTGGTACTGACTACGAAACTGAGATTTACGGAATTTCATTTATGGTAAATGAAAACTTCTCAATTTCTTATGGTGAGCACAATACTGAAAAATCAGGTACTTCTGTTGATCAAGAAGCTGAAAGTATTCAAGCATCATATTCAATGGGTGGTATGACTTTAAACGTTAAAGACAGTGAAATGTCTGGTGTAGCACACACTGCTACTAATACCCACGAGACTACAGAAGTAATACTTATTTTTGCGTTTTAATTAAATATTTAGTCTAATTAGAAAGGCCCCTTTTTTAAGGGGCCTTTTTTTTTACTTCCTTTAAAAAAGGAAAATAATTTAAATATTTGTCACTTAAGTTAAGAGAACTCTTGTAAATCTTACTTCTTACCTGATAAACACTGATTGTTTTAGAGGGTATGTTGTTATTAGTATAATTAACACAATTATCCTCAAATTTTAAATTACAAAATTCTAAAATATTTTTAGTTTCACTGATTTGATCTGCCACTAATTTTTCATAATGACTCTCATAGATAAAATCTCCCAACTCTTTTTTCCAAAAAATCATAAGATCGCTATAAAGATTAACATATTTAGTTATATAATCTTGATTATAAGCCCAACCAATGCCAGGGCTATCAAACATATTTCTGTATATTGAAAAAGCACTATCAACGGGATTTCTATTACTATGAATTATTTTAGCATGAGGAAATAGTATTTTAATAAAACCAATCCATTTAAAATTAAAAGGCATTTTATCTACTATAATTTTATTTTGATTGTACATTTTATATTTTGACAAAATTTCATTCGATAATTTGATACATGTGTCTTTATCAACAAGCTCTTTAGAAAAAAAATTTGTAAGTGAGTTTTTATTTTTAAATTTTTTAATAAAAAAATCGCTCATAACATGGCTTTCTTCAGCTCCAAAAGTCTTAGAATGTGAGCTTATAATTTGATGAAGCAAGGTTGTGCCTGATCTCGGCAACCCAACTATAAATATAAGGTTTTCTCCCTTATTATCTTTATTATCTTTTTGATTTTGAGAGTTAAAATTTTCATATTGTTTTTTAATTTGCTCAAATTGATCTCTTTCTAATTTAAAATTATAATTTTTAAAGGTTTTAAATTTAGTATCATTAGCTTTTAAAGTGTGATGGACAAATTTTTCGTCAATTTTTTGATCATTAAAAGATTTTGCTAGAGCAAAGTGTAAATTGGATAAATCATCATAATTTAAACTTGGAATGTTTATTTTGCTTAACATCAATTTTTGATGAGGATCCTCCAACGTGTACTTATGTATTTTACTATATAAATGATAAGATTTAGTATTTTCTGGAAATTTTTTATTCAATTCTAAAATTATTTTTTTTGCTTCAACGAATTTTCCTTGCGCAGAAAGATTTAGGATATGATAGGTTAAGACTTCTTCAGAATTATTATTTAAATGATAAGCTTTTAAATAGTGATCTGCTGCTTTTTCAGTATGGTTAAGATTGTTTTCAAGATGACCTAAATTAATGTACGATGGTAAATGTCTTGGATTAATATTTATTGCTTTATTAAAATAATCTCTTGCTTTTGATATATTATCAAGATTCTTATAGGCGATTCCAATGTTACATAAAGTCGAAGGTTCGGAGGGCAATTTTTGATTGGATAACAGAAATATCTCCAAAGCGTTTTCAATTTCATTCAACTGAATATATGATAAGCCAATAAAATTATAAATTATAATTTGATTTGGATTTTTTTTTAAAAGAGTTTTAGATTTTTGAATTACGAGCTTGAATTCTCCTTTTTTAAAAAGAACTTTAATTTTATCTAGTTCTTTTCTAAGATAAATTATATTGCTGTAATTCATAATTGTTTATCAATTCTCTAACATTGATATAGATCCAAAACTGCTTATGTTTAATAAATTAATTTTTTTTACATTATCTTTATTAATTCCCCCCAAACATATCACATTTTTTTTTGTTAAACTCATTAAGTTAAAAAATTTATAGATACCTAAAAATTTATTGCTTTTACTATTTTTAAAAATTGATGATATAAAAATTGAAGTAACATTTTGTTTTTCCTTAATTCTTATCTCAGCTAAATTATGCGCAGACCCAATCAATTTGAAGTTTTTCTTCAGATTGTATGAATTATGCATAAATGACTTGTTAAAAGCTGGTATGTAAGCGCCATCTAAATTTAGTTTTATAGCTAATTTAATATTATTCGATAAATAAAATTTTAGAGATTTTTTTTTACAATAGTTTTTTATCTTAATAATAAGGTCTTCATTAATTTTTTTTGAACAATAGTTTCTAAAAATAATAGCGGTTTGACTATCCTGCTTATCAATATTGTTTGTATTAAATTTACTAATAAAGTAATATTTTTTCATTAAGTTAATATGCATGATACTATAAAAAATTTGTTAGATATTAAGAATAATATTAAATTTTATCTAGAAAAATTAAATATTAATAGTAATCCCAAAATATTAGCAGTATCCAAAACTTTTGAGATTAATAAAATTTTACCTTTGATAGAATATGGTCATTTGCATTACGGGGAAAATAAGGTTCAAGAAGCATTAGAGAAATGGTCAGATATTAAATTAACAAAAAAAGATTTGAAATTGCATCTTATAGGTAAATTACAGACTAATAAGGTAAAACAGGCGATAAAGATATTTGATTATATTCATTCAGTTGATAGTAAAAAGCTTGCAAAAAAGATAGCAGATGAGGAGACAAAACAGGGTAAAAAAATTAAGATATTTATTCAGGTAAATATTGGTGATGAAGAACAAAAATCTGGAGTAAATAAATCATCTGTAAATGAATTATATTCATATTGTAAAGCGATTAATCTTAATGTGATTGGACTAATGTGTATTCCGCCATTGACAAAATCATCAGATATTTATTTCAAAGAAATGAATATTTTGAATAAAAATTTAAATCTTAATGAATTAAGTATGGGAATGTCCTCAGATTATTTAGATGCTATAAAAAATTCTGCCACATATGTTAGAATAGGATCTAATATTTTTGGACAAAGAAGTTAGTTTATTTGAATTTTTGTTTTTTTGTTTATTAATTTTAACATTATTAAAAAATCTTTTTTTTTTAGGGCTATGCATCCTGCTGTTGGTTTATAATTATTTGTTAAGTGTATAAAGATACAGCTTCCCTTAAACTTAATTGGCCTTAAATAATTATATTTTATTGGTATCATCAAGTCATATTTATGATCCCTTCGGTAGAGTTTTTCACATTTAATTTTTTTCCCTAAGTAAATTAATTTATTATAATATTTCTTGTCTAATGGATCATCACACCAACCCATTTTTTTCTCAATTTTGATACACCTTAAATTGGTAAGAGGTTTTGAGATTCTATCGGATCTGTAATACAAATTTTCAAGAGAAAAATGACCAATTGGTGTTTTTTTATCACCTTCTTTTTTGTTTTTAGTTAAACCATTTTTGCCAATACAGCATTTGAGATAAAAATCATCAATTTTAAGTGAATGTTTATTTTTAATATAAATTATCATATTATCTTTTTATATGAATACTCATAATCTTTTCATATATGAGCTCGATGAACTATATAAGATTTTTGAAGAAATTAAAAAAGATATAAATTTTAATTTTGAAAAAATTAATAAACAAGAATTGTTAAACTTAAAATCCAACTCGAATTGTTTGATACTTACAAAAAAAGAAATACCAGATTTAAATAATCAAATAATTTTCGATAAATTTCCTATTTCAATATTCAAAATATTAGAAAAAATTAATATCGAATTTATAAAAAAAAATTTTCAAAAACAATCTGAGATTTTGATAGGTAATTATATTTTTAATATAAATTCACGCGAAATGTCTTCAAATACAAACAAAATTAAACTTACAGAAAAAGAAATAAATTCAATAATATACTTATTAAAAGCAAATAAACCTGTAAAAATTCGAGAATTGCAATCAAATGTTTGGGGATACCAATCTCAACTGGAAACTCATACTGTTGAAACGCATATTTATAGATTGAGAAAAAAAATTTCAAAAGTTTTTAAAGATGAGAATTTTATTTTAAGTAAGGACGATGGTTACGAAATTAATAAGAAAGAATAAATTTGCAAAAGAGCTTTTTTCAAGAAAATATAAGCCTCGGGTAATAAAGCCAAAAAAGGGCAAAGGTAGCTTTAAAAGAAAAAAGAGTTAAAGCCTAGCACCAATTTGTTGAATTACTTTTGAGGATAATTCAACACCTTCCTCTAAGCATTTTTCGTGAGAAAGATTATTAATAAAACCATGTAAATATCCAGCCGCAAATAGATCCCCTGCACCAGTTAAATCCCTTATTGTAAGATTTTTTTTAGCCTTGGTTTCAATTATCTTATCCCCAATTATAGAAATTGCCCCTTTTTCTCCTCGAGTAATTATAATATGTTTTTTAACTTCTTTAGCAAAAGAAACTACTTCATTAAAATTTTTTGCATCAATTAGTGACATAATTTCATTCTCATTCGCAAAAGTAATATCTAATTTTTCTTTAACTAATATTAAAAAATTTTTTTTATGTCTTTCCACACAAAACAAATCTGATAATGACATTGCAGTTTTGTTAGAATACTTAATCGCTTTTTCAAATGCTTTTTTGGGTTCGCCCTCATCCCATAAATAGCCCTCTAGAAAAATCAGATCACTTTTTTCAATTAGTTGTTCATTTACATCAATTTCACCAATTTTTCCTGCTATACCTAAAAAAGTACACATTGTCCTTTCAGAGTCTGGTGTTACTAAAATAAGACAAGATCCAGTAGGAAGGCTTTCTTTTTTTTTAGAATAAAAATATTCCACATTCTCTTTTTTTAATCCTTCCTCATATTTTGCACCAAAATCATCATCAGATATTTTTCCAATAAATCCAACTTCATTTTTAAGTTGAGATAAGCCAACGATTGAATTAGCAACTGAACCTCCTGATACAGTTTTTTCTATTTTAAGTTTCGTTAAAATATTCTTAAATTCTTTATAATCAAAAATTAGTTTCATAGTGCCTTTTGTAAGATTGTTTTTCGTTAGAAAATTTTCCTCTACTTTACAAATGACATCAATTATTGCATTTCCAATACCAAGAATTTTCATTTTAAGCTTTTTTAGTTTTAATAGGTTTTTTTCTATTAGGATAACAAGTGGTACAAATTTTACAAGTCACACCATAACACTCTCTTGCCTTACAATACTCTCTTCCATAATATATGATTTGAAGGTGGAGTTTGTTCCATCTCTTTTTAGGAAAAAGTCTTTTTAAATCTTTTTCAGTTTGAATAACATTTTTTCCATTTGTTAAACCCCATCTTTGGGCCAATCTATGTATGTGGGTGTCAATTGGAAATGCAGGGTATCCAAAGCCTTGAGACATTACAACTCCAGCGGTTTTATGACCAACACCAGGAAGCTTTTCTAATTCTTCAAAAGTTTTTGGCACTTTGCCATCATGCTTTTTAATAAGTATTTTCGATAAATTAAAAATGCTTTTTGCCTTAATTCTAAAAATACCAATTTTTTTAATTAATTTTTCAATTTTTTTTCTTCCTAATTTAACAAAATGTTGGGGTTTGTAAAATTTCGGATAGATATTTTTAGTTACGTTATTTACATTTACGTCAGTGCATTGTGCGGAAAGAAGAACAGAAATTAAAAGTGTAAAAACATTTCTACTTTTAAGAGGGACATATATTTTGGGATATGTTTTATCTAAAATTTTTAAAACTATCTTAGCTCTTTGAATTTCATTCATTATTTGAAATTCATCAAATTTCTCATCGAATAAAGACCTGGCTTTTTATTAATAAGCCATTTTGCTGCTGATAAAGCACCCTCAGAATAAAGCGCTCTATCGAAGGCTTCATGATTTAAAGTAATTATTTCTTTACCACTTGAAAATTTAACTTCATGTTCACCAATAATTTCTCCTTTTCTTACAGAATTAAAATTTATCTTTTTTCCATAAGGGAAGGTTTTTCTGTTTAAATATTTTTTTCCTAACAAATTATAAAAATTTTTGTTTTTACCCACAGCTATTCCTTTACCTAACATCAACGCAGTTCCTGATGGATAGTCTTTTTTATGTTTATGGTGAGTCTCAAAAATTTTGCTCAAAAAATTCTTTCCCAATGAACTTGCTGTAATTTCTGTTAAATACATTAAAAGATTAATACCCAAACTCATATTTCCAGCTTTTAAAATTGGTATTCTCTTTGAAAATTTTTTAATTAAATCCTCTTCTTTTTTTGTAAAACCAGTAGTACCAATGACCACTCTTTTTTTTAGTTTTGCTGCAATTTTTAAAACCTGAAAAGTACATCTTGGTATTGTAAAATCGATAATTAGGTCTACTTTTTTAAATAATTTTTCGTTATTTAGTTCAACTTTTACTCCATTAATCTTTTTATTAATTTTTTTATTTTCTGTAAGAGCGGTAATTCTAAAATTTTTATCCTTTTTCGCAGATATAATTATTTGTTGGCCCATACGACCCAGGCAACCGGTCACTAATAATTTAATTTTTTTCATTTTAAGATAAAGATAGAAAGTATCACAATGAAAGCAACAATTATAGACCAAATAAATAAATTTTTAATAAATCTTTTTGATTTTGAGTTAGATCTTAAAAATTCAGGCAGTACTAGAATTAAAACTGCTATCAAAAAAATAGCTGGAACAATCTCTTCTAATCCCATTCTCTAACTATTCCAAAAACTTTTAGCTTTTTGAAAAAATTTTTTTATGCTTGGGTTTGATTTTTCATTTTCTATTTTTCTAAATTGTTCTAATAAATCTTTTTGTTCTCTATTTAAAAATACTGGTACTTCAGTTTTCACCTGAACATATAAGTCACCAAAATCTCCTCTTCGAATGAAAGGCATTCCTTTTCCTTTTAACCTAAATTGCTTACCGTCTTGAGTTCCGTCTGGTATTTTAATCTTTGCTTTTTTTCCATCAATTGTGGGTATTTCTATTGTTGTACCAAGAGCAGCATCGGCTATTGAAATCGGAAATTCAAAAAATAAATTTACATCAGATCTTTTAAATAACTCATGAGATTTTACATTTATAAATAAATATAAATCTCCACTAGTACCCCCTCTTGTTCCAGCTTCACCTTTGCCGGCAAGTCTAATTCTCGTACCATCATCTACACCTTTAGGTATTGTTACAGATACTTTTTTGTTTGTTTGTTTATTACCTTGTCCATTACAATCTCCACATGGATTGGTTATTTCTTCACCACTTCCTGCACACTGAGGACAAGTTTGTTGAACTGTAAAGAAACCTTGATTAGATCTAACTCTTCCATTTCCTCCACAATATGTGCATCTGTCTGGACTTGAGCCTGGTTTAGAACCACTTCCTTTGCAGGTGTTACACTTTTCAGAAGTAGAGAATTGGATATTTTGTTTTTTACCAGTGTATGCCTCCTCTAGTGTAATTGATAAATCGTATCTTAGGTCTGAACCTCGGTTATTTGAGCTTTTTCTTGAACTTCTTCTGCCTCCACCCCCAAAGTCTCCAAAAAAATCCTCGAAAATATCAGAGAAATCTGCTTCGCTAAAACCTCCAAAACCTCCAAAACCACCTCTACCACCGCCACCATTTTCAAATGCAGCATGTCCAAAGTTATCGTAGTTTTCTTTTTTTGATTTATCAGAGAGCACACCATAAGCCTCACTGGCTTCTTTAAATTTATCTTCCGCAGATTTATCCCCAGGATTTTTGTCAGGATGATATTTAACTGCTAATTTTCTATAGGCTGATTTTAGTTCATCAGGGCTTGCACTTTTACTTACTCCTAAGACATCATAATAATCTCTTTTAGCCATGTATATAACCTGGACAAATAGATGTCAGTTAAGCGCTTTTTTCTTTATTCTCGTCTTTTACTTCCTCAAAGTCCGCATCAACAACATTATCGTCTTTCTTTCCCTTTTCATCATTTCCATCATCTTTACCAGAATCTGGTTTTGTGCTTTGTTGTGACTTGTAAATAGCTTCACCTAGTTTCATTGAAGCTTGTACTAATGCCTCTGTCTTCTTCTTAATGTCCTCAATATCTTCACCTTTAAGAGATTCCTTTAATGCATTTGACCCATCTTCAATTGCTTTTTTCTCAGCATCTGAAACTTTAGATCCATGCTCTTTTAGATTTTTTTCAGTCGAATGAATTAGAGTATCTGCCTGATTTCTAACATCAACTGACTCTCTTTTTTTCTTGTCTGCTTCTTTATTGGCTTCAGCATCTTTTACCATTTTATCAATTTCCTCATCACTTAATCCACCAGAGGCTTGAATTTGAATTTTTTGTTCTTTGCCAGTACCTTTATCTTTTGCAGACACATTTACAATTCCGTTTGCGTCTATGTCAAAAGTTACTTCAATTTGAGGAACTCCTCTTGGTGCCGGAGCAATACCAATCAATTCAAAATTGCCAAGTAATTTATTATCTGTTGCCATCTCTCTTTCACCCTGAAGAACACGTATTGAGACGGCTGGCTGGTTATCTTCAGCAGTAGAAAATACCTGGCTTTTTTTTGTAGGAATAGTTGTATTTTTTTCTATAAGTTTTGTAGATACACCGCCTAGAGTTTCAATTCCTAGGGATAATGGTGTTACATCTAATAAAAGAACATCTTTTACATCACCTTGTAAAACACCAGCTTGAATTGCAGCACCCATTGCAACCACTTCATCTGGATTAACACTTTTATTTGGTTCTTTACCAAAGAAATTTTTTACCTCGGAAATGACTTTTGGCATTCTAGTCATACCTCCGACCATTACCACTTCATCAACATCGCTAGCTGAAATTCCAGCATCTTTCAAAGCAGTTTTACATGGTGGAATGGTTTTAGCTATTAATTCCTCAACTAAAGCTTCTAACTTGGCTCTAGTCATTTTTAAATTAATATGTTTAGGACCAGTTTTGTCAGCAGTTATAAATGGTAAATTAATATCTGTTTGCTCAGCTGCTGAAAGTTCAATTTTTGCTTTTTCGGCTGCCTCTTTCAATCTTTGTAATGCTAACTTATCAGTTTTTAAATCAATACCGCTATCTTTTTTGAACTCAGAAATTAAATATTCTACAACAGTGTTGTCAAAATCTTCTCCACCTAAAAAGGTATCACCATTTGTAGATTTTACTTCAAAAACTCCGTCGCCTAATTCAAGAATAGACACATCAAAAGTTCCACCACCTAAATCATAAACCGCAATTTTTTTATTTTGTTTCTTATCCAAACCATAGGCTAGTGAAGCTGCAGTTGGTTCATTGATAATTCTTAAAACCTCTAACCCAGCTATTTTTCCAGCATCCTTGGTAGCTTGTCTTTGTGCATCATTAAAATATGCAGGGACAGTTATTACCGCTTTTGTAACAGCTTGACCTAAATATTTTTCTGCAGTCTCTTTCATTTTTTGAAGAATAAAAGCAGAAATTTGTGAAGGCGAATATTTATCTCCTTTCGCTTCAATCCATGCGTCACCTTTTTCAGAATTTACAATCTTAAAAGGTGCAGCCTCGATATCTTTTTTGACAGTTGGGTCTTCAAAATTTCTACCAATTAATCTTTTGACTGCAAAAATTGTATTCTCTGGATTTGTTACTGCTTGTCTTTTAGCAGGTTGTCCTATTAATTTTTCTTTTTCTTCAGTAAAAGCAACTACTGAAGGTGTAGTTCTTGCACCCTCTGCATTTTCCAAAACTTTTGCCTGGCTTCCTTCCATAATAGCCACACAAGAGTTTGTTGTTCCTAAATCTATTCCAATTATTTTGCTCATATCATTTATTCGTTATCCTCATATAGGGGTGAAATTGAATTCTACAAGTTCATTTAAATATTATTTATCTCCTGAATTTTCTTTATTTTTCTCATTTTTTTCCTCTTTTTTCTCACTTTTTTTTGCTACGCCCACTAGAGCTGGTCTCAACAATCTATCTTTAATTGTGAATCCTTTTTGTATTTCTTGAACAATTGTTCCTGGTTCTTTTTGATCATCTTCTATTTCAATCATTGCTTGGTGAAAATTTGGATCTAATTTTTTATTTAGACATTCAATAGGCTTAATTTTATTTTTTGAAAAAATTGAAATTAAATCTTTATTGATAATGTCAAAATGTTCGAGTGTTTTTTTTAGTGCCTCAGTATCCTTTAAAGTTTCATCGTTTAATAAGATTTGTTTTGATCTTTCAAGATTATCTATTAAATTTAAAGCTTCTCTTGCAAAAGAATACCCTCCATATTCAAAAGCATCTTCTTTTTCTTTTTCAAACCTTCTTCTTTGGTTTTCCATTTCAGCAAATGATCTTGCAAGCTTATCTTCTAACTCTAAAATTTTCTCTTCTGGGGTTTTTTCTTGTTCTTGATCCTGTTTTTGGTCTTGTTCTTTATTAATTGTTTGTAAATTTTCAGTTTTTTGATCTTGATTTAAACCTTTTTGATCTTTCCCTGATGCTTTGTCTGTATTATTTTGGTTTTGATCTTTTTCCATATGGACATATATGGTAAGAAAAAATTAAATTTCCAGATGTTAAAAAAAAAAATTAAACAACTCCTTATAGGTACAAATAATAAAGGAAAATTAAAGGAAATTAGAGATTTATTACCAGCTAATATAAAAACATTTCCTACCTCAAAGTTTAATCTAAAGAGCCCAAGAGAAACAGGAAAGACTTTTAAAGAAAATTCTCTGATTAAATCTCAATATTTTTCAAAAAAAACAAATCTAATCTGCTTAGCTGATGACTCTGGTTTAGAAATTGATATTTTAAATAAAAAACCAGGAATTTTTTCAGCACGATGGGCTGGAAAAAAATTAAATTTTAATAAGGCAATTCAAAAAGTTTATAAGGCATTAGATAAAAAAGATAAAAATTGGAGAAATAAAAAAATTAATGCCAGGTTCGTTTGTGCCTTATCCATAAGTGATTTAAATAAAAAAATAGCTTGTGTTGCTGGAAAAGTTGAGGGATATATTTCCAAAAAACCAAAGGGTAAAAATGGGTTTGGATACGATCCAATATTTATTCCTAAAAATAAAATAAAAACTTTTGGCGAGATGAAGCCATTTCAAAAGTATAAATTAGACCACAGATCTGATGCTTTCAAAAAGCTTAGAAAATTTCTTTAATCTCCCCCCCATCAATTTTGTAAAAGTTTAATCTATGATTTATTTTGTTATTTTTAACATCAAAAATACCAATTTTACCTTTGAATGAATTTTCTTTTTTAAAAATATTGTTTATGTCTGAAAAATCGGATTTTAAAGATAAATAATAAATCAATCCTAAAAGATCATAACTTAATAAGCTTAAATGATTTGGTTTTGAATTGTAGGTATCTACAAATTTTTTATTAAATGTCTCTAGATTTTGTTTATTGATTGATGGATAATATAAAGGCTGGATATTTTCCTCTAAAAGTAAACTTTCATCAAACCATTGATTAAGAGTTATAAATAATTTATTTCTTGGCGATACATCAGTGTAAATAAGGGAAGTAATTACACTTTTAAGATTTTCATCAAAATCAGAAATAATAACTGAGTCAAAATTTACATTTCCAATTGTATATCGTTTTTCCAATTTCTTAATTTGTTTCTCCTTATCCACTAAATCTGAGTTTTCAACTCTTAAAATTTCATCAGCCAGATTTTGTTTTCTCACATCATAATTTGTTATTTTTTCGATTTGCTTTGTAAGTTTAGTTGGTTCGGTTTCATAAGTGTATTGTTTAAAAATTTTGATTTTCGATTGTTTAATTGCCTTTTTAATTTCATTTTTATAATCAAGGTCAGGTGTTAAAAAAATTGTTTTATTTACTTCGCTTAATTCCAAAAAATCTTTAATTGCATTTAACTGGGATAAAGAATTTACTCCACTGCTTATCACATTTTTTGGTAGATCATTTGTTTTATTTGTTAAAGATAGAAAAATAACATCTTGTATTTCATCCAAATACATTAAGCTTTTAAAAAAAATCGGACCGATAAAAATTTTTATTCCTTCATTCTTTAACGCAGTAGCTGATTGTAGAGTTTGATTAGGATCAATACCTGTGTCCATTGGATAAATTTCAATATTGTCTGTCCCAATATCACTCAAAGCCATTCGGGTTGATTTAATTATTGATTGTCCTAACTTTTTATATTCACCAGATAAAGGTGCAAGTAGCCCAATTTTAATTTTTTCATTTTGTGAAAATGCAAATGAGTGATTTGTTAAATAGATAATTATTAATGTAAAAATAATTCTAAAAATTTTTTTCATTTTAATGATACTATAATATTTTAATTATAAATATGATTGAAAATTTAAAATCTGCTAATAGAATGTTCAAAAAAAGTCTATATTTAGTCTCGACTCCAATTGGAAATTTAAACGACATAAGTCTAAGAGCTATAGAAACTCTTAAAAGGTCAGATTACATTTTGTGTGAAGATACTAGAATCTCTAAAAATTTGTTAGAAAAATACCAAATCAAATCAAATTTAATTGCCAATCATAAATTCAATGAGAAAAGAAATGTTGTTAAAATTATAAAGTTAATTAATCAAGGATCACTTATTTCTTTAATTTCGGATGCTGGCACCCCAGGCATTTCTGATCCAGGTTCTATATTAGTTAATGAGTGCATAAAGAATAATATCAATATTATTCCTATACCTGGTGCTTCAGCAGTGATATCAGCAGTATCAATATCAGGATTTTCAGAGAAGTTTTTCTTTTATGGATTTTTTCCTGAAAAGGATAAAATTTTAAAAGAGGATTTAGAAAATTTATCAAAATTAAATAGTTCAATCGTTTTTTTCATTTCACCAAAGAAAATTAATAAGAATATTCCTCTAATTAAAAAAAATTTTATAGGAAGAAAAATCCTGATTTGTAGAGAAATGACAAAGTTTTATGAGGAGTATAAGAGATCTAAAGTTGAAGATTTAGAACCATTAAAGAATAATTTAAAAGGTGAATTGACTATTGTTATTTCGGAAAAAATTCATGACAAAAAAGCTTCACAAACTTTAGATGAATCAGATAAAAGATTGATTAAAGCGATGATAAATAAACTAAGCATAAAAGAAATAACAGATTTAATAATTCGTAAAAATGATATTTCAAAAAAGATTATTTATGATTATTGTTTGAAAATTAAAGATGAAAAATAAAATACTCATTTTACTTTTTTTTGGTTTTATTCTAAGTGGATGCGCAGGTGTATCATCCTCAGGAATTTTTGGAACTGGAGTAAGTGTTGCTATCGATCCAAGATCTTTAGGAACTCAGATAGATGACTCTTTAATGCAAAAAAACTTAACTGCTAGAATTTTACTCCTAAATAAAAATTATCTTTTATCAGTAAAATCAAAAGTTTTAGATGGTAGAATTTTTTTAACTGGAAAAGTCGATGAGCCAGAGGAAAAATTGAAATTAACAAAAATTGCCTGGGAGACAAATGGTGTAAGATCTGTGAGAAACGATATTAAAATAAAAGAGGCTTTTAACTTTAAACAATCTGCAAAGGATCTATTAATCACTTCGCAATTAAGGACTGCATTAATTTTGAACAAAGAAATTAAGGCAACAAATTACCAAATAGATACTTATAAAAAGAAAATCTATATTTATGGAATTTCACAAACTAAAGATGAAAAGGATCTGGTTATTACAGAGGCAAAAGAGATTTTAGATGTCGAAGATGTGATTGCTAGTATTTTACTGGTAGATAATTTAAGAATTAAAACTAACTAAATTTTTTATAATCAATTACATCAGCTGAGTAAGCTGCAATAGAGGCTAAATTTAAAATATCTGAAGTTGAAGATCTCAAAGGTGCTATTTCAATAGGTAAACCTAAACCAATTAATAAAGGTCCAATTACCTTCGCTCTACTCATTGACTTAATCATTTTATAGGAAATAGCTGCACTATGTTGGCTGGGCATAATTAAAACATTGGAGTTACCAACTATTTCTGAAAATGGATAAAGTTCTTTGTACATCTCCTCCAAAGCAACATCTGGTTGCATCTCACCATCAAATTTAAAATCAACTTTATCATTTTTTAAAATTTCAACAGCATCACTTAGTCTTTTTGTTCTATCTGTAGCTGGCTCCCCAAAAGTAGAGTGAGATAAAAAAGCTACTTTTGGATCAAAACCAAATAATTTTGCAACCCTCGCTGCTGATTTTGCCATTTCAGCCAGTTGTTTTGCGTCTGGATACTCTATGACCGATGTATCGCAGATAAAGATTGTTTTACCTCTATTTACAACCAGGTTTAGTCCAAACATAATTTCCCCAGGTCTTGGATCAACAACTTTAATAATTTTTTCTAGTGAAGATGAGTATCTCCTTGTGTTCCCAGTTATCATCGCATCTGCATCCTGACACGCAACCATGCATGAAGTCCAAATAACTCTATCGTTTCTTACAAGCCTATCACAATCCCATTCTAACATTCCCTTTTCTCTTTGAAGTTTTTTAAATAAAAATTTTACATATTTTTCTCTTTTGGCTGTGTCTTTTGAGTTTACAATTTCAATATCAAAATTTTCATTATAACCAATTTTTTTTATTTGATTTTTAATCAGCTCCTCTTTTCCAACTAAGATGGGTATTCCTAGGTCAGAGTTCTTAAAAGCTATAGCAGCTTTGAGTGTATTTTCATCCTCACCATCAGCAAAAACAACTTTTTTTTGTTTTTTCTTTATATAGCTATTTACACCTTGCATAATTGTTACAGTTGGATCTAATCTTTGTTTAAGTTGGTCTTTATAGATTTCAAAATTATCAATTTTTTTTCTTGCTACTCCAGTATCAATAGCAGCTTTTGCAACTGCAGCCGGTATAACACTAATTAATCTTGGATCAAATGTTGATGGAATTATGTAATCTCTTCCATAGTGAGGCCTCTCACCTCCCATTGCTGCAATGACTTCATCCGGCACATCTTCTTTAGCTAATTTTGCTATCGCATGTGCAGCTGCAATTTTCATCTCTTCATTAATTGTTTTTGATCGTACATCTAATGCACCTCTAAAAATATATGGAAACCCTATTAAATTGTTTACTTGATTAGGGTAATCTGACCTTCCGGTCGCTATAATTGCATCATCTCTAACCTCTTCAATTTCTTCAGGTGTAATTTCTGGGTCAGGGTTAGCACATGCAAATATAATTGGATTTTTTGCCATTTTTTTAACCATGTCTTTAGTTAACGCTCCTTTCGCAGATAAGCCTAAAAAAACATCTGCATTAGTAATAGCATCATCTAGAGTTCTATCTTTTGTTTCAATTGCATGACTTGATTTCCATTGGTTCAAATTATCTCGACCTCTGTAAATGACCCCTGTTCTGTCTACCATTGTAATATTTTTTTGGGGTACACCAGTCTTTTTAAATAAATTAGCGCAAGCCATAGCCGAAGCTCCGGCACCATTGACAATTATTTTAACTCTATCAATTTTTTTTTTACTAATGTCTAAAGCATTAATAAGTGCTGCAGTTGTGATAATCGCAGTTCCATGCTGATCATCATGAAATACAGGTATATCAAGTATTTCTTTTAGCTTTTCTTCAATAATAAAACAATCAGGAGCAGCAATATCCTCAAGATTAATACCTCCAAAACTTGGAGCAAAATTTTTTATACTATTTATTATTTCATCTGGATTTTCGGAGTCTATCTCTAAATCAATAGAGTCAATATCAGCAAATCTTTTAAATAAAACAGCCTTACCTTCCATCACCGGTTTAGATGCTAATGCACCTAAATTTCCCATACCTAAAATCGCTGAGCCATTACT
>CACHMD010000016.1:0-18621 GCA_902580835.1 uncultured Pelagibacteraceae bacterium | reverse complement strand
GGAGAAGTTGCAGTCCCCCAATTTATTGTTGCAAGCCAACCTGCATTACAATGAGTTAATATATTAACCGTATCTTTTTTTTTATTATAAATTCCCTCTATTATTTTAAGACCATTTAATCCTATATTTTGACAAAATTTTATATCCTCTTCACATATATTTTTTGCTTCATTAAGAGCTATTTCTAAAATTTTACCACTATTAACGCCTGATAATTTATTCATCATTCTATCTACAGCCCACTTTAAATTTATTGCTGTTGGTCTTGAACTAATTAAATCTTCTGCAGATTTTTTCAAAAATGATTGATCATTATTTTCAATAATCGCCAAAACTAATCCATAGGCTGCTGTAGCACCTATCAAAGGTGCCCCCCTTACTTCCATTATTTTTATAGCATTAATTGCATCTTTAACTGTCTTAAGATCCTTTATGATAAATTGATGTGGTAGTTTTGTTTGATCAATAATTTTTACAACATTATCTTCAAACCAAATAGTACAATACTCTTTTCCTTCTATTCTCATTTATTTAGAACTCTACCCGCAACTGTTTTAAGTTTATCTATAGTTTTTTTTGTTCTTTTTTCTGGTGCAGTAATAATAGCAACATCCAAGCAATTGTTTGCTGGATCTTTAGGATCAATATGATTTTCAAAATTTTCTATCAAATTTTTAATCATATTTTTTGCTTTAGCTGCATTTCCTAAAAGAACTTTTATTACTTGTTGCACATCTACATTTTCATGATCTGGATGCCAACAATCATAATCAGTTACCATTGAAACCGATGCATACCTAATTTCTGCTTCTCTAGCTAATTTAGCTTCTGGCATATTTGTCATACCAATCACATCTGCTTTCCACGATCTATAAAGATTAGATTCAGCTAAAGTTGAAAATTGCGGACCTTCCATAACTACATAGGTTCCACCTCTTTGATATTCTATTTTTTCTTTTTTAATAGCTTCTTCACATGCATTCATTAGACCATTAGATGTTGGATGAGCCATAGAAACATGGGCAACAATTTCGTCATCAAAAAAAGTTTTGTTTCTTGCAAAAGTTCTATCTATAAATTGATCAACAATGACAAACTTACCTGGTGGCAAGTCTTCTTTTAAAGATCCAACAGCTGATACCGAAACTATGTCAGAAACACCTAATTGTTTTAATGCATCAATATTAGCTCTAAAATTTATTTTTGAAGGTGAAATAAAATGCCCCCTTCCATGTCTTGGTAAAAAATAAACCTCTTTATTTTTATATTTTGTCTTTAAAATTTCATCTGAAGGTTTTCCCCAAGGAGTTTGTAAATCAATTAACTCTCGATTTTCAAATTCCTCAACATCATATAAGCCACTTCCACCAATGATTGCTAATTTATTTATTGTCATCTTAAAATATTTTAATTAATTATTAATATATAATTTAACCTTATGAATTTAAAAGATTTTATTAGATCAATTCCAGATTATCCAAAAAAAGGTATATTATTTAGGGATATAACTACATTAATAAAAAATGAAAAAGCATTTTCTGAAACAATTAATCAGATAGTTGAGAGAAGTAAAAAAGTAAAATTTGATAAAATTGCAGCTATTGAGTCAAGAGGCTTTGTCTTTGCTTCTGCTGTTTCATACATATTAAAAAAACCGTTTATAATGCTTAGAAAGAAAAATAAATTACCAGCTGATGTTCACTCAATAGATTTTGAACTCGAATATGGAACAGCAACAATAGAGGTGCATAAAGATTCAATTGATGAAAATGACGAGGTTTTAATTATTGATGATTTAATTGCAACTGGTGGTACTGCTGAGGCAGCAGCTAAATTAGTTGAAATTTCTAAAGGAAAAGTTGCTGCTTTTATTTTTGTTATTAATTTATTTGATCTCAATGGTACGGACAAATTAGTAAAAAAAAGGTTATAAAGTTGAAAGCTTAATTGATTTTCCAGGTCATTAAAAATGGAAAGATTAAATAAAATTTCTAAAATATTTAACAAAATCTATTACAACCTTTTCGTCGAAAATTTTAAAGGTAAACTTCATTACAATTTTCCACAAAATTATTTTCGTTGGGATCTTATAGAATATTTGATTAATAAATATGGATATTCTGATTACTTGGAAATAGGCTGTGATCAAAATCAATTGTTTTCAAAAATTAAGATACAAAATAAAGTTGGTGTAGACCCAAGCAGTGGTGGGAATGTGAGAAAAACAAGTGATGAATTTTTTAAGGAAAATAAAAATAAATTTGACATTGTTTTCATTGATGGCCTTCATACTTATGATCAAGTAAAAAAAGATATTTTAAATTCAGTAAATTGTTTAAAAGAAAATGGTATTGTCTTAGTTCATGATTGCATGCCTGATAGTCTAAGTAAACAAGCTGTTCCGAGATACAGGATGATATGGAATGGGGATGTTTGGAAAGCAATAGTTGACTTGAGACAAAGAGAAGATTTAGAAATTTTTACATGTGAAATGGATCAGGGTATAGGAATAATAAAAAAAGAGAAAAATACTTCGATCTTGGAAATTAAAAAACCTGTAAGAAATCTAAAGTTTAAAGATTACTATGCAAATTACAAAAAATTTCTAAGAGTAATAAGTGTAGAAGAATTAAAAGAGAAATATTAAATTTCTTTATTTTTCCACGTATCTGGAGTTAAATCATTATCAATCTCAATAGTTAAACGATAATTGAAATCTTTGGGTCCTCTTTTTTTTATATAATCGTAAGTTTTTTTAACACCATCACTCAAACTCACTTTTGTCTCATAATTTAATAATTTTCTTGCTTTATCTGCAGAACAAGTAGCATGCTTTACCTCTCTTGGCCTATCCTCTTTGTAAACCGCCTCTAAGTTTGAACCAGTTATGTTAGAACAAATTTCAACAACTTTATTAACAGTCACAAATTCTTCATCGGGTCCTATGTTAATTACTTGTTTGTTTAAATTTTTTTGATCTAACATAGGAATTAAGCAACTTAAACAATCATCAATATATGAAAAGCATCGTTTTTGCTCGCCATCACCATAAACTATTGGAGGTTTTCCTTGTAGCATTCTATTTAAAAATATGGAGACAACATTTCTATATGGATCAGTATAAATTTGTTTTGGCCCTATAATATTATGGGGAACAGCAATTACCCATTCTATATTGTTTAAATCACAAAGATTCTTTAGTACATCTTCAGCTGCAACTTTAGAAATACCATAGGGGTCAACTGGTTTGGGTGTCATATCTTCTGTAAAGGGTGTCTGTTGTTCCCCATATCTTGCCATGGAAGAACAAAAAATTATTCTTTTTACTTTTTCATTAACTGCTGCAGAAAAAATAGAAACTGAAGCAAGGTAATTATTTTTTGTGATTTCATAAGGTGAAAATACTGACAAACCCTCATGAGCTGTTGCTGCACAATGATAAACAACGTCAATATTTTTCATTATTTTTTTTACTTTCGAAAAGTCGCTGCAATCCAAATTATGGAACTCAATATCTTTATGTATATTATCTTCATATCCGCCAATCATATTATCAACGCCAATAACTTTATGTCCTAGATCTAATAATTTTTCTGACAAATGTGAACCTAAAAAACCTGCTACACCAGTGATAAGAATATTGTATTTAGTCGTCATTAAAAATCTAAATTATTATACATTTAAAGCTTAGGTCTATACCATGATTTTTTCAATAAAACAGAATTAATAATACCTGATAATCTATGTCTATAAATTTCACTTTTATACTTTTGAAATGTTATCAAAAAAATTATGAATTTTATCAAAGATGAAGATAATTTGGGTAGAATTTTTATCATTGCAGTTAAATATCCATAATGTTTTTTATGAAAATAAAATGTTGACCACATCCAGTGCCAATTTCGAGAAAGCTCCATGGGTTTCTCAATTTCCAAATTATGTGATGTGCCACCTAAATGGCTTACTTTGATTGTGGGATCTATAAATATTTTTGAATTGTTTTCTTTTAATCTTCTACACAAATCTATTTCTTCAAAATAAAGGAAAAAATTTTCATCAAAAAAATTAATTTGCTTAAGATTTTTCATATTTAAAAACATTGCAAAACCTTTTACATTATCTACCTCTTTAATTTCTTTATCCTCATTAATGTTAAAATTTTTGTATTTTTCATTTTGAGATATAGGGGCAATAATTCCAAAATCCCTTAAATTATTGATTCTTAAAAAAAATTTATTTACTGTGTCATTATCTAAAGTCACATCAGGGTTTACTATTAAAGCATAACTAGTTTCAACCTTTGATAGACCTAGATTATTTCCTGCTCCATACCCTAAATTTTCTTTTGACAAAATACATTCCACATTTTCATATTTAGAGTGAATTTCTTCTTTTAATTTTTCGTCATTTGAATTTTCAATAACGATGATTTTAATACTTTTTTCAATTGACTCCAAACAACTAAAGATTTTATCCCTGCTATGAAATGAAGTGATTATGACAGTTAAATCGAAAGTTTTCATATAAAATTAATATGGTAGCGGGAAGTGGGATCGAACCACTGACCTCGGGCTTATGAGTCCCGCGCTCTAACCAACTGAGCTACCCCGCCATTTGATGAGATTTATAATAGTTTAATAATTTGATTCAATATTTATTAATTAAGCAAAAGTTATAAATTTAGAGAAAATTAACTAATATTTTATTAGAAAATGATTAGACCAAACAAAATCAACCCTGTTGAAGCAGCTGCTGAGAAATATAATTTTTTTCTATTTTCATTTTTTTTATTTATTGCAATTCTATTAAGAAGAACGTTTATATTGCTACTTTTTGATTGAGTTGATGGTGGATCTTTTTCTAGGTATCTAGCTATAAGCTTTTCTTTAACGTTGATACCTGAATTTTTCATTTAATTATTTAATCACGTAAAATTGATTTTTGCAAATTTGTTAGAAAGAAAGATAAATTCCAAAGGCTCCCACACCAATTATCAGCAACGATAAAATGAAAATATTTTTTTTCAGTTCTTTTGCTTCTGTTTCCTCTAGCTTTGATTTTAGAATATTTATATCAACTCTCTTCTTTAATGTTTTTAAAGGCTTTTCAGCAACACCAACATCATTTGGGGTCTCGATGCTAGTATGTGTCTCTGCAAAGCCTTTATTGTTCATTGCAGAATTAGTACATTAAAATATCTGTCAAACAATTTTCCTGAAGTTCAATTTGGGTCACAATTAGATTGACATGTGTTCAATTTGGGTCAATATTCTCAAATTCAAATTTATGAGTTTAGAACAAATCGATTTCAGTAAAACCTTAACCGACGATCAGGTTTATGAAAGTATAATGAATAACTACTCTGAATTAGCTAATGAATGGATATCACATCAGTGGAATTGGATGAACAATGTGTACTGGGCTTTTAATGATCACTACAAATACATGATTATAATTTCACTTATAGAAAAAACACTTCAATTTTATGATCAAATGAATATTCAGCAATCGTATGAAGAATATTATTCTAAATCATATGTTCAAATAGATAAGTTTAGTATTACTGAATTATGTGAGAAATTAGATTTACCAAAAGAAACGATAAGAAGAAAAGTTTTAGAACTTGAAAAAGAGGGTGTTATTAAAAGAGATAAAAAAAAAATTGTTATTGACAGTAAAGCATTTACTTTTGTTAAACCACATAATCAAATCAAACTTTCATCAAAATATATCTTATTAGTAGCTGAAGCTTTAAATAGAGAAAAGCACTTTTCAAAAAAAGTCGATGTGAAGTTAATTGAAAGTTTAATCAAAAAAAAATTTACACTATGTTGGCGATGGTATTATCGAATGCAAATACCATTAGTAATTGGATATCACAAATTCATGCCAGATCTAAGTACATTTCATGTCTGGGGGACTGTTTGTATGAATCAATCATTGAATGTAACAAAAAATTTAAAAAATACAGAGACAAAAAAATTACCATTAGATTATGGTGCGGCTAATAAAATGCTAATTGATAATGTTGGCTCAGCTTCAGGTATAAGCGCAATGTCAATTTCTGATATGACATTAATACCAAGAGCTACTGTAATAAGAAAATGTAAATATTTAATGAAAGACGATTTAATTAAACTTAATGAAAAAAAACAATACGTTTTATCCTCATTTAATTTTAAGAAAATTATACCATACCAAACTGAAGCTTTTAAGTTTAAAGCTAAATTTATACGTAAAGTTCTAAATCTTCTTGTTATTTCATAAATCTTAAATAAATTATAGACGTTATACTATTAAAGAGAGGGTTCATGGAAATAGTAACAAAAATAGCGCCTATCATACTCGCATTAATAATGTTGGGTTTAGGTTTGGGATTAAAGATTGACGATTTTACGAGAATATTAAAAACTCCAAAGGATTTTTTTGTAGGTTTTTTTTCTCAATTAATTATTCTTCCATTAATTGCTTACTTATTAATTATTATTTTAAAAGTACCACCTGAAATAGCAATTGGAGTTATGATTATCGCTGCTGCACCAGGTGGAGTTACATCTAATATATTAACAAAATTTGCTAATGGAGATGTTGCTTTATCTATTTCTTTAACAGCTGTAATCAGTTTAATTTCTATTATTAATGTTCCTCTTATAATTTTTACATCTGCTGATTTATTTGGAGTTACTGATATTTCTCAAAATATTTCAATGACTGGTATAGCGCTAAAAATGTTTTTGGTTGTAACTGTTCCAGTAATCTTAGGGATGATTATAAGAAAATTTGCTGAAAATTTTGTAAATTCGAAAATTCAAATATTTGAAAAACTTAACATAATATTATTTGTTATTTTTTTTATAGCTGCGTTTTATGAAGAAAGAGAAAGTTTTATAGATTTTCTAATGCAAGCAGGTTTCATTACTTTTATTCTAAATATAACAATGATGATTGTGGCTTATTACCTTGGTAAAACTTTTGCCTCAGGAATAAAACAACAAAAATGTATTGCTTTAGAATGTGGATTACAAAATGGTACTTTAGCAATATTTGTTTCTACACAAATATTCGGTACAGATATAGTCTACATAACTCCAACAGCTGCATATGCTTTGATTATGTACATCACTGGTTTTATATTTGTTTTTCTTTTAAAAAATAAAGTTTAACTTGTCTTAAAATTGGTCTGTTTTATTGGTTTATTAATCAATTCAATTTCGTATTTCCTTTTCTCAACCTCGATAAATAATTTACTATCTCTCAATTTTTCATTGGAAAAATCATTTTTGATGTAACCAAAAGTCAGATTTTTCTTAAAGTTAAAAGAGTAATTCCCTGAAGTTGATCTACCTATTATCTTATTTTCTAAATAAATAGGCTCATCGTGAAGTAATAATGGTTCTCCAGGTTTACTATCTTTTAATGTAAACATAGCAAATCTTGTTTTGATCTTCTCATTATTAATTTTTTCAAGAGCTGACTTACCAATAAAATCTACATTTTTTTTATTACTGATTGTAAAAGACAAACCTGCTTGATATTGATTTTCCTCAGGGGAAATATCGTGTCCCCAATGTAAAAAGCCACTCTCCATTCGCATAATATCCATTGCATGCATACCACAATTTGAAAGATTATGATCTTTTCCTCTTTCTATAATTAATTCATAAATTTTTTTCGCATCTTTAGCTTCAACGTAAAGTTCATAACCTAATTCTCCAACATAAGACAATCTCTGTGCCCAAATTTTAGTATCTGCGATTGAAATAAATTTTGCTGTTCCGAATTTGAAATTTTCATTATCAAAATTATCATTACTTAATGAACTTAAAAGATTTCTGCTCTTAGGCCCAAATAATCCAAAAACACAATAGTCATCAGTTACATCTATTAATTTAATATCTTTATTTAAATGTTTTTTGATGTGGTGCTTGTCTCTTTCTCTTGTTGCCGCAGAACTAATTATTCTAAAATGGTTTTCATCTATCGCCACTATAATTAAATCAGTCTCAATACCTCCATCTGAGTTTAACATTTGAGTATAGGTACATTTACCAACTTCTTTCTTAATATTAGCAGTACAAATTCTTTGCAATTCTTGATGGGCTTTATCAGATTTAATTTCAAATTTTGAAAAAGGAGTTAGATCAAATAAACCAATATTTCTTATTGTATTATTTGTTTCATACTCAGCTGAGGGATACCAACTTTGATAGTTGTAGCTATATTCATATTCTGCTTTTTCACCATCAAGCGCAAACCACATCGGTCTTTCATATCCTCCTGAAACACCAAAACAGGCTCCAAAACTTTTCAAATTATCATGATGTGGAAGTTTTTTTATATCTCGAGAAGTTTTGTGCTGTTTAAAGGGCCAATGCATTCCATACAAATCTCCTAATGATTCTGTAATTCTTTTTTTGATAAAACCTAGTTCCGAGTGAAACTTTTGAAATCTTTTTATGTCATAACTAAAAATATCTTCATTAATATGACCAGTCATCAACCACTCCGCTGTAACCTTACCAACCCCACCACCACTGCCAATTCCAATACTATTTAACCCACAACATACAAAAAAATTCTTAACCTCAGGTACTTCTCCCAATAAAGTGTTGGTATCAGGAGTAAAAGACTCTGGACCTGAAAAAAATTTTCTAATTCCAGCAGTTTCTAAAATTGGAAATCTTTTGATTGCTGAAGCTAAATAAGGTTCAAAATGTTCGAAATTTTCTTGAAACTCACCAAAGGAGAAATCTTCTGGAACTTTATTAGTTTTATTCCAAGCTGGAATTGAATTTCCTTCAAAAATTCCAACGAGTATTTTTCCTGCATCTTCTTTTATATAAGTTCGATTATCAAAATCTCTTACCACAGGTAAAGTTTTAGATAAATTTTCAATTGGTTCAGTGATTATATAGAAATGTTCTGCTGGGTATAATGGAATACTCACACCAGCTTTTTTTCCTATTTGCCTTGACCACATGCCTGAGGCTAAAACAATATATTCACATTCAATTTTTTGACCTTTAACTTTAACTCCAGAAATTTTTCCATCTTTCGTTAAAATTTCCTCAACTGGTGATTTCTCAAAAATTTGGGCACCTTCTAATTTTGCTGCTTTAGCCAACATATGAGTAACACCTGAAGGATCTGCAGCACCATCGCCTGGCATTAAAATTCCTCCTATAACTTCATCTGTATTGATTATATCGTAGTTTTTTTTAATTTGATCTTTATCTAAAATTCTTACGTCAACATCATAAAGTTGCGCTGTCGTTGCTTGTCTTTGAAGTTCTTGCCATCTTCCTTTATGTTGAGCAATTGAAAGGGCCCCGTTTAATCTTAACCCTGCAGAATGATCAACTTTTTTTTCAAGTTCTTTATATAAATCTAAAGTATATTTTCTAATTTTTGTAACTGCTGCAGTTGGACCTAGCTGACTTACTAAGCCTGCTGCATGCCAAGTTGTGCCTGACGTTAATTGATCTCTTTCTAAAAGAATTGTGTCTTTCCAGCCAAATTTAGCTAAATGATAAGCAACAGAGCAACCTACTACTCCACCTCCTATCACAACAACTTTTGTGCTACTTGGAAGTTTTTTTTCCATCTAATTAGTTATTGATTGCATCTCCTGGATTAACATATTCATGTCCAAAAACATCTGCAACCGCTTTATAAGTCACATGACCTTTGTGAACGTTTAGTCCCGCTAGAAAGTTTTTGTCCTCTCCAAGAGCTTTTTGATAACCTTTGTTAGCTAATTTAACTAAATAAGGAAGTGTCGCTTTATTCAATGCGATAGTGGAAGTTCTTGGAACTCCACCCGGCATGTTTGCTACACAATAATGAACAACATTATCAACTATAAAAGTTGGATCATTAAAAGTTGTTGGTTTGCTTGTTTCCACACACCCGCCTTGATCGATTGCAACATCAACAATTACAGAACCTCTTTTCATTAATTTGAGCATATCTTTAGTAACTAATTTTGGTGCCTCTGCGCCAGGGATTAAAACTCCTCCCACTATTAAATCCGCCTCAGCTACTAACTTTTTTAAATCTATTTTGTCACTTTGTTCCGGAATAATTTTATCTCCAAATATATCAACTAATTGTTTTAATCTTGCTTCTGATTTATCAACAACATGAACTTTTGCCTTCATACCAGTTGCTATTGTTGCAGCATTTTCACCTACAACCCCTCCACCTAAAATTAAAACATTAGCGGGCTCACCGCCTGGAGCTCCTCCTAATAAAACTCCTCTGCCTTTTTGATTTTTTTCTAAACAATGTGCTCCTGCTTGAACCGACATACGTCCAGCTACAGCACTCATAGGTGCTAACAAAGGAAGTCGTCCATTATCATCAGTGATGGTTTCGTAAGCAATATTAATACTTTTTGATTTTACCAAACCCTCAGTTAATTCTTTTGCAGCAGCCAAATGTAAATAGGTATAAACAATTTGATTTTCCCTAATCATTTCAACCTCAACTTTTTGAGGCTCTTTAACTTTAACAATTATTTCAGCGTCATTAAAAATATCAGTAGCTTTTTCTATAATTTTGGCCCCTGCATCTTTGTACTGATCATTATCGAAACCTGCTTCAAAACCTCCATTATTTTCAACTAAAACTTCATGACCCTCTGAAACGAGAGTTTTTACACTATCCGGTGTCAGGCCAATTCTATTTTCTTGAGGTTTTATTTCTTTAGGTACGCCAATTCTCATTAACGAAATTTAATTCTTTTTACTCTTTGCGTAATTAGTAATTCCAGTTCTTAGTTTTTCTATGATTTCATCAATATGTTTTTTTTCACAAATAAACATTGGTGCAATAATTAAACAATCACCAGTCGCTTTGAAATTTACTCCTGCATCGTAACAATGTTTGAAAGTAGCTAATCCTGCTTTACCAGGTCTGCCATCAGTTTTAATATCTATTCCACCCATCATTCCATAACCCCTTATGTTATCTACAACATCAATATCTCTAAGAGAAAATAAACCTTCTTGGAAATAAGGAGCAAGTTCTTTTGCTCTATTAAAAATATCTTCTTTTTCGAAAATGTCTTGAACAGCTAATGCTGCAGCCACCGATACAGGAATTCCTGAATATGTATAACCATGAAATAATTCTATTGCACCTTTTGGAGAATTATCCATCACTGCATCATAAATTTCCTCTTTACATGCAACTACACCAAAAGGAACTATTCCATTGGTTGTTGCTTTTGCCATTGTCATTATGTCAGGTGTTACACCAAACTCTTGAGCTCCAAAAGCTGAACCAGTTCTTCCCCAACCCGTAATAACTTCATCAAAAATTAAAAGTATTTTATGTTTGTCACAAAGTTCTCTTAGTCTTTGTAAATATCCAACTGGTGGCACTAATGTTCCTGTTGAACCTGCAATAGGTTCTACAATACAAGCTGCAATATTTTCAGAACCAAAATTAGTACAAATTCTCTCTAGATCATTTGCAATCTCGGCTCCTGTTTCAGGTTGACCTGAAATAAATTTATGTTCATCTAAATGTGTGTGTCTCATATGAACAACACCTGGCATCAATACACTTGCATACGCTTTAACGTTATTGATCATACCACCTACTGATGTGGCTCCGATATTCATTCCATGATAAGCACGTTCTCTTCCAACAAATCTAAATCTTTGCCCCTCGCCTCTTGCTTTATGGTAAGCTATACTAATCTTAATTGCAGTTTCTACTGCAGTCGATCCACATATCGTATAAAAAATTTTGTTTAAATTTCCTGGTGTATGTTTTGAAATTCTTGTTGCCAATTCAAATGAACCACCAAAACCTTGTTGAAACGGCTGACAATAATCAAGAGTATTTAGTTGATTAGTTATTGCCTCAATGATTTCTTTTCTCCCATGTCCTAAAGGGTTACAAAATAATCCAGAGCTTGCATCAATTTGTGTTTTGCCATGATGATTTTTTAAATAAACACCTTTAGCCTCAACAATTAATTTTGGATTTTCTTTAAAATCCTTATTAGATGTAAATGGCATCCAATGTTCATTAAGTGAGTTAGGTACTGATGTTCTTTTTTCTGAGCTCATAATTAAATTTTAAAATACTTAATAAATGAATCCTTAGACTAATTAACTTAAATTAACCACCAAAATAATGTCACAACTTAAAGTTGTGTAACTATAATGATCATTTTTTTGTTTTACATATAGGTGAAATTAATCTTAAAATTGAAACATATAAATAAACAAGGAAGAGGCATAAATGAAAAAAATAATAAGTTTTATTCTTGGATGTTTTGTAGCTCTTAATCTTTCAATATCTGTTGCTAATTCAGCGGCAAATGAAGTTAGAGTTGCTTACTTCTTAGAGTGGCCAAGTCCAAACCTAGAAGACATGATGAAGAAAAACTTCGCAAAAGCTCTAGGGGTTCCAGTAAAGTGGACTAACTTTACTAATGGTGGTGCTATGACTGATGCGATGTTAGCAGGAGATATTGATATTTCTTATTCTCAAGGTTTAGTTCCGTTCATTAACGCTGTAAAATCTAAAGCACCTATCAAATTAGTTGATATTGCAATGGAATACGGAATGGGAGGAACAACTTGTGTTACATCTAATGCATCTGGAATTACAAAAGCTAATGCAACTGAATTAGAAGGTAAAAAAGTTGCTGTTCCACTTGGAACAATGGCGGAATATGTTTTTGATGAGAGTATGAAAGTTGTTGGAGCAGATAGAAAAAAAATGGATATCATACAAATGGACCCTGAAGAAGGTGCTGCTGCTTTAGTAAGTGGTGATGTTGTAATGGCATGTTTATTTGGTGGTAATTCTATTAAAGCTGCTGTTGCAGTTGGATCTAGATTACTAACAGTTCAAGAAGCTAGAGATGCAGGTATCCTAGGGATTGATATTACTTCTGTAACTACAAAGTTTATGAAGGAAAATCCAGGAATGTTAAGAACTTTCATCGAAGTAACTCATGAAGCGAATGCAAGATATAGAGCTGGAAAAAGCGATATGAATGCAATGTCAAAAGCTTCAGAAATGAAAATTCCTGACATGAAAGAAACTTTAAGTGGTTTCAAATTTCTAACTCCAGAGGAAACAAAAAGTTCTATGGAAAGTGGAAATCTTGATGCATTCCTAAAAGGAATGGGAACACCAAGAGGAAACGTAGATACAAGTTTCTTACCTTTATAATTTAAAGGTAATTAAAATTTAAATAGGCGCCAATTTTTTATTAAATTGGTGCCTATTTTTTTTATGTAAATTCTAATATAAAGTGAACAAATGAGTGATCTAGTTTCTCAAAATCTTAACATGATTTTTAAAACTCCAAAAGGAGAAACAGTACACGCTTTAAAAGATTTAAATTTTACTCTTAAAAAAGGAGAACTGTTAACAGTTCTTGGACCATCAGGTTGTGGAAAAACAACTTTATTAAATATTACAGCGGGATTTATTCGACCAACTTCTGGAAGTATTACTTTAAATAGTAAAGAGATTGATGGACCCGGTGTAGAGAGAGGTATGGTTTTTCAGCAAGGTGCATTGTTTGAATGGTTAACAGTTGCTGAAAATGTCAACTTTGGATTAAGAATGAAAAAAAAAGATCCAATTGAAACTCAAAAAAAAGTTGATGAATGGTTAGAAATAGTTGGCTTAAAAGGTTTTGGTAACACCCCAACCTATCAACTTTCTGGGGGTATGCAGCAAAGAGTTGCTCTTGCAAGATGTTTAATTAATGATCCCGATCTAATTTTAATGGATGAACCTTTAGGAGCCCTTGATGCATTAACAAGAGAAAAAATGCAGTCTCTTGTTTTGAAAATTTGGAAAGAGACAGGGAAAACAATTATTTTAATTACCCACTCAGTTGAAGAAGCTTTGTTACTTGGTGAAAGATTATATGTAATGGCACCTCGACCTGGGCGAATTCATAAAGAATACAATCTTCCATTTGCTTCAATGGGACTGAAAGAGGATCTAAGAGAGATTAAAAAAAACAAAGATTTTTCTGCAAAACGTGAAGAAATATTAGAAATGATTTGGAATATGGAAGAAGAAATTATGGGGAAAGATAATTAAATGTTAACTCAAATCGTCACCTTTTTAATTTTTTTTGCAGTTATAGGCTGTATTCTCTATGGAAGAAGATTAATCAAAACTGAAAAGGTTGATGCTGTTTTTGGAAATCCTGAAAGAGCACGAGGTGGTACTCACTGGATTATAGTCGGAAGTAGCTTTCTATTATTGGTATGGCTTTACTATTCATGGGATATTGCAAAAGGTTTTTACCCAAAATCGGCTAATGAACTTTGCCAAGTAGCGAAAGTTAATGACTCTTTATTAGGTTTAAAATATCAATTTCCAATAGAGGAACGTGAATTTAAAAGTACTGCACAAATTAAGAAAGAAAATAAGAATCTCAAAGCAACTTTAAATGAAATCAAATTTTCTGAAGATCTAAATTTGCAACAAAAAACAGAGCTCACTGAGTTTATCAATAAAACTATTCAACTAATTCCTTTATTGACTAATGAAGATTTAATTGAAAATGAAACGAAATTTAAAATAGATGACATTACTGGTAAAATTAACTTATTAACTGAAAATTTTAGAAAACCTGAATATCCTTTTGAAACAGAACAAGAAGCCAATGAAAGACTAAAAGCAGTAAGTGAGCAAGGAGATTGGGGAATTATAAAAGTTCAATCTGGAACGGGATCCATAGAAAATACTATCGAAGTACCTTTAGTTCCAGAGACTAAAAGAGGTTTAAAATTTGATGCTGCCGCAAAAGAATTACAAATTATTAGTGATGAATTCTTTAAGTTAAGAAATCATAATCCACAATTTAAAGGTAAAATAAAAGAGCTCAAAGATGAGATCAAAGCTTATCGTAAAAATTTAGATGATACTCAAGAAGTAGCTTCAACTTATGCTAAAGATATTGTTAAAATTGCACGACGAATAGAATTTGCAAGTATATATCCACCCAATGCCTTAAATGAAATGCAAAATGCAATCATCAATTTTGATGTTGCCCAAAAAGAAGCTCAAGGGGGATTGAGATTTGTAGATATATTTTTATTCCCGGCAGGGACCATTGTTGCAAGTGGGCCAAGCTGTTCGGAACAAGGATCTGGTAGATGGTTACCTAAGCCCTCAGATACATTTGATAAATTTATGCTTATGCTTAAACCGAGTGTAGGTTACAAAGAAATTCCTCTTCTCTGGATAGAACTGGTTGATGTAAGTAAAATGATTGGTTTCATTTTACCAGATTGGATTGCTGATATTCTACCTGGTGAATACCCAGTTCACACTCAAGATGGAATTGTTAAACAAAATTTTAAAGGCCAAGTTTTAAAATTAGTAACAGGAGACTTTAAGTTATTTAAAGTACCCGTGCCTTATGGTCATATTTGGGATTCTTTTTTAAGAGTATTTTTAGGATTAGTGTTTGGAATATTGATTGGTGTGCCGCTTGGATTATTTATGGGACTAAATAGATTTGCCAAAGGTTTCTTTGATCCGTTAATTGAGCTTTATAGACCTGTTCCCCCTCTAGCTTGGGCTCCTTTAATCATTTCAGTTTTAGGAATTGATAATACCGGGAAAGTTTTCTTGTTATTTATGGTCTCATTATCAATCATGATTATTTCTGCAAGAGCCGGTGCTTCTGGTACCCAATTATCGAAAATTCATGCAGCTCACTCACTTGGTGCATCCAAAAAACAAATATTGAGATATGTAATTTTTCCAAATTCTTTACCAGAAATACTTACAGGAATTAGAGTTGCTGTCGGTATGTGTTGGGGAACTTTGGTTGCGGCTGAGTTTTTAGCTGGAACAACCGGTATAGGATTTGTTGAAAACGTTGCTAAAAAATATTTCCAATACGAAGTTATTTGGATCACTATATTTATCATGGGAATGTTGGGTTTACTATTTGATGTCACTTTGAGAAAAATAATAGACAAAACAATTCCATGGCGTGGAAAAGGCTAATTTGAAAACAGAAAATCTTAAAAAAGAAGTCATTAAAATTTTTAAAAATCACGGATTAAGCAATCCTCATGCTGTTATTTCAGCAAATGCTTTGATTAATGCCGAGTTAGTTGGGGCTTATGGTCATGGTCTTTCTAGATTAAGAATGTATTGTGAGAGAATATCTAAAAAAGTCATTAATCCAAAACCTAAAATAAAAGTTAAAAAGATATCTCAATCTATTGCTCATATTGATGCTGATAATAGTATTGGCTTCGTTGCAGCAGACCTTGCAATTAAAAAGGCAATCGAATGTGCTAAAAAAACAGGTATCGGTTTAGTGGCAGTGAAAAATAGTGGTCACTACGGATTATCTGGTTACTACGCTGAGCAAGCAGTTAAAAAAAATTTAATCACAATGATTTATACTAATGCTCCACCTGCAATTGCTCCTTATGGTGCTAAGAAAAGTTTGTTTGGAACAAATCCTATATGTTTTGGTTCTCCAACCGGAGCAAGGGTACCTTTTATATTAGATACAGCTATTGCAAAAATTAATAGAGGAAAAATTAGATTTGCAGCTAGAAATAATCAAAAAATACCAAAAGGTGTTGCATTAGATAAATTTGGTAAACCAACGACAGATGCAAAAAAAGCACTTTATGGAGTTCAGTTACCTATTGCAGGTTTTAGAGGTTCAGGTTTAGCATGGATGGTAGATATTCTAAGTGGTGTTTTAACTGGTGGAAATCATGCAGGTAAAGTTAAGGATCCTTTTGATGATTTTTCAGGTCCACAAAATATTGGACATTTGTTTATCACATTTAAAACAAACTTATTTGTCAAAAACTATACTTCAAGAATTAAGAATAATATTAAAACAATTAAAAGATTGCCTAAAATTAAAGGAGTAAAAGAGATAATGTATCCTGGTCAAAATAAAGATAAAAGGTTTAAAATGAACTTAAAAAAAGAAATCAAATTGTCAAAAATTATTCAAAAAGATTTAATAGATTTAAAAAATTAATATGCTTTCCAATAAAGAAATTATTTGTCCTGATAACTTACTTAATGTTGCACATAAAAAGAAAGGTGTTAAAGCTGGAATTGTTAATGCCGGAAAACCTCTTCCTATGCAGTCCGTACAAGATGCTGTCAAAGAAAATCTAATTGAGCCAATTTTTATTGGTGATGAAAAAGAAATTAATAAATGCGCCCAGGATCTGAAATGGGATATCTCAAATTATGATATAATCCATGAGCCTGTTGAAAATAATACAGCAACGATTGCTGCAAAACTAGCAAGCGAACAAAAAATTAGAATTATTGTTAAAGGGCATATTCATACTGACATTTTAATGAAAGAAGTTTTGAAAAGAGAATACAATTTACTTGGAAAAACTAGATTAAGCCATATTTGGCATATGACTTTAGGAAAAGAGGATAAACCTTTAATAATTACGGATGGAGCATTAAACGTTTTACCTAATGTTAAAACAAAATTACATATTCTTAAAAATGTGATTAATTTTTCAAATAGAATTGGTATTGGAAGACCTAAGGTAGCAATATTATCTGCTACTGAGGAGGTTTTAGATAGTGTGCCAAGTTCTAAAGAAGCTGAAGAATTAACTAACTTAGCTAAAAAAGAAAATTTAAATGCTGATGTTTTTGGTCCACTGGCATTTGATAATAGTATTTCAAAAAAATCTGCCGCTATTAAAGGAATACAAAATAGTGTAGCCGGTATGGCAGATGTATTGCTGGTCCCAAGTGTTGAAACGGGAAATGGCTTAGTAAAAATGCTTATATATTTTTGTGGAGCGTGTGCAGCAGGTGTGGTTGTTGGAGGAAAAGTTCCAGTAGTAATAACTAGCCGTTCTGACGAAGCTCCTGCAAGATTAGCATCCATTGCAGCAGCCGTTGTTGCTTTAGATTAATTGTTTGATTGCAATAAAATTAAAATTGTCTTAAATAATTCAACGATAATAAACAAATAATATGGCAATCACTTACTTAAAAAAATCTCCAAAAACATCGTCAACAGATGACAATAAGACAACAGGAATTGTGCAAGATTTATTAAAAGACATTGAAAGCACAAAAGAACAAGGTTGTATTGATTTAACAAAAAAAGTTCGACAAATACGATGGTGAAATCATTATTTCAAAAGAGAGAATTGAAGAAATTAAAAAAACTTTAGATCAAAAAACTAAAGATGATATTCAGTTTTCCTTTGATCGAGTAAGAAAATTTGCTGAAGCTCAACTTAAAAATTACGGACAAGACTTTGAGGTTGAATTATCTGATGGTTTGTATGCAGGTCAAAAATTAGTTCCAGTTAATACAGCAGGTTGTTACATACCCGGAGGAAGATATGCTCATATCGCTTCTGCAGTAATGAGTGTGACGACAGCCAAAGTTGCTGGTGTTAAAAATATTATAGCGTGTAGTCCACCAAAAGAAGGAGTTGGTGCTCACCCTACTATTGTCTACACTGCTGATCTTTGTGGGGCAGATGTAATTTTAAACTTGGGTGGTGTTCCTGCAATTGCTGCAATGACTAATGGATTATTTAAAAATCCCCCAGCAGACATAATTGTTGGTCCAGGAAACCAGTTTGTGGC
>CACHMD010000015.1:0-19584 GCA_902580835.1 uncultured Pelagibacteraceae bacterium | reverse complement strand
GAGATATCTTCTAAAAAAATGATACAAGAAAATTTAATTAAACCTAAAGCTAAAATTGGTTTAATTTCCTTTTTAGATTTACTTTCTAAATGGAGAAATGATCTAGCAATAAAAAAAATGGGTCATATAAAATTATTGCAAACTATTCTTGATGAATCTGGATACTCAGCAATGCTAAAAAATAAAAAAGATCTAGAAAATGAAAATAGACTTGAAAATATAAAAGAATTGTTAAGCGCGATGAAAGAATTTGATAATTTGGAAAGTTTTTTAGATCATGTTTCACTAGCAACATCAATCGATCAAGAATGGGAAGGTGAAAAAGTTAATATGATGACAATGCATGCTGCAAAAGGTCTAGAGTTTGAGGTAGTTTTTTTACCTGGTTGGGAAGAAGGACTTTTTCCTCACCAAAAATCTATTGAAGAAAAAGGTCAAAATGGATTAGAAGAAGAGAGAAGGTTAGCTTATGTGGGCTTAACTAGAGCTAAGAAAAAAGTAGTAGTATCTTTTTCAATGAACAGATTTTACCAGGGTGATTGGATAGATAGCATGGCCTCGAGGTTTATTGATGAACTACCAGACAAATATTTGGAAAAAAATTCTTTTTTTGATGAAACAAAAGAGGAGATAGAGGAATTTGAATTCAATCAGGATATTGAAAATGAAAGTGGTATTAATAGTCCTGGATGGTTGAGGTATCAAAAGAGAATTAAATGAGTAACGATCTAATAAACGCTCTTATAAGTAAATTTAATAAATATAATATAGATGGATATATTATTCCCAAAAATGACGAATTTTTTTCGGAATACTCTTCAAATGATAGACTTAAAGCTATCACAAAATTTTCCGGCTCTGCTGGCTATTCAATCATTTTAAAAAAGAAAAACTACTTATTTGTTGATGGAAGATATACAATTCAAGCAAAAAAAGAAGCGGGTAAACGCTTTAAAATTATAGATTTGCATAAAATTATTAATTGTAATTTATTCCAAAATCTATCAATAGGTTTTGATCCAAAAATTTTTACATCTAAACAAATTAAGAAATTTTTTCATAAAAATAATAAAGTCAAAAGTATTGAGCTAAATTTAATTGATCAAATTCATAAAAATAAAGTTAAATCTAGCAAACCTTTTTTTTCTCTTAAAAACAAAATAGCTGGTGAAGACTATAAAACTAAAATTTTGAAAATAAGTAAATACTTAAACAAAAATAAATCAGATTATTTATTTGTCACAGCACCTGAAAATGTTGCATGGCTCCTTAACATTAGAGGACATGACAATCCAAATAGTCCTATTCCTAACTGCCAATTAATAATAAAAAATAAACGAAGTTTTTATTTGATTTCATCTAAGTATAAAGTTTCAAGGTTAATTAATGAAAAAAAAATAAAATCTGATCAAGTAATTGAGCCAAAGAATTTTGGTAAATTTATTTTAAATCTTAAAGGTAAAAAAATTATTATTGATAAAAATTCTTGCTCAATTTTTTTTGAAAATATATTAAAAAAAAAATTCAAAATTTTAAGTATTGAAGATCCAATTTATTCACTTAAATCATTAAAAAACAAAACAGAAATAAAAAGTATGTTAAAAGCTCATATTCTTGATGGTGTTGCATTGACCAAATTTATTTATTGGATCAAAAATATAAATAAAAAAACAATCACTGAGTTTGAGGCACAAAATAAATTGGAAAATTTCAGAAAAAAAAATAAAGATTATTTGTATCCAAGTTTTAATACTATCGCTGGTACTGCGGGGAACGCAGCTATTGTTCATTATAGAGCAACAAAAAAAAACACGAAGAAAATAAAAAAAAAAGATATTTTTTTATGTGATTCTGGAGGTCAATATAAATATGGCACTACAGATGTGACAAGAACAATTTGTTTCTCAAAACCTAAAATGAATATAAAAAATATTTTCACAAGAGTATTAAAAGGTCATATTGCTGTCGTAAAATCAAATTTAAATAAATATACCTCTGGTAATCTGATAGACATTAGAGCAAGAAAATTTTTAAAAGAAATCAACTTAGATTATCAACATGGAACTGGACATGGTGTAGGTTTTTTTTTAAATGTGCATGAGGGGCCTCAGTCTATCTCTAAATTTAATAAGATAAAGATACGCGAAGGAATGATTTTAAGTAATGAGCCAGGATATTATAAAAAAGATAAATTTGGAATACGTATTGAAAATTTAATTTATGTGAAAAAAAATAGAAATAAAACATACTTTGAAAATTTAACTTTTGCTCCAATTGATAAAGATTTAATAAATTTTGATTTATTAACAAATGATGAAAAAAATTACCTTTGGAAATATAATTTGGATATTTATACAAAACTTTATAAATATTTAAACCCAAGTGAAAAAAAATGGTTAGCTACTTTTATCCAATAATTTATATAATTCTGACTGATCTATAATTTTTATTTTAAGCTCTTTAGCAGCTTCAACTTTCCGTTTAGTAGGTTTCTCTCCAATTATCAGGTAATCAAGCTTTTTTGAAACATTACTAATTATTGTTCCAGAATTTTTCTCTATTAAAGACTTGGCCTCTGCTCTACTAATACCTGTTAATTTTCCAGTAAACATAAATATCTTGTCACTCAATACACCAACAGTTTTATTTTCTATTGTTTTCTTAATGTTTAAAATTTTTTGAAGATCTTGAATTACATTCAAATTAGTCTTATTCGAAAAAAATTTTTTTAAAGAAGTTATTTGAGTTTCACCGATCCCATCAATATTTAACAAGTCATCGATTTTATTTTCTTTAGAAAGATTTAAAAACTTTTCTGGGCTTTTGAGTGTTTTCGCAATTAATTTAGCATTTTCAAAACCAATATGTCTTATACCAAGAGCGTATACAAATTTTTCAAAGGAAATATTTTTCTTTTCTTCAATTGCATATCTTAAATTAGCTACAGATTGTTGTCCCCATCCATCCATTATTTTTATCTTTTCGTAATTCAGACAAAAAATATCTTGGGGGAATCTAATCATTTTCAGTTTCCAGAAATTTTCTACAATCTTTTTGCCTAAGCCATCAATGTTAAAAGCCTCTTTTGATACAAAGTGTTTAATTTTTTCTATTGTCATCTTATCACATTCATATCCCTCACTTGAACATCTTCTGACAGCATCATTTTTTTTTGTAATAGAATTGTATTCTTTGATTGTTTTGCTACCACATGAAGGACACTTGATAGGAAAAATATATTTTTTTGAATTTTTTTTCCGCTTTTTTAAATTCACTTCAATTATGTGTGGAATTACATCTCCTGCTCTCTCAACTACAACTATATCTCCTATTCTTATATCTTTTCTCATAATTTCATCTTCATTATGAAGTGTTGCATTAGATACAACTACACCACCAATATTAATTGGTTTTATTTTTGCAACAGGTGTCAGTGCCCCTGTTCTTCCCACTTGAATCTCAATATTTAAAATTGTTGAAATACCTTTATTTGAAGAAAACTTGTGTGCAATGGCCCAACGAGGTGAATTTGCAACATTACCTAAACGTTTCTGTAAATCAAAACTATTTATTTTGTAAACGATACCATCAATATCAAAATCAATCTCATTTCTTTTTTTTTCAATTTCATGGTAATTTTTCATTAAATTTTTAATTCCTTTTATAGTTTTATTAAATGGATTTGTTTTAAAACCCCACTCACTTAATTTTTGTAAGTAGTTGCTTTGATTTTTTATTTCCATACTATCTACATACCCAAAAGTATAAGCAATAAACTTTAATGGAATTTTCTTTGTATCTTGAGGATTTTTTTGTCGTAATGATCCAGATGCAGCATTTCTTGGATTAGCGAACTTATCTTTAATATTTTCAAAATCATTATTTTGAATAAATACTTCACCCCGAATATCTATTTCATCAGGAAAATTTTTTGATAAAATATTTTTAGGAATATCATCAATTGTCATTAAATTTTGTGTAATATCCTCTCCTTCTTTCCCATCACCTCTTGAAAGTCCCGTAACAAATTTTCCCTTTTTAAAAATTAATGAAGCAGAAATACCATCAATTTTAGGTTCTGCACTATACTCAAATTCATTTGAACTTTTTTGGTCTAAAAAATTATTAATTTTTTTTTCAAAATTTATTAAATCCTTCTCGTCAAAAGCATTTGAAAGTGAAAGCATGGGAACTTTATGTAGAACTTTTTTAAAAGTTTTAGATGGTTTAAAACCTACTATTTTAGAAGGTGAATTTGCACTTTCTAAAAAATCATATTTTTTTTCTAAAGATAATATATCTGCTTTAATTTGATCATACTCATAATCATTTACTAAAGGCTTGCTTAGTTCATAATAGTATTTGTTAAGTTTTACAAAATTTTGAATTTTTTTATTGTATTCTTTTTTAAGTTTATTTTTATCCATCTCATTCTAAAAGAGTTTTAAATTTTTTTATTAGCCCCCCACTTTTTTTTTTAAAAGTTTTTAATCTCTTTTTTTTTCTTTTTTCGTAATTTTTATCAAATAAACTATAAGAATTTTCATACCACTTTGAAGATTGGTAATTATATCCTAATAATTGTGCATATTTTTCAGCTTCATCAATCAAACCAATTGTATAATGTACCTCAACTAACCTATGTAAAGCTTCTTCAGCATAAATGGTGGTGTCATATTTATCTATAATTTCTCTAAATCTACTTATTGCAGGTATCCATTTTTTTTTATCAAAATAATATCTTCCCAAATACATCTCCTTCGCGGCAAGAATGTCATTTATTAAATCTATTTTAAACTCTGCATCACTTGCATATTCAGTATTTGGATAATTTTTAAGAACAATATTAAAGTTTTTTTTAGCATTTATGATTGATTGTAAATCTTTTTTCTCATCAACAATTTGTTCATAATAGCAAATTGCTAATAAATAATATACATATCCTAAATCTTTGCTGGTTGGATACACCTTTAAAAATCTTTGCAATTCGGCTATAGCATCACCATAATAATCTTGTGAATAATAAGAATATGCAGCCATTAAAGCTGATTGTGGAGCTGAGTTTGCTTGAGGAAATAATATTTCTGCCTCATTAAATTTTTTTGCAGCATACAACACGTCGCCACTATCTAAAGCTTCCATTCCTTCTTTATAAGTTTCTTGAACTTGCAGTTCTAAACTTTTCTCCTTTATGGTCGATTTTTTTATTTTCTCTTTTGAACAAGAAACAAATAAAACAAAAATAAAGAAAAAAACAAAAAACTTTAACTTTAACATAATTGTTTTATACAGACTTAATTAAGAATTTTAAAGTTCAATATAGGTTAAGCAATCGATCTTAATAATGTTTTATTAAGAATAGTATGAGGAAGATTTCTTTCTTGAATCTCAATTATTGAAAAGTTTTCTTTGTTTTCAAACACTTTCTTCAACAACTGGTTAGTTAAAAAATGACCTCCTTGAGAACAATTTACACTACCGATTATTCTATATCCGCTTGTGTATAAGTCTCCAATACAATCTAATATTTTGTGATTTACAAATTCTTTGGGATTTCTAAGCTTTTCAGAATTTAAAATTTCATTATCCTTAACAACGATTGCATTATCTAAACTTCCACCTTTTGCAAGTCCTTTTGTTTTAATTTTTTCTACATCGTCGAATAAACAAAATGTTCTTGAATTAAAAATATCTATTAAGTCGTCCTCGTACACGTTTACTTTATTTTCTTGATTTCCAATTAAACAATTCTCATATTTCAATTTAAAATTTATATCCAAGCTTAACTTAGAAGGTTCTAAAGAAATAAATTTCTCTCCATGATGATAGGATATTTTTTTTTGGATCTTGATTATCTTAATAGGCGCTTCACTTTTTTCTAATCCGCAATTTTTTAAAATTTCTATAAATACTTTTGCTGAACCATCTAAAATTGGAACTTCTTCATTATCTATTTCAACAAGTGCATTATCAATACCTAACCCAAATAAAGCACCCATTAAATGTTCAATGGTTGATACTTTTACTCCGTGCTCGTTAGATATAGTTGTATTTAATAATGTATTAGTTACGTTAGTAAAGCTTGGGTAAACATAATTGTTTGATTTTAAATCTACTCTTTTAAAAACAATTCCCGTATTTGGTTCAGAGGGCTTAACTGATACGTTTGCTAATTTACCATTATGAAGTCCAACCCCACTAAAAGTTGCTGTTTTTTTTAAAGTTTTTTGACTTAACAATGACACAATTGAACTTTTAATGTTTTAAGAAAAAAACTGAAAACAACAAATATTACGATAAACTACTAATTAATTAAAAAAATTAAAGAATCTCTCAAAAAAACCCTGTTTTTTGTTAATTTTGCCTATCAGCAAAACCTCGTTGCTATTGTGGCCTGAAATAATTCTACTAGCTGTTGTAAAAATATTGTTATCAGAATTATCTTTAAATTTTTCTAAATAACTAGCACTTAAAATTTGATTTAACGAAATATGATATTTTTTTAAAATCTTTTCTATATTTTCAATTAAATTTTTTGAAAGACAAATAAATTCCGTATCTAAAGAAAAAATATTACAATTAACATTTTCTGGCAAAGTTGTATAAAATTTATTGTCGATCAAGTATTTTTCTATAAGAAAATGTATAATTTTTTTATTGTGTAAGTTTGATTGACATAAATTTTTTAAATCATTTAATGGATGAATTAAAGCCTCTGAGTTAATAAGATTTCCATTATTATCTTTTTTGATTGACAATTTTATTGAGTGAAATTCCTTACTATCCAAAATAACGTATATGTCTTTAATAAAACTATCCAATTTTTTTTCAATTTTTAATATGTTAGAGTCTAGAAATTCATCCATTTTTCTAAATTTTAACTCTGTAGGATTTTCTTCTATTGCTAATTTTTCAGAATAAATTTTCTCGTTTGTTTTATTGTCAGTAACATAAATTATATATTTAGTATTATTTAGATAAAGATAAGTTTGAAGGTCTGCTTCTCTAATCATTTATAACAATTTGATTTTTTTGACGTATATCCAAAATTTTTATATTACTAAATTCTATATCCTCAAGTAAATCAATTGATAAATTTAATGACTCTTTTATTCCTGTGATTGGTAATTTAATTAAAACTCCTGAGATCATTTCAATATCCCATCTCCCCGAGGGAAAGTAGTAAAAATTTTTTATGTTATTATATTTAAAATCAGTTTGAAGAATAATATTTTTAAATTCTAAAAATTTTTCTGTTTCAAAATTTCCAAAAATAAAAGGTAAATTTTGAGAATAGTCTTTGGTATTAATCAATTTCCCATTGGATCCAACTAGATAATTTTTTCCATTTATATTAGTAGATGCTAAAAAATTTGTTTTTTCAATTTTGATTTCAAGAGATGATGGATATATTTTAAATACTTCATATTCTTCAATCAAATTATTAGAATTCAATATTTCTTTTATCTGGGATTTTTGAATAGATAATAAATTATTTAATTTTATCAAATTCGTTATTTTTAAATATTCATTATCATTAAATTCTATTCCCTCAATATTGACCATATTAATTTTAGGAAGATCAAAATTTTTTAAATTTTTGTTATTGAAAGTACCTAGGATGATTACCAAAGAAATGTAAAAAATAATTTTCTTATTTATTTGTTGAAGCATCTTTTAAAATTAATTCAATAAGTTTAATAAAACTTATACCATGAAATGCAGCAATCTCAGGAACTAAAGAAAGTTTTGTCATTCCTGGCTGAGTATTAATTTCTAAAAGATAAAACTTACCCCTGTAATATTTAAAATCTGAACGGGTAACTCCTCGACAACCAACTAAATTATGTGCTTTTGAAGAAATTCTCATTATTTGTTCATATTTTTTTTTAGATAAATCCACGGGTATGATGTGCTCCGTTTTTGCTTTTGGATTATATTTTGCTTGATAATCATAAAATTTTCTTTTTGGTTTTAATTCAATTGCACCAAGTTTCTTAGAACCAATCATTGCAGCCTGTATCTCTCTACCAGGGACAAATTCTTCAATAATTATTTTTTTATAATCTTCTAAATACTTCAATTTTTTTTTAATATCTTTTTTTGTACATATAAATACATTTACACTTGAACCCTCATTGATTGGTTTTATCACGACTGGAAATTTAAGTTTTTTTTCAATTGTGCTAACAATATTTTTTTCATCTTTGCTGAAAGAAAAGGTCAAGAATTTTGGGGTCAATATTTTATTCTTTATAAAAATCTTTTTTGATAACACTTTATCCATTGCTATTGATGATGAAATTACACCTGAATGAGTATAAGGAATTTTAAAACTCTCTAATATTGTTTGTATATAACCATCCTCACCAAACTGACCATGCAACGCATTGAAAATTTTGTTTGGTTTAAATTTTCTAATAACATCAAATAACTGAAAATTTGGCTCTGCTATTTTTACAAAATAATTATTTTTTTTTAATTCCTTAGCTACTTGTTTTCCAGTATCAAGGCTGATTGCTCTTTCTTTCGAAATTCCACCTGAAATTATTAATATTTTTTTCAAATTATTTTAAAATCTTAATTTCTTTTTCTAATTTTATACCAGTTTTTTCTAAAACCTCTTTTGATACAAATTCAATTAAATTGTTCATATCATTAAAAGAAGCGCTACCCTTATTTACAAAAAAATTACAATGTTTTTCTGAAATACAGGCATCACCAAAACTTTTGTCTAAAGGAACTGACTCTTTAATTAACTCCCAAACTTTCTTATTTGTTTGTGATTTAGGATTTTTAAAAGTGCTCCCACTAGTTTTAATTCTAGTAGGTTGTGCTTTTTCCTTTTTTTTAACTAAATTCTCAATTTTATTTTTTATTTGAGATGGACTAGATTTTGACCCTTTAAATGAAGCACTTAAAAAAATCAAATCATCAGATAAGTTACTTTTTCTATACTCAAATTTTATTTCTTTGCTTGGGATAGTAATGATATTTCCAGATTTATCGATTGCTTGAACCGATATCAATATATCTTTAAACTCTTTGTTAAAACAACCTGCGTTCATTCTAATTCCACCTCCTATTGTGCCCGGTATACAAGATAAAAACTCAAATCCACTGAGACTATTTTTTACAGCAAAATCTGATAAAGACTTGTCAGTCACAGCACTTCCAGCAATTATCACATCATCTCCAAGAAGTGAGATATTATTAAAATTTTTTCCTAATTTTATGACTATACCATCAAATAAATCATCGGATATTAAAGTGTTAGAACCTGCTCCAAGAATAAATATTTTTTCCTGATTATTTACTATTTTTAAAAATTTAATCAGTTCATGAAGATTGTTAGCTTTAAAAAAAACTTTTGTTTTTCCACCAATGTTAAACCAATTTTTTTTTTTAAGATCGTGCTCAAATCTTAAATTTTCATCAAATTCTCTAAATAAAGTTTTTAGTTGATCTAATTTCATTATATTAATTTTGGCAGTTCTCTCATCCAATTAGAGATGGTGCCTGCACCCATTCCAATAATAATTTTTTTTCCACTCATATTTTTTTTGATAAATTTGGCTAGTTGAAACTTATCATTTACTAAAAATAATTTTACTTTTGAATTTTTTATTAACTCTTTAGCAAAATTTATATAATTAAATCCTAACTTAATTTTTTCTCCAGCTGAATATACAGGGCATAGAACAACAATATCAGCATTCATAAACGCAAAAGAGAATTCTTTTCTTAAATCTTTAAGTCTTGACACTCTATGTGGTTGAAAAATGCAAACTTTTTCATAATCTTTATAAACCTTGTTAACCCCATCCAAAACTACTTTTATTTCAGTTGGATGATGAGCATAGTCATCATAAAAATCAATGTTGTTGTAAGTAAATATTTTATTAAATCTTCTTTGAACACCTTTAAAATTTTTTAATCCTTTTTTTATATTAGAAATTGAAATACCAATAGTAATTGCAACTGCAGTAGCTGCAACAGAATTTCTTACATTATGAATACCCAGTAATGGTATTCTTATTTTTTTGATCTTTATTTTTTTCTTATTTGGGACATTTACTAATATATCAAATTCTGTAAAATTTTTATTTTGATTGATATTCTTAATAAAAAAATTTGATTTTGGATTAAGTCCATAGGTATAAAAATTTCTATTCCTTAATTTTTTAATTATCTTATTATTTACAGGGTCATCTAAACAAATAAATGATTTTCCAAAAGAAGGAACTTTTTTTATAAAATCAAAAAAATATTTCTCTAAGTCATCCATAGATTTGTAAAAATCCATATGCTCTCTGTCTATATTTGTTATAATTGAATAAGTAGGAGGTATATGAAGGAAACTTCCATCAGACTCATCTGCTTCCAAAACTGTCCAATCACTCTTTCCTAACTTAGCAGTATTTTTGATAGAATTTATTACCCCTCCATTAATAATTGTTGGATCTAATTTAGTTTTTTGCAGTATTGAGGTAATTAAAGAAGTTGTTGTGGTCTTGCCATGTGAACCAACTACAACAATATTTTTCATAAGAGAAACAATATGAGCTAACATTCTTCCTCTGGTAATAATTGGAAGTTTTTTTCTTCTAGCTTCAATGTATTCTAAATTATTTTTTTTTATTGCTGAGGAAATGACTGCTATTGTTGCATTCTTTAAATTTTGTTTTTTTTGACCAATAAAAACTTTTATTTTTTCTTTTTTCAATCTATCTATATTTTTATTTGATGATAGGTCACTACCTTGCACTTTAAATCCTTTACCTTTCATAATTAAAGAAAGTCCACTCATGCCAATACCACCAATGCCAATAAAGTGAATAACCTCAGTTTTTGCTAATTCAATTTTCATTAATTATATTTAATATTTTTTGATTTACATTAGTCCAAGTATTTTTGTAATTTAATTTTTTTAAATTTTTCTTTTTTTGTAAAAATTCAGAATTATCAGATAATATGTTGGTTAGGAGTTGCTCTATATTATCCTCAAATGTCTCTTGATTAAGTATCCAACAACACTCTTTTTCTTTATAAAATAAAGCATTTTCAAATTGATGATTGTCCTTAGAGCTTGGTAATGGCACTGCGATAAATGGTATGTTTAATAAAGATAATTCAGCTAAAGTTGAAGCACCTGATCTAGTTATACAAACATCTGAATTATTAATTATTTCTTCAAAGTTTTTGTTGAAACTGAAGATTAAACATTCAACATTATTTTCATCATAGAAATTTTTTAAATTGATAATATTTTTTTCATTTGTTTGTTGTAAAATTCTGATTGGGAGTTTTTTTGAAATATTAACAATTTTATTTTTTAGATTAATATCAAAGATATTTGCTCCCTGACTTCCTCCAACAATCAACAAATTTATTTTTCGATGGTTAAAATTTTTTTGTTTTAAACTATAAAATTTTTCTCTTACCAAAGGAAATATAGTTTCAATTTTATTTTTATATTTTGATGGAAAATTTTTTATTTTTTCTTTATAACAAATTATTTTTTTACACGAACTTAAAAAAAATTTATTTGCTCTACCCAAAACTTGATTGGGTTCTACTAAGTAAATATTTAATCTTAAGAATTTTGCTGCTAATAACAATGGAAGAGACATATAACCCCCGGTAGAGAATAATTTTTCAATATTATTTTTTTTTAATAATAAAAATGATTTTATTGTCAGTATAATTACTAATATGAAATTGATTGGAAATAAAAATATATTGTTTAATCTTGGGGTATCAATAATTCTTAATTTATAATTTTCATCATTTAAATATTTTAAGCCCCTCTTATCAGTTGTAATTATTACTTTTGCATCTCTAGATAAATGTTCATAAAGTATAACTGCGGGGATTACATGGCCCCCTGATCCTCCTGTAGTTATCAAGTAATTTTTATTCATTTTGATTTAGATTTCTTTTTGTAAAATTCAAAATTATTCCAGATAAAATTGAAATACTTATTATTGAGGAACCACCATAACTTATAAATGGTAATGTCATACCAGTTGTAGGAAATAATCTAATATTTACTCCAATATGAATTATAGTTTGCATTAATATAAGGCTTACAGATCCAACTAAAATTAATTTAATAGTTTCATCATTTTCAAAATTAACTTTTTTAAACACTGAGTAAATAAATACTAAAAACAATAAAAAGATTAAAATTATGGCAATTACACCAAACTCTTCAGAAATTACTGAAATAATATAATCTGTATGTGCCTCTGGAACTCTATTTTTTAAAGTTCCCTCTCCTATACCTTTCCCAAAAAAGCCTCCACTCGTAATGGATTCTAAAGCTCTGTCTGATTGAAAATTGTAAGTTCCGGTTTCGGAATCTATAAAAGATATTAATCTATTTTTAATGTATGTAAATTTTGAAACAAAAAAAATTAAGTAAAAAAATATTAAAATAATTGATGAAAATAAAAAAAAAAGTAAAAATATACTTACACCCGAAGTAAATATTAAAACTGACCAACTAAAAAAAACTAAAAGAGTTTGTCCTATATCTGGCTGTAATGACAATAATAATGCAATACCTAAAGTTATTATAAAAGAACATAAATACTTTATATAAATATTGCTAAATTTCTGGCTACACAATATCAAGCTTATAAAAATGATAAGAAATGGCTTAACTAATTCTATCGGTTGAAATCTGGGTAGGAAATATAGATCTATCCATCTTTTTGAACCCTTAACTTCTACTCCAATTATAGGCACTAAAATTAAAAATATTAGTGATAAGAAAAATAATAGAGAAGAATATTTTAAAAGTTGTTCTTTTTTAATTGAGGATAATACAAAAATTATAATTATCCCTAACAAAATAAAAACCAAATGTTTAAAAAAAAATTGGTAATCATTTGTATCTAATTTATCAGAGGCAATTAATGATGTGGAAACTAGTGAAAAGAATAAACCTGTTAAAAATAATAAAACAATCAGTGAAAAAAGAAACTTATCAATATTTTTCCACCAATCATAATAGATACTAAATAAAGTATTCTTATTTTCCATACATAAATCTTTTTACTAATCGATTAAAATATAAACCTCTTTCTTCGAAGTTTTTAAACCTATCGAACGACGCTGCACAAGGGCTAAATAATATCGTATATTTAACAGATCTTTTTTTTTTGATTATAGAAAAAACGTTTTTCACTGCGTCTTGTAAATTTTTATAATTTTTAAATTTTACTTTACTTTTTAACTGTTTATTAAAAAAATTTTTATTTTCTCCATAAATAAAAGCGGTAACATTACTTAAATCTTTTTTTTTTAATTCTAATTTGTCACCTTTTTTATAAATACCACCCAATAACCATAATATGTTGGAGTCTTTTTTTAAGATTCCGACAGAAGATGAAAAACTGGTAGATTTTGAATCATTTATGATAGTGAGATACTTCTTTTGTATAATTATTTGTTGGCGATATTTCAAACCCTTAAAATTTTTTATCGTTTTTTGTAAAAGATAGTTTTTAAGTTTTAATTTTTTTGCTAGTTCAATAATAAAAGATAGATTTTCTCTATTTGACTCAGTCAAAAAACATTCATTTTTGATTTCCAGAAAATTATTATAATTTTTTTTTGTATTTACTTTAACAATTTTACAATTAAATTTTTTAGTTTTTAATTTTCTCGAAATTAGTACGTCATCTCTTTTAACAAATGCTAAACAACTTTTGGATTGAGAATCTAAAAGTTTAAATTTTGCATCAACATAATTTTGAAGAGTTTTATGTCTTTCAAGATGATCAGGTTTAATATTCAAGATTATTGAATACTTTGAACTAAATAACTGACTGTAATCAAGCTGGTAAGAAGATGCCTCTATCACAAAAATTGTATTTTTTGATATTTTTTTTTCATTCAATGGAGGGTTGCCAATATTTCCAATAAGTCTCACATCTTTTTTTTGATCTTTTAAAACTTCATATAAAATTTTAGCAGTAGTAGATTTTCCATTGGTACCTGTAATAGTAATGCATTTATTTTTATAAAAAGTAAAAAATACATCTAAATCTGTATAAATTTTTTTCTTATTTAGTTTTAGAAATTTAGATAATTTACAATTAAAAATATTGATACCAGGGCTAATAATGATTATATCAAATTTTATTTTTAATAATTTTAATTTAGAAATTTGTTTTGGATGTGTGTTTTTTAAATCATCAAATAAATAAATATCAGCTTTATTTCTTAAAAATCTAAAAGATGATATTCCACTTTTTCCAAGACCATAGATTAATATTTTTTTTTTCAAAAAAATATTTTCAATTTTTTTTTTCATCTCAATTTTAAAGTAGCTAATCCTATCATTGCAAGAATTATGGAAATGATCCAAAACCTTATTACAACAGTCGATTCTGGCCAACCTTTTTTCTCAAAGTGATGGTGGATAGGAGCCATCTTAAAAATTCTTTTTCCAGTAAGTTTGAATGAAATAACTTGAACCATTACAGAAACCGCTTCCAATACAAAAAGGCCTCCGGTAATTGCTAAAACTATTTCATGTTTTGTTATTATTCCAACAGCTCCCAAAGACCCTCCTAAAGACAATGAACCAGTATCACCCATAAAAATTTTAGCTGGAGGTGCGTTAAACCATAAAAATCCAAGACATGAACCTATTATAGCTCCGCAAAATATTGCTACCTCTCCAGTTCCTTCTATGTAAGGAATTTGTAGATAATCTGAAAATACAATATTTCCAGTTACATAACTAATAAATGCAAAGCATGCTGCCACCAAAATTACTGGAACAGTTGCTAAACCATCTAAACCATCTGTCAAATTAACAGCATTAGATGAACCAATAATTACAAATATTGCAAAAGGAATAAAAAACCAACCAAGATTAATGACTAAGTTTTTAAAAAATGGAAAATATAAATTAGTTATATTTTGGTAATCTATGAAATTTACATAAATAACAACACCAATAATTGATAACACAATTTGTAAAATTATTTTAAATTTAGACGAAATTCCTGAAGAGTTACTATACTTAATCTTTTTATAATCATCAAATGCACCTAAAAGTCCAAATGAAACAGCAACGTACACACAAAACAAAATATTAATATTTGATAAGTCTGCCCACAAAATTACTGATGTGAGTAAACCTAATAAAATAATTAATCCACCCATAGTTGGTGTACCAATTTTTTTAATTATATGATCTTCAGGTCCGTCATCTCTAATAGGATTTAAAATTTTTTGATTTGAGAAGAATTTTATAAATGGACCTCCAATTATTAAAACTATTAAGAGTGATGTGAAAACAGATAAACCAGTTCTGAAAGTTAAGTATTTAAAAACATTCAAAAATCCAAACGTATCTACGTAATTTAATAAAAATTGATAAAGCATCTACTTAATTCCTTTTAAATCATTTATCATCTTATTGAAACCTGTCGCATTTGAGGCTTTAACCATTAAATAATCGTTATTATTCAAATCATTTTTAATAAATTTAATCATTTGAGAGTTGGTTCTAAAAACTTTACCTCTTTTTGATTTTACAATCTTTTTGAATATTTGACTTATATAGTTTCCCTTTAAAAAAATTTTATTAATTTTTGTTTTGTTAATTATTGGAACAATTGACTGGTGAAGTTTTTTGGAATGAGTTCCAAGTTCTAACATATCACCAAGTAAGAGATACTTTTTAAATTTTTTAATCTTTATTTTATCATAATTTAATATCGCAGATTTTAAGGATAAAGGATTTGAATTATAACTTTCATCTATTAGGTTTAGGTTTTTTTTATTTATTTTTATTTTTGATAAATCTCCTCTCCCTTGGGGAGTCATAAAATTAAAAAAAACTTTTTTATCTAATTTTGTAATATCAGTATTAATACTCATTACCGCTAAAGTAGCTAAAATATTATAAATATTATTTTGAAAATTATTAGAAATCACAAAACTTTTATTAAAATCTTTAGCTTTGATATTTATCTTAAAATTATTATTAATTTTAATAATACTAATTAACTTCACATCAGATTTGTGATTTTTGATTCCAAATGAAATTGTGTTTATATTATTTTTGGCAGCTATTTTTTGATGTAATCTAAAAAAATTATCATCTGCATTTAAAATCACAAAACCATTTGGTTTCGTATTTGAAATTATTTCAGATTTTGCAAGTGCAATATCTTTTATATTCTTAAAATTTTTAGCATGAGCGTAATTTATATTAGTTATAACGCTTATGTCTGGTTTGATAATTTTTGATAAATAATCAATTTCCCCCTTTTTATCCATGCCGACTTCCAAAACTCCATAATTGTCGTTCTTACTCAAATTAAAAAGGCTTAATGGAACCCCATATTTGTTATTATAAGATTTTGGGGAAATAGTTGTTTTAGAAATTTTTTTTAAAGTTTTGCCTAATAATTCCTTAAGTGTAGTTTTTCCACAACTCCCTGTTATTGCAATTATCTTTGCATCTATATTCTCTCTGAAAATAGTTGATGTTTCGGTCAAAAATTTCAATGAATCTATTACTTTTATTTGTTTTTTATAATCTAATTTTTTTTTAATTTTATTTACAACTACTATGGAAGCTTTTTTCTTCAGAGCTTCTTCTACAAACTTATTTCCATCATTTTTTCTGCCTCGTATAGCGAAAAAAATGTCATTTTTTTTAACTTCTTTTGAATTAATTCTAGCTTGTCCCAAAGTTAAATTTGTATTTAATTTTTTATCACCAGATGACTCTTTAATAAGATTTAATTTCAAATTATTTGATAAATTCAAATTTTTTAATTTAATTGCGTTTAAAATTATTTTTTTATCTGAAAAATAAATTTTACGATTACCAATTTCTTGAATTTTTTCATGACCCTTGCCAGCAACTAATAAGATATCGCCCGTAGTTAAATTTTTAACCGCTTCAGAAATCGCCTTTGCTCTATCAGAAATTTCTGATATTTTTTTACTATTTATCCCTCTTTTAATATCTTTTCTAATTTTATTAGGATTTTCCAGTCTAGGATTATCATCTGTCAAATATATTTGATCAGCATACAATGAAGCTATTTTACCCATTTTTGATCTTTTATTTTGATCTCTATTTCCACCACAACCAAACAAAACAACAATTTTTTTATTAGGAAATTGCTCTCTTAGTGAAAGAAGAGATATTTTTAATGCATCTGGTGTGTGTGCGTAATCCAAGATAACTTTAGATTTATTTTTAATATTGCCAATTTTTTCTAGTCTTCCCTCAACAGATCTTATTTTTGGAATAACTCCTAAAATTTTATTTAAACTTAGGTTACTTTTTTGAGCAGCTATAATTGCCATCATTATGTTCTTGAGTTGTATTTTACCTATAAGATTGAGCTTAATATTTTTGACTAAGTTTTTATATTTGATTGTTAACATTTGTTTCTCACCTACAAAATAATGAGATAAAATTTTAAAATGATTTTTTGGATTATTTATAGAATAAATTTTTAAATTTCTCTTTAATGCAATTTTTTTTATATTTCTAAATTCAGGTATTTTTTCATCAGTAATTACATTGCCTTTTATAGGTAGAAGTTTCTCAAAAAGATAAAGTTTTGCGATTAAATAATCCCTCAAATTTTTATGATAATCTAAATGATCTTGAGATAAATTTGTAAATATTCCTGAATTAAATTTTAAACCATCTAACCTATTTTGACTTAAACCATGACTTGAAGCTTCCAATATTACATCATCTACTTTCTGATTTTTAAGATAATTTAATATCTTCCCCAATTGAATTGGGTCGGTGGTTGTATTGGATAAATTGATATATTTGTTGTTTGATTTAACACCCAAAGTTCCAATTGATGCAACTTTTCTATTATTAAATTTTAATATTTGATAATAAAAATCAGCTACGGAAGACTTTCCATTAGTTCCTGTAATTGCTATTAGATTTGTTGGTTTTTTATTATAAATTTTAAATGAAACTTCCGCTAACAATTTTCTCACATTTTTGGAACGAATAATTAATACTCCATTTGGAAATTTTGTTATTTTTTTTTCAGTTACGATAATTTTTGAGCCTTTGTTTATTGCATCTAATATGAAATTATTTCCATCAATATTTGTGCCTTTAATTGCAAAAAAGATATTATCTTTTTTTACTTTTGAACTCTCAAAACAGATGTCAGAAAAAAAAGTCTTTTCATATTTTTTTCCAATATTTGGGAAATAATCTTTAAGTAACATTTAGAAATTAAATTCACTATATTTTGTGGCTAAAATAGGCCCAATTTTTTCAACAATTTGACCTGTCGCCTCAACTGTTGTCCATCCAGCAGTATTAAAAGGTGTCCCTTTATACTTTATGTTTGATCCATCTCTATAATGATAAATATAGTTTTCATTTATTTTTGGTTCATCCAACATAACGGCTAAAACAAATTTTGGTTTAGATGTTGGAAATACTGACACAAAAGAATTAATCTTCTTATTGGAATACTCTCCATCGGCACTTTTTTCGGCTGTTCCTGTTTTACCACCAATTTCATATCCATTTACATTTGCCAGTGATGCGGTTCCATCTTTTGTTGAAACAATTTTTCTCAAGATTGGTAAAATTTCTCTTGATAAGTCTTGACTTAAAATTTTTTCTTTTTTTTCATTGTTGTTATTTTTGACCAACTTTGGTTTTATTTGATAACCCCCATTAACAACAATAGAATAAGCTTTTGCTAATTGAAGCAATGTAGTTGTAATGCCATGACCAAATGATGCTGTAGCAAGTGGACATTTTCCCCAATTAAATTGAATAGGTTTTCCAACTTCCTCAATATCAAAGTCAATTTTTTCTAAAACGCCAATTTTAGATAAAAATGATTTAAATTTTTCCTCACCCACTTGCTGAACAATTCTAACTGAGCCTATATTACCAGAACGAATTAATATTTGCTCAGCAGTTAGATTGGAAGGGATTTTTTTGTCGTATTCTCTTATAGGAAATCCAGCACACATAAGAGATTTTGGCAAATCAACAAATTTTGTTTCGGCAGTAATGATTTTTTCATCAAGAGCAGCAGCTAATGTGAAAGTTTTAAATACAGATCCAAATTCATAAACACCTTTAGTAACTCTATTTATATAATTTAAATCTGAGATTTCCTTTCTTTGATTTGGATCAAAGTCAGGAAGAGAAACTAAAGACAGTACTTCACCATTATTTACATCCATCAGAATTGCAGCACTTCCAATAGTATTAAAAATTTTGTTAAATCTAATTAACTCTTCTCTTATTAAAAATTGGATGTCTTTGTCGACTGTTAATTGAATAGGTTCTTTGCTATTTTTTAAAATTTCATCTAATGATTTTTCCAGACCAGAGACTCCTTTATTATTATCATCAATTTGACCAAGAATATGACTAAATAAATTTTTTTCAGGATAAATTCTTGTTAATTTTTCTTCAGGTTGAATTGATTTATCACCTAGTTTCATTACCTTTTCGTAATTTTCTTCAGATATTTTTTTTTCTAAGTAAAAAAATTTTTTATTATTCAATTGATTTTGAATTTTGACATAATC
>CACHMD010000014.1:0-19990 GCA_902580835.1 uncultured Pelagibacteraceae bacterium | reverse complement strand
GTGAATAAAAAAATAAGACTAATTGATTTTTTGAATATAGAAAAATATAATTTAAATAACAAAAAAATTAATTTGATTGATGTTAAATTTGATCAAAAAAAACCTTTTAAAAGAATCTCTAATAAATCCAAAGCTTATATTGAAAAATCATTTGAAATTGCTATTCAAATTTTAAATAAGAAAATAACTAATAAATTCATAAATGGTCCTATATCAAAAAAATTTTTCTTAAAAAAAAAATTTTTAGGCATAACCGAATATTTAGCTTTTAAAACAAAAACTAAAAATTTTGCTATGCTTATTTATAACAAAGAGTTATCTGTCTGCCCTTTAACAACTCATCTGCCTTTAAAAAAAGTTTCAAAAGAAATAAGTAATGACCTAATCAGGAATAAGGTAAAACTCATAGATAATTTTTATAAAAAATACTTTAAACATAGACCTAAAATAGCAATTTCAGGTTTAAATCCACATTGTGAAAGTACTGATGATTTTAATGAAGATGACAAGATCATTAAGCCCACAATAAAATCTTTAATCAAATCAAATTATAGGATATTCGGACCGTTTGCAGCTGATACAATTTTTTTGAGAAAGAATAGAAAAAAATTTAATGTGATTATCGGCATGTATCATGACCAAGTATTAACTCCTATAAAAACTTTATTTGAGTATGATGCTATTAATATTACTTTGGGACTTCCATTTATAAGAATTTCCCCTGACCATGGTCCAAATGAAAGTATGTTGGGAAAAAATAAATCTAATCCTAAGAGTTTAATAAATGCTTTAACTTTTTTAGACCTCAAGTAGTGATAAAAGCAAAAAAAAGTTTGGGTCAAAATTTTTTAATCGATAAAAATGTTTTAGAAAAAATTGTTTCCTTAATTAAGATTGAGAACAAATCAATACTTGAAGTTGGTCCAGGAACAGGAAATCTAACTTCTTGTATTTTAAAAAATAATCCTAAAAAACTTATTGTAGTTGAAAAAGATAAATACTTAGCAAATCTATTAAAAAAAAAATTTGAAACTAATGTAGTAATAATTAATGAAGATATTCTTAAAATAGATGAAAATAAATTGCACGAAGATAAGTTAATTGTTTTTGGAAATTTACCATACAATATCTCAACAGAAATTTTAGCTAAATGGGTTTTAAATCTTGATAACAAAAATTTTTGGTTTGACTCTTTAATACTTATGTTTCAAAAAGAAGTGGCGGATAGAATAATATCCAAATTTAATTCTTCAAAATATGGAAGATTGACAATATTAGCTAATTGGAAATTAGATATTGTTAAGATCTGTGACATCAAAGCTGGAAGTTTTTCACCTAGGCCTAAAATTAATAGCTCATTATTATTTTTTAAACCCAAAAAAAATTTTTATAAATTTCAGAATTCAAAAAACTTAGAAAAAATAACAAGAGTCTTTTTTAACCAGAGAAGAAAAAAGATCAAAACACCTTTTAATATATTATTTAATGGTAATGTTAATGTACTTAAAAATTTAAGAATCGATCTTAATTTAAGACCTCATAATTTAAAAGAGGAAATTTATTATGAATTAACTCAAGAATATGAAAAGTTATGAAGTAAGTTTTTCTACATGATTTCTGATAAAATCTTTATCATAATCTTTTGACATATTTTTTATTTCAGCTTGGATTAAATTTAAAATTTTTTTGTAACAATCCTCTAAATTATTATTTATCACTACATAATCATAATTAATCCAATGTAAAACATCATGTTCAAATTGTTTCATTCTCTCATCAACTATTAATTTATCTTTCATGTCTCTATTAGATAATCTCTCAAATAGTACTTCTTTACTTGGAGGTAATATAAAAAAAGTTATTAACTTATAATCTAATTTTTTATTTTTGATTTGATCAGCGCCCTGCCAATCAATATCAAAAAGAACGTTTTTTCCATTATCTAAATTATTTATGACTGGTGTTCTAGTTGAGCCATAAAAATTATTAAAAACTTTTGCGTATTCTAAAAATTCTTGATTTTTAATAAGCCTTTTAAACTCATCTTCACTAACAAAGAAATAATCCTTATTAGGGATTTCATTAGGTCTTGGCTTTCTTGTTGTATGTGAAATTGAAATTTCGAAATTATCTAGTTGTGATATTAAATTTACTAATGTAGTTTTCCCTGCTCCAGACGGAGAAGATAAGATTATCATTACCCCATCATTATCTATGGGCATTTAAAATCTAATTTGCTTTTCCTTCAATAAATTTTACAGCATCACCAACTGTTAAAATTTTTTCAGCTTCGCTATCAGAAATCTCAGAACCAAACTCTTCCTCGAAAGCCATAACTAACTCAACTGTATCTAAACTATCTGCTCCTAAGTCGTCTATAAAACTTGACTCCTCTGTTACCTTAGCCTCATCAATACCTAGGTGATCAGCAACAATTTTTTTAACCTTACTTGAAACATCTTCTGACATATTGATCCTTATTTGTTTAAATTGTTAATAGTTTAAAAACCTGGTTTGTCAAGCCATATACATGCCTCCATTAATATGAATTGTTTCACCATTAATGTAATTTGATTGATCAGAGGCTAAAAAAAGAACTGCATTAGCAATATCTATAGGCTCTCCTAACCTTGCAGATGGTATTTTTGATATGATTAATTCTTTAAATTTTGGATCCAACTTATCTGTCATTGCTGTTTTAATGAAACCTGGCGAAATACAATTAACATTAATATTCTTTTTGGCATACTCAATAGCTAAACTTTTTGACATAGCAACTATACCCGCTTTTGATGCTGTATAGTTTGCTTGGCCTAGATTTCCAGTGTGGCCAACAACAGATGTAATATTTACAATCTTTCCTGATTTGTTTTTAAGCATCTTTTTAATAGCAAATTTACTTAAGAGGAAAGTAGATGTTAAATTTATATCAATTACTTTTCTCCACTCATCTAAGCTCATACGAATTGCTAAATTATCTTGAGTTAATCCCGCGTTATTAACAATACAATCTAGTTTTCCCCCGAGTTGTGTTGTGGCATTTTCGATAAATTCCTCAATTTTTTCACTTTTAGAAATGTCAAAAGTTAAAATCTTAACATTCTTAATGTTTGACTTTAATTCCTCTAATTTTTTAGTTTTGGTTCCTGTAGCTAATATATTTGCTTCAAACTCACTCAATTTTTTTACTATCGAATTACCTATTCCACCTGATGCACCAGTTACAATGATATTCTTATTTCTTAAATTAATCATAACTTTAAATCTTTTATATCACTCTCAGAATTGATTGTATTAGTTTTTACGTTCTTATCTATCCTTTTTATTAAACCTGTTAATACTTTTCCGGGTCCAATCTCAATGAAATGATTTACTCCATTATTAATCATATGATTTACACTTTCCCTCCATCTAACTCTATTTTCTATTTGGTCAATTAACAGTGTTTTAAGCTCTTCCTTATTAAAGATTTCTTTTGCTGTCACATTTGATATCAACTTATTATTTGACTCTAGAAAATTTAATTTTTGAATTTCATTTCTCATAATTTCAGTAGCATTACTCATAAGTTGGCAATGAAAAGGAGCGCTAACTGGTAATTTAATATTCTTTATATTTTTTGATTTTAAAACTTTAATTAATTTATCTATGTCATTATTTCTTCCACTTAAAACAATCTGACCATCAGAATTATCATTTGCAATTTGTGCTATAAAATTATTCTTATTTTCCATTAAAAGATCTTCTATAATTTCAACTTTTGAACCTAAAACAGCTAACATACCTCCCTCTCCTTTTGGGACAGCATTCTGCATTGCATTGCCTCTAGTTTTTAAAATTTTAATAGTATCTGAAAAACTCAGGTATTTAGCAGCACATAAAGCTGAATATTCTCCTAGTGAATGACCAGCAAAATATTTTGCATTATCAAGATCCATATTGAATTCTTCTTTCATTACCTGAAAAATTGAGTAGCTTATAAGAAATATTGCTGGCTGAGTATTAATAGTAAGATCTAATTCATCTTTAGGCCCCTCTAAAATTATTTTTGATAGACTAGCGCCTAATGAATCGTCGGCCTCCTTAAAAAGATCTTTTACTAAATCATAATTTTCAAAAAAATCTTTTCCCATTCCAATTGCTTGGGAACCTTGTCCTGGAAATACTAGTGAAAACATCTAAAAAAACCTATATTTTTAATTGTTTTTGCTATTGTAATTAAAGATTTATAATAGTATATCCTCATTTTTTATTAAAGAAATTACATGAATTTATACGAGCATACTATAATTGCAAGACAAGACACTTCTCCAAGTGAAATAAAACAATTGACCGAAAAATATTCAAGCATTATTGAAAAAAATGATGGTGAGATAGTAAAAACTGAAAATTGGGGATTGTTAAATTTATCATATTTAATAAAAAAAAATAAAAAAGGAAGCTACATTCACTTTAAATTTAAAGGCAAAGGAAACGTAATTAGTGAGCTAGAAAAGAATGAAGCGATTGATAAAAAACTGCTAAGATATCTAACAGTAAGAGTAAAAAAATTTGATCTTGAAACTAATTTTTTTTCAAAAAAAGAAGAAGTTGAAAAAAAGGATAAATCTAATAATTAGTTATGCCGAAAAGACAAAGTGGAAACAAAAAAAGTAAACAAAGCAATTTTGCGAAATTAAGCATTTTCCAAACAAATAAATATAAATTTAAGAAAAATTGCCCATTATCAGCTAAGGGTGCTCCGAAAATTAATTATAAAAATATTAAATTATTAAAAAGATATGTATCAGAAAATGGTAAAATTCTTCCATCAAGAATAACTAACGTTAGTCAAAAAAAACAGAGAGAATTATCTTTATCAATTAAAAGAGCTAGAAACTTGGCTTTATTGTAAATGAAAGTAATACTATTAGAAAATATCAAAAAAATAGGATCTATAGGTGAAATTATAGATGTGAAGAGAGGTTTTGCTAGAAACTTTTTGATTGCGAATAAAAAAGCGTTATATGCTTCAAAAGAAAATATAAATCAAGTTGAAAAAATTAAATCTCAACTATCAAAAAAAGATAATGAGAAAAAACAAGAGGCAAAAAAAATAGCAGAAAAAATAAATAAAAAAGAATTTTTTGTAAAAAAACTTTCAACTGAAAATAAAGAGTTGTATGGTTCGGTCAAACCCACAGAAATTTCCAAACTAATTAAAGAAAAAGAAAACTTAGATGTTACACCATCAATGATACAACCAATTAAAGAAATCAAATCTCTTGGAAAATTTAAAGTAAAAGTATCTTTACACTCTGAGATTGATGCAGAGATACATATTGTGGTTGAGTCAGCAGAGACTATTCAATAATTATACAATTTTTTCCCCAAAAAATATTTAGAATTCATTTCTCTGATAAATTGACATACAATTTAGTGTGGAAAATAATTTAACAATCGTTAAAGACAAATTCAAAGAATTACCAAATAATATTGAAGCTGAACAAGCGGTGATTGGTTCTATACTTGTTTCGAATGAGATTTTTGACGAAATTAATATTATTATAACAAGTAATAACTTTTACGATCCAATGCATCAAAAGATTTTTGGAGCAATAGAAAGTCTAATTTATAAAGGGTTGTTAGCTAATCCTATTACTTTAAAAAATTATTTTGAAGATGAGAAAGACGAATTAAATGTCCCGGAATACTTAGTAAAAATAACAAAATTTTCTACCTCTGTGAGACAAGCAATCGAATACTCAAAAATTATCTACGATATGTTTGTACGAAGAGAACTTATAAAAATTTCTGAGCAAACTATTGATGATGCTAAGTTAGGTGATCTTAATACAAATGGACAGCAAATAATTGAAAATTCGGAAAAAGAATTATTTAAATTAGCTGAAAAAGGATCTTTTAGCTCTTCCTTTATAAAATTTGATAAAGCACTAAAAGATACAATTGATATGGCTTCAGCTGCATATAAAAATGATGAAGGGATTGTCGGAGTTCCAACTGGACTAAGAGATCTAGATGATAGATTAGGAGGTTTGCACAAATCTGACTTGATTATAATCGCAGGAAGACCTGGGATGGGAAAAACAGCGCTGGCTACTAACATAGCTTTTAATGCGGCTCAAAAATTACAGGAAAGTGGAAAGAAATCATCCATTGCTTTTTTTTCATTAGAAATGTCATCTGAACAATTATCTACTAGAATTTTAGCAGAACAATCTAGAATAAAATCAAATGATATAAGAAGAGGTAAAATTTCTGATGAACAATTTGATAAATTTATAGAGACTTCAAAAAATATATCTGAACTTCCACTTTATATTGATGAGACACCGGCAATAACAATTGCGGCAATGAGTAACAGAGCGAGAAGAATCAAAAGAACTCATGGTCTTGATATGATTATTGTAGATTACATTCAGTTAATGAGGGGAACATTAAATTATAAAGATGGACGAGTTCAAGAAGTATCAGAAATTACTCAAGGTTTAAAAGCGATTGCTAAAGAATTATCAATACCTGTAGTTGCTCTTTCACAATTATCAAGACAAGTAGAGCAGAGAGATAATAAAAAACCGCAATTATCTGATTTGAGAGAATCTGGCTCGATTGAGCAAGACGCAGATGTAGTAATGTTTGTATATAGGGAGTCTTATTATTTAGAAAATAAAGAACCAAAACCAGCAACTGTTGAGCATGCTGAGTGGCAAGCAAAGATGAATGAAGTATCTAATCTGGCAGAATTAATTATTGGTAAACAAAGACATGGTCCAACTGGAAATGTATTTTTAGAGTTTGAGGCAATGTTTACTAAATTTAAAGATACTCAAATTAACTAAATTCCAATATAAAAGGGTAAGATGATTGCCCAATTTTATCAAAATACAATCCTAAAAAATCCAAAGGCAATATTGATATTTTTAATCTTCGCCTTATTTACTTTTGGTTATTATTCAAAAGATTTTAAATTAGACGCTTCATCAGAGACATTACTAATTGAGGGAGACCCAGACCTTAAATATCTAAAAGAAATTACAAAAAGATACGGATCAAAAGAATTTTTAATATTAACTTACACACCTAATGAGGGAATGATTTCAGATACTTCTATAAATAACCTACTTAGTTTAAAATATAAAATTCAAAGTTTAAAATGGGTTCATAGTGTAATTACTCTTTTAGATATTCCTCTATTAAATAATTCAGATGCGCCTTTGCAAGAAAGGCTTGAAAATTTTAAAACTTTAAAGGATGAGGATATAGATAGAGAAAGAGGTTTTAATGAAATTTTAAGTAGTCCAGTATTTAGGAATTTTGTAATTAGCGAGGATGGAAAAACTTCTGGAATAATAGTTAATATAAAGAGCAAGGAACCAATAGAAAGCATCTCTAACAAAACAAAAAAGGAAATTGAAACATATAAAGATTTAGTAAAAAAACAAAATCACCAAAATATTCTTGAAATCAGAGATGTTATAAAAAGTTATAATGATGTTGGAAAAATAAATTTAGGTGGGATTCCAATGATTGCTGACGATATGATGACATTTATAAAAAGTGATATAGTGGTATTTGGATTAGGAGTTTTATTATTCATTATAGCGACATTATGGTTTGTGTTTAGAAAACTAATTTGGATTATCGTTCCAATTAGTAGCTGTTTTTTTTCAGTAATAATTATGACAGGTTTGCTCGGGTTGTTAGGGTGGAAAGTTACAGTTATTTCGTCAAACTTCATTGCATTAATGTTAATTTTAACAATGGCAATGAATATTCATATGTGCACAAGATTTTTACAAATAAGAGAAATTCATCCTGACAAGAAAGTTATTGAGCTACTTGTTTTAACAACAAATAAAATGTTTTGGCCAATATTATATACTGCTTTAACAACAATTATCGCTTTTTTGTCTTTAATCTTCAGTGAAATAAAACCAATTATTGATTTTGGATGGATGATGACTCTGGGTTTAATTACTTCATTTATTATCACATTTACACTACTTCCATCTCTAATAAATTTTATGCCCAAGGAGAAGATTTTTTTAAAAAAACAGGAGGGCTCTAAAATTACCTCTTTCTTTGCACAAATTTCTTTAAATAATCACAAAATAATTTTTACTTTCACTATTGTGGTGACCATTCTTAGTTTAATTGGAATAAGCAGACTAGAAGTTGAGAATAGTTTCATAAATTATTTTAGTAAAAAAACTGAAATTTATAAAGGGATGAAACTTATAGATGAAAAATTAGGTGGAACAACTCCACTTGAAGTAATTTTAAAATTTCCAAAAAAAAAAATTAAGAGAGCTGATGAGGAAGATGATTTTGAAGATTGGGGTGACAGGGAAAATGAGAATGATGACAAATATTGGTTTACAAAAGATAAAATTGATAAAATTTCTTCTGTTCATAACTATCTAGATGATTTGCCTCAAGTTGGAAAGGTCTTATCTTTTTCATCAATAATAGATGTAGCAACAATGCTTAATAACAATAAGCCTCTAGGAACATTAGAAATGGGTGTACTTTATTCTAAGATCCCTGAGAAAATTAAGACTGAAATAATTGATCCGTATATCTCAATAAAAGACAACGAGGCAAGGATTAATCTAAGAATTATTGATTCTCAAAAAAATTTAAGGAGGAACGATCTAATTAAAAAAATTAATAATGACTTAAAAAATGAATTAGGTTTAAAAGAAAGTGAGTTCAAACTTGGTGGTGTTCTTATTTTATTTAATAACTTACTCCAGAGTCTTTTTAAATCTCAAATACTAACTTTAGGTTTGGTGATGATAGGGATATTTGGAATGTTTGTAATTCTTTTTAGAAATATCAAACTTTCTTTAATTGGTGTAGTGCCAAATTTTATAGCAGCTTTTTTCATATTAGGGGTGATAGGTTTACTTAATATTCCATTGGATATGATGACAATTACAATAGCCGCAATCACAATTGGAATAGCTGTTGATAATAGTATTCATTATATTTATAGATTTAAAGAAGAATTTAATAACTCAAAAAATTATAATAAAACTCTTACTTTATGTCACTCAACAGTTGGTAGGGCAATTTTGAATACATCAATAACAATCGTTTTTGGATTTTCGATATTAGTTTTGTCAAAATTTATACCCACAATCTATTTTGGTGTTTTTACTGGACTGGCAATGTTATTGGCTATGGTCTTAGTTTTAACCTTACTACCTTCTTTGATATTATTAATTAAACCTTTTGATAAATAATCAGATGCAAGATTTCTTTGTAGATTTTTATAAAACTACAAACGTTTTAGACATTGTATATTTAGTAATTACAATTTTAACATTAATTGGATGTTACAAAAGAGGATTTGTTTTAAGTATTCTGTCAATGGCTAAGTGGTTTCTAGCCTACATAATTACATTGATAATATTCCCTAGAGCAAAACCTTACTTGAAAGGCATAATAGATAATGAGTATGTTCTAGATATAGTTTTAGGAATTACAATATTTGTAATTGTTATATTTCTAATTCTAATGATTAACAGAGGTATTAAAAAAGCTGTCCGTTTTACTGGTCTTGGTAGTTTAGATACAATGTTTGGATTCTTTTTTGGATTTATCAAGGCTTATATTATTTCTGTTTGTATTTTCTCAGGTGTGCACATTGTCTATAATCATGATAAATGGCCAGTAAATTTGAGTAAATCATTAATCTTTCCATATTTAGAAAAAGGTAGTAATTATTTATTAGAAAAATTTCCTGATGAAAAAACATATCAAAAATCTAAAGAGAAAATTAAGAATATTTGATCCAAAACTTAAAGAGGAGTGTGGTATATTTGGAATTAGTAATACTAAAGATGCTTCTGCATTAACAGCTCTAGGACTTCATGCTCTTCAACACAGAGGCCAAGAAGGATGTGGTATCGTTACCTTTAATGGTAAACAATATTTTTCTGAAAAAAGATTTGGTTTGGTAGGTGATAATTTTAATAAAGAGAAAATATTAAAAAAACTTCAAGGAGATTATGCTATAGGACATAACAGATATAGTACAACAGGTGAAAATACTCTAAGAAACATTCAGCCTTTTTTTGCTGATACTAATGCTGGAGGCATAGGTGTAGCTCATAACGGGAATTTAACCAATTCTATTTCTTTAAGAAAAAAATTAGTTGATGAAGGCGCGATTTTCTACACAACATCTGATACAGAAACAATAGTACAATTAATTGCTAAGTCAAAACGGGCAAAAACAATTGACAAAATTGTTGATGCGATTTTTCAAATACAAGGTGGATATGCTTTGGTAATGTTAACTCAAACTTCATTGGTAGGTGTTAGAGATCCTTTTGGTATCAGGCCTTTGGTTATAGGAAAATTAAAGAATAGTTATGTCCTAGCATCCGAAACGTGTGCTTTAGACATAATCGGTGCAAAATTCATACGAGAAGTTGAAAATGGTGAAATTGTCTTAATAGAAAATAATGAACTTAAAAGTATTAAGCCATTTCCACCAAGAAAAGTTAGACCTTGTGTTTTTGAATACATTTATTTTGCAAGACCGGATAGCATGCTTGACGGAAAAACTGCATATGAACATAGAAAAAATCTTGGTTCAGAACTTGCAAAAGAAAATGATATAGATGCTGATATTGTTGTACCAGTGCCAGATTCTGGAAATGCAGCTGCTTTAGGTTTTGCACAATCCTTAAACGTAAAATTTGAGCTTGGTTTAGTCAGAAATCATTATGTTGGAAGAACTTTCATTGAACCAAGTCAGAAGATTAGAAGTTTAGGTGTTAAATTAAAATTAAATGCCAATCAATCAACAATTCAAGGCAAAAAAATAATTTTAGTGGATGATTCACTAGTAAGGGGTACAACATCTCATAAAATAGTTAAAATGCTATATGATGCTGGCGCAAAAGAGGTACATGTTAGAATTGCCTGTCCAGAAATAAAATTTCCTGATTTTTATGGAGTTGACACACCAACTAAAAAAGAATTGCTTGCAGCAAATAAAAGTAACTCGGAAATATGTGAGTATATAGGAGCAAAATCGTTAAAATTTTTGTCAGTAAATGGAATGTATCGCGCAATAGGTTTTGATGGAAGAAACCAGAGTTATCCTCAATTAACTGATCATTATTTTACTGGGGATTATCCTGTCAAACCTATTGATGAACTTGGTGATAGTAAAATCACACAATTATCTTTATTAAATACTGCATCAAATAATTAAATGAAAAAAGTAAGTTTTACTGAAATGAAAAATGGAACTAAAGAGGATTATCTTTTTTTAGATAAACATGAAAAAGATTTTGCTAGTAAAACTGCTGATAGAATATTAAAATTTATGTCTGGATTAAATGAGACTTTAGAAGGTTATCAGGTATCAAGACTTGAGCATTCACTTCAAAGTGCTACGAGAGCTCATAAAAATGGTGAAAGCGAGGAGATGGTTGTAGCTTGTCTGTTACATGACATCGGTGATGAATTAGCACCAATGAATCATTCTGAGTATGCCGCTTCAATTTTAAAGCCCTATGTATCAGAAAAAACACATTGGATAGTAGAAAAGCATGGAGAATTTCAAATGTATTATTATGCACATCATTTAGGTGGTGATAAGAACAGAAGAGATAAATATAAAGATCACAAATATTATCAAGCTACAATAGATTTTTGCGAAAAATATGATCAAAATTCTTTTGATCCTAAATATGAGTCTTTACCATTGGAATTTTTCAAACCAATTTTAAAGAAAATTTTTTCTAGAAAACCATATTCTTCTCTAACGAAAAATTAAAAACAAAACTAATACTAATGATCACAAAAAAAGAGCAAATAATTGAATATTTCAACTCTGGGATTAAAAATAAGAACGAATTAAAAATTGGTATCGAACATGAGAAATTTTTATTTGATAGTCAAAATAATAAGAGAATTGATTATCAAAAAATAAAGGAAATGTTCTCAGCTTTACTTGAATTTGGATGGAATCCTATATTAGAAAACAACAATATTATTGGTTTAAATAAGGATGGAAAAAATATTACTCTTGAACCAGGTAATCAAATTGAATTATCTGGTGATAAACTTACTAATATTCATGAAGCATGCGCAGAGTCTTATGATTACTTATTTGAATTAAAACAGGTCACAAAAAAACTTAATATTAAAATTGTAAGTGCAGGTTTCGATCCAATATCAAAATTAGATGAGATCCCCAATAACCCTAAAAAAAGATACAAACTAATGACAAATGATATGCCTTTAGGGGGAGAATTAAGTCTTGATATGATGTATCGAACCTGTGGAACGCAGTTAAATTTAGATTACTGTTCAGAAGAAGATTTTAAAAAAAAATTTAAGATAGTTAATTCTCTGGTACCTATTTCAATTGCTTTATTTGCTAATTCATCAATAGTTGAAAAGAAAAAAAGTAATTATTTGTCGTACCGATCGAAAGTATGGCAAAATACTTCTCGAGGTGGTTTACCTAAATTGTTCCTAGAAAACTTTGATTTTGAAAAATATGCAGATTTTGTGATTAATTTTCCAGTTCTGTTTATAAAACAAAAAGAAAATTATTTTTCAGGTATAGGATACAATTTTAGTGATTTCATGTCAGGAAATATTAAAGAAATAAATAATCGTCTGCCTGATGAGAATGATTTATCAACTCATTTAAGTACAATTTTTACAGAGAATAGACTTAAAAAATATATTGAATTAAGATCGATGGACACTTGTGGTTGGGATTGTCTATGTGCGGGTCCCGCATTTAATGTTGGAATATTATATGGAAATTTAGATGAAGTTTATGAATTAATTTCTAGTTGGGATAAAGATAAAATTATGAATGCATATTTAGAAGCACCACAAAAAGGTTTTAATACCCAGCTTATGAATAAAGACCTACTTTATTGGTCTTCAGTATTATTAGATTTATCTAAAAAGGGATTAGAAAAGAGAGATATAGTCAATAAAAGTGGAAAAAATGAGACCCTATTTTTAAATTATCTACAAAAAGTGATTGATAATAAAACTACAAATGCACATCATATGATTATTAAATTTTCTAAAGATGAAGATTTAACTGAATTATATGACAAATAAAATTATTGCTATCCAGGGAAATCATCCTTCAAAACTTAACCCTTTAACCGATACAAGTATTTTTTTAGCCCATGAAATACAAAAGAAAAATTATAGAATTTTCTATTATGACCCAAAAAATTTATCTATCATTAATTTTAAAGTAGTTGCTGAAGGATTTTTTATCAAATTTGATTATAAAAAAAAAAGATTTTTTGAAATTTTAAAAAAACAAAAACTAGAACTAATTAAGTGTAAATATTTACTTATTCGCCAAGATCCACCATTTAATTTAGAATATATATGTTCAACTCTCATTTTAGATAAAATAAAAAAAAGAGTTAAAGTTATTAATGATCCAGCAGCAATAAGAAATGTATCTGAAAAACTTTTTTCCACAAAATATCAAAAATTTATGCCAGATACTATTTTTTCACAAAATATTGATGAAATTAGAAAGTTTTTTAAAAAACATAAAAAAGTGATTGTTAAACCTATCAACAGCTATAGTGGAAATAATATACATTTATTTACTAAGTTTAATCTAAAATTTTTTCAAAAATTTATTAAAAAACACGATCATATTATGTGTCAAAAATATTTACCCAAGATCAAAGAAGGAGATAAGAGAGTTTTTTTAATAAATGGTAAAGTATGCGGCGCAATATCAAGAATTCCAAAAAAAGGCTCAATTTTAAGCAATTTAAGCAAAGGTGCAAAACCAATAAATGTAAAATTAACTAATAAAGAAATGAAAATATCAAAGTTGATTAGTAAAGATTTAAAAAAAGATAAAATTTTCTTTGCTGGGATTGACTTTATTGATGAGCAACTCAATGGTGACATAAATGTTACATCACCTACTGGATTAAAAACTTTCTACGACCTTTCAAAAATAAATTTAGCATCAACTTTCTGGAAAGAATTAAAAGCATGAAAAATCTTACAGATCAACAAAAGGGATCGTTATTAGCCTTTGTTGCGGTAATGTTTATTACACCAGACTCACTATTCATAAGGCTTTCAAATGTGGATACTTGGGGTTTAGTTTTTTATAGGGGAATTATCCCTTTTATGACAGTTTTGATAGGTATGTTAATCATTTATAAGTTAAATTTCTTTAAAATTCTTTTCACTAGTGGTTATCATGGAATATTTTATGTAATTACATTTAGTGTAACTAATATAACTTTTGTTGTCTCTATTCAAAATACAAATGTTGCAAATACCTTAGTTATGATAGCGACTGCTCCAATGTTATCAGCTATTCTTGGAGCAATATTTCTAAAAGAACCACCTGATAAAAAAACTTGGATTTCCATAATAATTACTTTTTTAGCAATAATATATATTTTCTATGACTCTTTGAAGTTAGGTAATTTCTATGGAGATGTTTTAGGATTTGTTACTGCGATAGGTTTAGCGGTTGGAGCAGTTATAATCAGATCTGCTAAAAATAAAAATTTAGTTCCTGCTGCTGTAGTTGGTAAATTATTTGTAGCAACTTTTGCATTACTTTTTATCGAAAGTTTTGCATTAGTTGGTAAAGATCTTTTGATAGTTCCTATGATGTGTATTTTATGTGTAGCAATACCTTTTGTTTTAGTAACCATCGCTCCAAGATTTATACCTGCAGCTGAAGTGAATCTCTTTTTTCTTTTGGAGACTATAATTGGTCCAATTTGGGTTTGGTTAATAATTAAGGAACAGCCTAGTTTAGAAACACTTCAGGGTGGTCTGATTATAATAACCACCATCGCAATTCACTCATACTTAAAACTCAAAAATTCTTAGGCTTGTCACAATTAAGACTTGATTTAATAATACATCGCGAATAATTACCTCAATTTTTATGAATAAAGTTTTAAAAAACTCCTGGGCATTGTTTTTAGGAATGGGCTTCATCATGATGGCTTATGGATTCCAAGGGTCTCTCTTAGGTGTAAGGGCTGTCCAGGAAGAATTTAGCCTTACTTCAACTGGATTCATGATGTCTGGTTATTTTGTAGGATATTTTATTGGTGCCGCAACTATTCCAAATATAATTTCGAGAGTTGGTCACATAAGAGTTTTTGCAGCTTTTGCATCTTTAGCTTCATTAGTTGTTTTAATTCACTCAGTTATAATTCATCCATTCATATGGTTTTTATTAAGAATACTTACAGGTGTAAGCATGGTCTGTATTTATACGGTTGCAGAAAGTTGGTTAAATGACAGATCAAGTAATAAAAATCGAGGTAGCGTGCTTTCTATTTATATGGTCATACTTTATGGAACCATGGGTATTGGTATGTTTTTACTTAACTTTAGTAGTCCTAAAAACTTTCAACCATTTATATTAGTTTCAGTAATTACTTCAGCTGCTTTAATACCTATTTTACTAACTAAAAAAAAACCACCAAATTTTAAAAAAATACAAGCCATGAATATGAGAGAATTATATGAAGCTTCACCTTTTGGTATGGTGAGCTCTCTTTTTTATGGAACAATACAATCTGCTTTATTCACATTGCTAGCAGTTTATGCTACCTCCATGAACTTCACTATTTTAGAAATATCAATTGTAACTTTCTTACTAGCAATTTCAGGTGCAGTAGCCCAATTTCCAGTTGGTAAAATTTCTGATATTTATGATAGAAGAAGAGTAATTGTTTTTTCAACATTTGGAGCAGCAATATTCGCAATAATTGCAATATTTGTTTCAAGACAAATGTATCTACCAGGTGGTCTTGCAACTAGTAAAACATGGTTTTATTTTTTCTTTATTCTTTTTTCATTTTGTAGTTTACCAATGTTTTCTTTGATCCTGGCACACACAAATGATTATATCTCAAAAGAAAAATTTGTTGCAGCTGGAGCTGGACTTCAATTTGCTTTTGGATTAGGAGCAATGAGCGGTCCATTTCTTTGCTCAATATTTATGGATTTGGTTGGACCAAATGGTTTCTTTGTATTTCTATTTGTTTTTCACTCTTTCATAGGATTTTTTGGAATATATAGAATGAAAGTAAGAAAAACTGTTGAAAATCCAGACTCTCAGTTCGTTGCTATGCCACAAACTATTACTCCAGCAGGTATTGAACTTAATCCTACTACTGAACACATAGAAGAACCATATTCAGAAAAAGTTAAAGAAATTTTAGAAAGAAAAGGTGTAAAATATAAAAAAGACGAGAACGAAGATCAAAAAAAGGAGGTGACATACTAAATATATCCCTTTCAGGTTGTAACTCATTTTAGTCAGACTACATAGATTTTTTTTAAGAATCTTATTGAATAATTTTCATTTATCTAGTGAAATAATTGAAATTTAAAAAATGCCATTAAAAAAAAAGAAAACAAAAATTAAAAAAAAAACTAACGGACTTGCTAAGATAGCAACATTTACAACAAGTTCGCTTAGCAGCGCGTTAACTAATTATAAGAAAAAAAAAGAACAAGAAAAAATCAAAGCTATTAAATTACAAAAACTTGAGGAAAGAAATTCTTATCAAAAGGAAAAGAAAGAATTGAAACTTTGGGAGGATAGGCTCAATAAAGAAAGTAGTAAAATCCGCTCAAATGAAGAAGAGCTAAGAATAAGAGAAAAAGAAATTAGGTCTAAAGAAGAAAAACAAAAAATTGAAAGTGAAAGACTAACGAAAAAAGATGAGGAGTTAGTACTTGTTGCAAAAGAATTAAGAGAAAAAGAAAAACAATTAAAAACTAGAGAGGAAGAGCAAAATAGAAAAGATATCGATTTAAAAGTAAGAGAAGATGAGCAAAAAAATAAAGAATTAAAAGAACAAAGACGTAAAAATAGAGAATTAAAGATACTCAAAGAAGAAGAAGATAGGCAAAAAGAGGCTGAGTTTATCAAAATAAGAGAGTGGGAAGAAAAATTTGATAGAGAACGAAAGCAAAAAGAACAAGAGGAAATTAGACGAGAACAAAGGCTTATTCAAAAAGAAATCGAAAAAAGAGCAAGATTTGAAGAAATTGACAAAAATCTCAAAAGTTCATCAAGTGGATTAGAGAATTATAATATAGATAAATCAAAAGAAAACTAGACCTAAAAATTTTCTATTTTTATTTTAGTCTTAAGACAATGCTAGATTTAGACAAATCAAGAACTTGGGATATATGAATAAAGAAAACGCAAGTAAACTCTGGAAAATGATTCAGGAAGCTGGCGATTATTTGGTAGGTCAATTACCTGATCATCCTAATCATCCTAAAGGAAGAAATCCTTATGCCCATGTAGCAATTTGCATAAAAAATGAATTCAATGCAAGTTATAAAGATATTCCAGACGATAAATTAAATGAAGTCTTAAAATATATTGAATTTTTAAAAAAAAACCCAGCTAATTAAATTATATTTTTTTTATTGTTTAGGAAAATAATCTTTAAATTCACTTTCTCTATAAACATCAGCAGTACAACAATGAAGACCACCACCAAAAGCATAGGCATCTCTTAAATCTACTGGAATTACTTCCATACCAAGTTTATCAAGTTGCTCTGCTTGATATTTTTCACTTTTTTCAACACAAACTGTCTTTGGATCTAGTACCAAAACATTCATAGAAAGCCAAACTGATGAATAGCAAAGTGGCGGTGGTTCGTTGTGAGCAGGTTGTGCGGCATCTATAATTTCCCAGCCATTATTTTCAAATAATTTTCTTTGTTCTTTAGGTAATCTTCTTTGAGGATTGTTAATAATCAATCCTTCTTTTATTGGTGTGAAGGTTGCATCTATATGAATTGGGTATGGATCTCCTGGAAAATTTACAGCATGAACTCGATGATCTTTATAATGTCTTTTTAACCAATCAATTCCTTTAAGATTTGTCGTAAAACCATGTTGTACCACTAAGTCTTTACCAAATCTCAACACATCAGCCGCATCGAACAAAGGTTCTTCTTCAGTTGTTACAAAAAATTTATCTTCAGTCCATTTTAATCTTTTTTGAATTCCAATTTTGTCAGATAAATAATCTTTTCTATAATCTGCATCTGTTAATCTTGGTTTTGGCGCTGATTCATGTCTCATGTTTGGATCTAAATTATAATATTCTTTAAGAAGTGGACGATAACAAAGATACTCAAACCATCTACATCTATAACTCATAGTTGCCTCTAAAATTTCATTTCCAACTGTTAATAAAACATCTCTAGGAGGCATGCAGCCAAACATAGTTTCAGATTCCCAATCAGGTGTTGAAGTTTTTTGATTAAAATTTAAAGGTGTTGGTCTATCAACTTTAATACCTCTTTTAACCAAAATATTTGAGAAATCATCAAGTAACTGATTTGCTTTATCTACAGTATCTTTTGTTCTAGGACCAAATTTCCCTCTCATATCTGAGTCCTCAGGAACTTTTGCATCTAAAGCAGGCTCTGGTGCGGGTATACATGTGCCGTCGGCTCTTCCAACAATAACATGCTTTAAAGGATCCCACTCATTCCAACTATTTACAATCCTTTTTCCTTTTTTCATTTTAACCTTTTATAACATTATGCTCTGGACCAAATGGAAACTTCGTAATATTTTCTGAATTATTCTTTCCTATTACCAAAATATCGTGCTCTCTATACCCTCCTGCACCCGGATTTCCTTCTGGAATAAGTATCATAGGCTCCATTGAAATAACCATATTTTCCTCAAGAACAGTGTCAATATCCTCTCTCAATTCAAGACCCGCTTCCCTTCCATAAAAATGCGACAATACTCCAAATGAATGTCCATACCCAAACGTTCTGTATTGCAAATATCCTAGCTCAGCAAAAAGTTCATTTAATTCATTACATATGTCAGAACATTTTACTCCAGGTTTTATTAACTCAAGCCCCCTTTTGTGTACCTTCACATTTGCCTCCCATGCTTTAAAAGATTCATCATTTACATTATCTAAAAATAAAGTCCTTTCTAAAGCAGTATAATATCCATAAATCATTGGAAAAGTGTTTAAGGATAAAATATCACCATTTACTAATTTGCGATTTGTTTTTGGATTATGTGCGCCATCTGTATTGATACCTGATTGAAACCATACCCAAGTATCCATGTATTCAGCATCTGGATATGTTTTGGCTATTTCTTTTTCCATTTTATCTCTTCCAGTTATTGCAATTTCTAGCTCTGTTGCTCCTTCTTTAATATTTTTAACAATTTCTTCTCCACCAATATCAGCAATTCTTGCACCATTTTTAATAATTTCTATTTCTTCTTTAGATTTTATCATTCTTAACTTCATCAGTTTTTTTGAAATATCTTTAAAAGTAGAGGCTGAAAAAATTGATTGAATTTTTTCACTCATTTCTAAAGTAATATGATCATTTTCTATTCCAATATTTTTAGGTATTTTATTCTCATCAATTATTGAGGTTATCGCTTTTAAAAAATTGTCTTTTTTCCAATCAGTATAAATGATATTTTCACAATGTGATCTTCTCCAGGGCTGGCTTGCATCAATATTAGCTGAAATAGTTACAATTTTGTTTTCTGTGATAATACATCCGTATGGTCTACCAAAAGAGCAATAAATAAAACCTGAGTAGTATGCTATATTATGCATTGATGTTAAAATAATCATATCAAGATTATCTTTATCCATTACATATCTTAATTTATTCAATCTTTGATTATATTCATCATTAGAAAAAGGTAGTTTAGCCTTTTCACCATTCTTTAAACTAAAAAAATCAGGCCTTTGCATGAATTTTTTAGAATTCAATTAAGAGCTATATATCTATTATTCCGCCTCATAATAAGGCTATAATAAATAATTGATACAAAAAGAAAGAAACCACCCACTATTGTATTCGTTGACGGAATTTCATTAATCCCGAACAATGGCAACCATACCCAAAAAATTCCACCAATAACCTCCGTCAAAGATAATAATGTTAACTCT
>CACHMD010000013.1:0-21810 GCA_902580835.1 uncultured Pelagibacteraceae bacterium | reverse complement strand
TCAATTTATAATCATTAATATTCAGGAATTTACTCTGATTACTAAATTTTAAAGCCATCATCATTCCTAAAATAACAGCTTCACCATGATTTAATCTTTTAGAATATCCTAATGAAGCTTCAAATGAATGACCAAAAGTGTGACCAAAATTTAATTTTTTTCTTAAGTTGCTCTCTTTTTCATCTTTTTCAACCACATCTTTTTTAATTTTACAACTCTCAAATATCGCCTTTTCTATACAAGGAGATTTTAGTTTAATAATGTCATCAAAATTCTGGTCTAAATATTTAAAGAATTTTTTTGTAGAGATTATAGAGTGTTTTAAAATTTCACCATACCCACAAATAATTTCTCTTCTATTAAGTGTTTTTAAAGTATCTATATCACTTACGACTAATTTTGGTTGATAGAAGCTACCAATGAGATTTTTTCCATACTTAGAATTTACTCCTGTTTTGCCACCAATCGATGAGTCTACTTGAGCCAAAAGAGTTGTGGGAATATTTACAAAATGTAATCCTCTTTTAAATAAACTTGCAGCAAAACCACCAACGTCTCCAGTTATACCTCCCCCTATTGCTAATAAACAATCCTCTCTAGAAAAATTTTTATTAAGTAAAATTTCTAAGATTGAATTTACAGTAGTTTGGTTTTTATTTTTTTCGTTTGCATTAAAATTGAATAAAAATATTTTTTTATTTCGTAGTTTTTTTTTAATTTCGGAAATAAATTTTTTAGGAACTTTTCTGTCAATTACCAATAAACATTTTTCTGATTTAATGGAATTATTGACCATCAAACTTGATATTTTTGAAATAAGATTTTTTCCAATAAATATTGGATATTTTTCAGAATTAGTCTTAATTATCAATTTAATTGGTTTCATATAATATCTAAAATTTTATCTACAATTTCTTTTTTAGTTTTATTGTGACAATCAATTTTATTTTGCGCTTTTGCATAATATCTATTACGATTTTTTATCATATTTTGTAGATCAATATTAGAAACATTATAAGCTAGTGGTCTTTTAGCACTTTTTCTTATTCTTTGGATTAAAATATCATCCTTGGTTTTCAGCCAAAAAGATATGTGGTTCTTTAAAACCTCATTTCTTATATTTCTATTTAAAAAAGCACCACCACCCAGAGACACTACTATTCCTTTAATTTTCATGAGTTCTAAAGTAAGTTTTTCCTCGTATTCTCTGAAAAATTTTTCACCTTTGTTTTTGAATATATTTGAAATTTTCATTTTAAGTTTATTTTCTATGTGATGGTCAACATCGTAAAAATCTAATTTTAGTTTTTTTGAAACTAAAAATCCGATAGATGTTTTACCAGACCCCATCATACCTAAAAAAACAATATTTCTATCAGATTTCATAATTTTCTTTATTGAAAAACCACAAATATGTCTTAATTTGAAATTAGTTAAAAGTATATGCAATTTATAAAAAAAACAAGTTCAAGCCGAAGTATTGTGGGTATTGTAACTAAATTAGTTTTACTTTTGCTTGTCTTTTTTTTAATTGTTTTTTTACTGAACAAGATTGATTTTCCAGCTCCTAAAAAAGATATAGATAAAACTATCCCTAATGAAAATTTTAAAATTGTTAAATAAAAAAAAATTTTTTATTTTATTTTTTTTATTTTTCACTTCTATCGCTGGTGCAGAAGAAAAACCAGTTGATATTTGGAATATAGATAAAAAAGAAATTGAAGAAAAAAATATAATAAATAGTTCAGAAATTTCAAATGGGGAAAATATATTACAAGAGAGTATCGAGTCAAGTGTATTTGGAATGCAAAATCAAAATCAAAAATCAATTATTAATCTTGATGAAAAGTTTGATACAAAAAAAATTAAAATAATCGGATTATATGATCCTGAAGACTATGGACTCAATGTAGATATGTGGGCTAATTCAGACGGAGACCAATTAGAAAATTTGCTTATAAAACTAAATAAGATGAATCTTTCTAATGATGCAATTGAAATCATTAATACTTCACTCTTAATTAATGCTCATAGTCCTAAAAAAAATATATCAGATAACGAATTTCTAAAACTAAAGTCAGATTGGTTAATAAAAAACTCAAACCTAGATTTAATCGAAGAATATTTAATTCAAAATCAAATAATTAATTTACACCCAAAACTCACAAAATATCTTGTGGATGAACATCTCTCTAATTCAAAAATTGACAAAGCTTGCAGTATATTTTCAAAAAATAATGAATTAATTACAGATGAGTACTTATCCAAATTTAACATCTATTGTTTGATTAAAAATAATAAAAGAGAAGAAGCTCAATTAATTTTAGATTTAAAAAAGGAAACAGGATTTAAAGATGAATATTTCGAAAAAAAAATAAATTATTTACTAAAATACACAAAAAAAATAGATGATTCAGTGTCTGAAAAATCAATATTTGATTTTTATTTAGCCCATCAAACAAATCCTAATTTTAATTTCGAACCAAATGACAAAACTAAAAAAATAATTTGGAAATATCTTTTATCCGCAAATTTATTAGGTTCATTTAAACAAATTGATGTTTCAGAAATTGAGAAAATAGGAACTATAGAAAAAGCTGTTCATGATAAAAATTATCCAGAAAAAGATTTATTTGATTTATATAAAAGATTTCAATTTAATTTTAATCAATTACTCGATGCTCAAAATGAATATAAAAAACTCCCTAAAATCGAAGGTAGGGCTCTTATTTATCAGAAAATTTTACTTGAGTCAGAAATGGAAAAAAAATTAAAGTTATTAAGAATATTAAAAAATTCTTTTAAAGAAGATGATTTAGACAAAGCGTTTGATTTAGAATTGAAAATCTTTCTCGAAAAAATTAATCCAGTGGATATACCAGATAATTTAACCAGTTTTTATTATACAAATATTCAAATTGAAAAGGATGAAGATAAAAAAATTAAGTTTAATAATGATATCTTGCATCAATCAAAACTAATTAATTATTTTAACGGTGATTATGCTAGTTCCAAAATTTCTAAAGACACAAATAATTTTTTAAAAAAGATAAAAAAAAACAAAAAATATTTTCTGTCTAAAAAAGATATTATATTTTTAGAGTCGTTAAGATATGATGGAGTTGAAATTTCAGAAAAATACGATGATTTGTATCAAATTGATGAAAATGAAATCCCTACCGATATACAAATTATGATTAATAATAGTGAAACTGGTTTAGCACTTTTGAGAATTGCTGAAGTGATTGGTCAAGATGAAATTGATAGAATAGATGAAGATACAATTTATTTTATAATCACAGCTCTCAATAAGCTTAATATTGATTGGATGAGAAATAAGATATTGCTTAAAGTTCTTCCTTTAAAAGTTTAAAAATTAGTTTAATTATTTATTATGCTTAAAGAAATTGTTACTGTTCCAGATGAAATATTAAAAAAAATTTCTGATCCAATTGAAAAAGTTGGAATTAATGAAAAAAAATTAATTGAAGACTTATTTGAAACAATGTACCACTCCAATGGAATAGGCCTTGCTGCAGTTCAAGTAGGTATACTAAAAAGAGTTTTAGTAGTTGATGTTTCAAATAAGGATGAAAAAAATCAACCAATTGCATTAATCAATCCTGTAATAAAAAACTTAAGCGAAGAGACATCGGTGTACGAAGAAGGTTGTCTATCAATACCTGAAACTTTTATTGAAATTGAGAGACCAAAAATTTGTGAGGTGGAATATATCAATGAAAAGGGAGAGAAGAAAAATCTTAAATGTGATGGACTTTTATCTACTTGTATTCAACATGAAATAAATCATTTGGACGGAAAATTAATTATTGATCATTTATCAAAATTAAAGAAAGATTTTATTATAAAAAAAATTTCAAAAATTAAAAAAAATCCAGACAGAATAGTAGTTTAAAGATGGCAAATAAAATTATCTTTATGGGTACACCAATATTTTGTGTCCCTATTTTAAAATCTCTATATCAAAATGGTTATAATATTTCTGTGGTTTTTACTCAACCACCGCAAAAATCTCATAGAGGACAAAAAATTAACAAGAGTCCAATTCAGGGAATCTCTGAAACTTTAAATATAGATTATAGAACACCTAAGACACTTAAGGATAATCAAGAAGAGTACGAATTTTTTAAAGAGTTAAATGCCGATCTTGCAATAGTGTGTGCATATGGACAAATTATTCCTGAAAATTTTTTAAACTTAACCAAAAAAGGTTTTGTAAATATTCATGCCTCAATCCTTCCTAATTGGCGAGGGGCGGCGCCGATCCAGAGATCAATTATGAATTTAGATCCAGAAACTGGCATAAGTATTATGAAGATCAAAAAAGAGTTGGATAGCGGACCAGTTAGTAATATTTATAAAATCAAAATAGATCAAAACCAAAATGCTCAAGAAATTTCAGAAAAACTATCCACTTTAGCTGCTGAAAAAATCTTAGATAATGTGGATGATATACTTGAAGATAAGGCGAAGTTTATTGATCAAGATCATTCTAAAGCAACTTATGCAAAAAAAATTGATAAGGAGGAGTCACAGATTGATTGGGGCGAGGATGCCTCTAAAATTATTGGAAAAATAAATGGATTATTTCCCTCCCCAGGTGCTTCTTTTAGTTTTAATGGCGAAAGATATAAAATTTTGAAAGCCGAAATTGGTAATGGCATAGGTCAAGTAGGAGAAATTATTTCAAATCAGTTAGAAGTAGCATGTAATAACAACCAATCTATTAAGATTCTCGAAATTCAAAGACAAGGAAAAAGACCACAAAAAATTAGCGAATTCATGTTGGGCTCTCAAATTAAAAAGGGCTCAAAGTTATCAAATGTTTAGGTATCAGATCTTAATTGAATATGAGGGCACTAATTTTAGGGGGTGGCAAATTCAAAAAAAAGGAAAAACTGTCCAGGGATTATTACAAGAGAAAATTTCAAAACTTTTAAAAGAAAAAATCATAATATATGGAGCTGGAAGATTAGATGTTGGTGTACATGCTAAAGAACAGTCAGCACATTTTGATTGTAAAAATAAGATTGTAAAATTTGATAGATTTTTAAAATCAATCAATCATTTTTTAAATAAAGATGGAATAGCAATACTTAAAATTACAAAAAGAGGTAATAATTTTCATGCCAGATTTTCAGCTAAAATGAGAGTTTATAATTATGTGATTATTAATCGGATTAGTGGACCGGTTTTAGATAAAAATAGAGGCTGGCATATTATAAAAAATCTTGATTTAAAACTGATGAAAAGGGCTGCAAGAAAATTGATTGGTACTAAAGATTTCAGTACTTTTAGAAAATCGAGTTGTAGGGCTAAAAGTCCAATAAAGACTATGAAATCTGTAAAAATTAGATCTATAAAAAATAAGATTGAAATAGAATTTAGATCTCAATCTTTCTTACAACAACAAGTCCGGTCTATGGTTGGTTGTTTAAAATATATTGGGGAAGAAAAATGGACACTAAAAAGATTCGTAAATGTAATGCAGTCTAAAAAAAGAGAATTATGTGCTCCACCTGCACCACCTCAGGGTCTTTATTTAACGAGAGTTATTTATTAATTTTTTTTTATTACTCATCGCAAATTTACGATGTATTCGCCATCTACTTTCCTCACGAATTATAAAACCACAACAATTTTTTGATTTACATTTACAAGGAAATTGCTTGTAATCTTCTTTATCAAAACTAAAACCATAATCACAAGTTATCTCTTCGCCTTTCTTAATATCTCTATCAGCTGTTATCCAAATTTTTAAACCCTTACCATCATACCTGGCGTTAGCATTGCAACTATGATTAACTAATCCAGCAATGTTAAATGAAAAATCACCGTCCAAAGTAAATCTTTTATTTAGAGTAAATAGATAAATAGGTTTTTTATTGTCATATTTGTCTGACTCTTCAACTTCTTTATTTGTAATTATTTTTCCTAAGTAATTAATAATTTTTGTACCTTCCTTGATATTTTTAGTAGCATAAAGTCCACGACCTTTATTATCAATTTTTGATTTTCTTATTTTGTATAGTTTCATGGAGTCGATTTATGATGGGCTAGATATTTATCAATTGAATTCTACTAATGCATTAACATGTTCGTTAGCGCTTTCTGCTAAAGCATTTAAATCATATCCACCTTCAAGTATAGAAACAACTTTCCCTGCCGTAAACTTATTAGTAGCCGCTAATGTCCTTTTAGTAATTTCATAAAAATCTTTAGAACTAAGTTGAAATTGAGCTAATGGATCATCTTTATGTGCATCAAAACCTGCTGAAAATATGAGAAAATCTGGTTTATATTGAACTAATCTTTCTAACACCCTATCAAATGCATTAAAGTATTCTTCGGAGTTCGTCCCAGCGGGCAAAGGGATATTCAATGAATTATTAAAGTCTCCTTTATCTTTATCTGTTCCACCCCCAGGATAAAAAGGATATTGGTGCGTAGAAATATATAATGAATTTTTATTATTACGCATGACATCATAATTTCCATTACCCCAGTGCACGTCAAAATCTACACAGGCAATTCTTTTGTATTTATATTTTGACACTAAATAGTTTGTTGCTACTCCCGCGTTTGATATACAACAAAATCCCATAGCTTTATTTTTTTCAGCATGGTGCCCAGGTGGTCTAGCCAAACAGAATGCATTTTTAAACTGATTACTCTCTATTCCATCTATTGCTCTTATTGTTGAGCCTGCAGCATCAAAAACTGCTTTTTTACTTTCAGGCGATATAACAGTATCGCCATCTAGATACTTAAGGCCTTTTTGAGGAAAAGAATCTTTTAAATTATTTATATAGTCTTTTGAATGTGTCATAGACAATATATCATCAGGAACATTATCTGGCTTATCCCAGATTAGGTCTTTTCTTTTTTTTAACTTTTCTTTTATAGCAATTACTCTTTTAGGCTGCTCAGGATGACCATCGCCAGTGTTATGTTTTTCATAGGAGTCAGAATTTATGATCGCTGTTTTCATTTAAAATAATTTATTAAAATGTTTTCATAAATTTTCTTAAGATTTTTCAAATCTTTTAAAGATACGGCTTCATCAACTTTATGCATTGTTTTTCCAACAAGCCCAAACTCTAATCCAGGTGTTATTTTTCTTATGAATCTCAAATCTGAGGTTCCACCTGTAGTAGATAACTTTGGTTTAATTTTGGTCACTTTTTTTATAATATTTTGTATCATGTGCGTTGTTTCATTTGGCTTTGTTAGAAATGCCTCACCTGAAACTCTATAATCAATTTTAAATTTTGATTTATTTTTCTTGGTTATTTTTTTAAAAATTTTATTAAGTCTATTTTTAATAGAATTTGATGAATGTTTATTATTAAACCTTATATTAAATGTTGCCTCAGCCATAGCCGGGATAACATTATCAGCGTTATTATTTATATTTATTTTTGTAACCTCTAAGTTTGTTGGTTGGAAGTTTTTTGATCCTCTATCAAATTTAATATCTTTTAATTCTTTTAAAATTTTTACAATTATAGTCGAGGGATTATTAGCTCTATGAGGATATGCAACATGGCCTTGTTGACCAAAAATATTTAATTTACCAGTTAAACTACCCCTACGTCCAATCTTTATCATTTCACCTAATTTATTTGGATTTGTTGGTTCACCAACAAGACAAAAGTTAATTTTCTCTTTCCTTTTTTTTAAATAATCTACAACTTTTTTGGTGCCATTTACTGCATCACCTTCTTCATCTCCTGTAATAAGTAAACTTATCGACCCGTTGAATTTTTTATTTTTGGATAAAAAAGTGCTTACAGCAGACACAAAAGCTGCAACAGAGCTTTTCATATCATTTGCACCTCTCCCAATTAAATGGCCTTTTTTGATAGATGGCTTAAATGGATTTACTGTCCAATCCTTAATGTTTCCTGGAGGGACAATATCAACATGTCCTGCAAACATAAAATTCGGTTTCTTGGATCCTAATCTTGCATACAAGTTTTTCACAGGCTGAAATCCTCTTTCTTTAAATTCCAATATTTTTGTTTTGAAACCTAATTTTTTTAATTTTTTTTCTAAAAATTTCATTACTCCAGCATCAACTGGGGTGATGGAAGGAAATCTGATTAGCTCTTTAGCTAATTTTAACTCATTTAAAGTTTTCATTTTTAGTCTCTTAAGAGGTCGTTAATAGAAGTTTTAGATCTTGTTTTTTCATCAACTTGTTTAATTATTACTGCACAATACAAGGAGGGTGCAGAAGAATTATTTTTATCAGGCAATGAGCCTGGAACTACAACTGAATAAGGTGGTATTTTGCCATAAGTAATTTTCCCAGTTTTCCTTTCAACTATTTTTGTTGATTGACCGATATACATACCCATACTTAAAACTGAACCTTCTCCAACAATTACGCCTTCAACTACCTCTGACATCGCTCCAAGAAATACATTATCCTCTATGATTGTTGGTAAAGCTTGCGCGGGCTCTAGCACTCCACCAACACCCGAACCTGCAGAAATATGGCAATTCTTACCTATCTGACAACAACTACCAGCTCTTGCAAAAGTATCTATCATTGTTCCTTCGTCGATATATGCTCCAATGTTTACATAACATGGCATAAGAACAGCATTTTTTCCGACAAATGAACCTTTTCTTACTGGTGAGTTCGGAACCATTCTAAAACCTGCTTTTTCATGATCAGCTTTAGTCCACCCTGCAGTTTTACCTTTTAATAAATGTGATTTATCATACCAACTACTATAAGGACCATTTAAATTTTCCATTGGGTAAATTCTAAAACTTAACATTATAGCTTTCTTAAGGTGCTGATGAGTTACCCATTCTCCATTTACTTTCTCGGCAACTCTTGATTTGCCACTATCTAAATCAGCAATAACTTGGTTAATAGCATCCTTTAAATTTTGATCAGAATTCTGGTTTACCTGATCTTTATTTTCCCAAGCATCATTGATTGTTTTTTCTAAAGACATAACTAATTACTTTTTAATAGCCTTATTTCTTTTAGAAATAAAGACAGATTTTCAATTTTGTGTGAAATAAAATCTTTGTCTGCATCCATTTTTCCAAAATGCTCATCATTAATTAACCAAACAGTTGTACAACCTCGTTCGTGACCTATACTTAAATTTTTAGCTATATCTTCAATGTAAATAGTCTCTTTTGGATTTATACCAAATTTTTTTACCATTAAGTCAAAGGTTTCCGCTTCTGGTTTAGGTACATAACCAGCGTCTTTAATATCAAAAACCTTATCTCTTCCAAACAAATCATACACTCCCAAGTGAGTTAAAATATTAGCAGCATGTTCAGCACTACCATTGGTGAAGATAAATTTTTCCATATCTAATTGTTTAAGCTCATTTCTCATAATTTTATCTTCTTTCATAAATGATAAATCAATTTCATGGACGTAAGATAAAAATTCATCTGGTGATATTCCATTATGGACCATTAATCCTCTTAATGATGTATTATATTTATAGAAATAATTTGTTTGTAATTCTTTAGCTTTATCTTTACCAATTTTAAGTTTTTCAGATATAAATTGAGTCATCCTCTTTGAAACTTGACCAAATACACGCTCTAAAGAATAGTTATTGTGCTTTCCATAACAAACTCCATCAAGATCAAGTAGCAGATATTTTTTTTCTTTTAAGTTCATTTTCTTATTAATGTACCTGATCCCTTGTCTGAGAAAATTTCCCATAAACAAGAATGCTGTTTTGTACCATTAATTATGCCTGCTGCTGTAACTCCATTATTAACAGCATCTAGACAAGCACTTATTTTAGGTATCATTCCTTCAGTAATTGTCTCGTCTTTTACCATCTCTAATATTTCGGATGAGGATATTTCATCTATAAGTTTTTTTTCTTTATTTAAAACACCATCAACATTTGTCATCAATAGTAATCTCCTTGATTTGACAGATTTGGCTACAGCCATTGCCGCAGTATCACCATTAATATTATGTGTTTGATTATTTTTATCTAAGCCTAATGGTGAAATAATCGGTATTTTATTTTGTTGAATTATATTCAATAAAATATCGTTATTGATCTTATTTGGTAGGCCAACAAAACCCAGTTCTTTTGCCTCTGGAACGACTTCAATAATATTATCTTTTTTTGTGTGAATGGAAACTGCTTCTGTATTTTTTTTGGCCAAAGAGCTAACAATATCATTGTTAAAATCTATTAGGACTGACTCAACAATGTTTATGATTTTTTCATCAGTGACTCTTAGCCCTCTTATAAATTTCGATTGAATATTAGATTTATCTAACTCTCTCTTGATTCTTGGACCTCCACCATGAACTACAATAACTGAAAGACCTAATTTATTTAAAATACTTAAATCAGTAATAAAATTATCAAAGATATTTCTATCAATTAAAACATTTCCTCCATATTTAATGACTATCAAGTCATTTTTATATTTTTCTATATATTTATTAACCTCGTTTATTGGAGGTCCGTTTTCAGGAAGAATTTTTTTTAAGTCCATTAATTTATTTAAATTAAAATTTAGGTTGTCGTTTTGACTGTTGTTCTTCTCATAATAAATACTTGCTGAGCCATTGTTAAAATATTATTAACAGTCCAGTAAATAACTAACCCACTTGGGAATGGTGCGAGTATTACAGTTAAGAAAAGCGGAAAGAAAGCAAAAATTTTAGCCTGCATTGGATCAGTAGGTGCGGGATTTATTTTTTGTTGCACCCACATTGAAACTCCCATTGCTACTGGCCAAGCCCCAATAACCAAGAAACTTGGAACGTCGTAAGGCAACAAACCAAAAATATTAAATATACTTGTAGGATCTCTCTCACTTAAATCATGAATCCATCCATAGAATGGCATTTGTCTCATTTCAATAGTGACAAACAAAACTTTATATAATGCAAAAAATACAGGTATTTGAATAAGAATTGGCAAACAACCTGACATTGGGTTTACTTTTTCTTTTTTGTAAAGAGCCATCATTTCTTGTTGAAGTTTCATTTTATCATTTTTATGCAACTCTTTTAGGCGAACCATTTCTGGTTGAAGAACTTTCATTTTTGCCATGCTTTTAAATGAAAAGTTAGCTAATGGGAAAAAAACTAAACGAATACAAATAGTGATAGCTATAATTGCCAAACCATAGTTTCCAAGTAGTTTAAAGAAATAATCAATTCCATAAAATAGAGGCTTGGTTATGAAGTATAAAAATCCCCAATCAATAACTAAATCAAATTTATCTATGTTGAGTTTTTCAGCATATCCGTCTATCACATCCACTCTTTTTGCAGCAACGATAATTTGTAATTCTTCTTCAATTGAACTTTTTTCATTTAATGCCAAAGGATCTGTAGAAATAAAATTTGCTCTAAATTTATTTTTATAGTCGAATGTTGTTTTAAACTCTTTATCTTTTGGTGGTATTAAGGAAGTAATCCAATATTTATCACTTATCCCTAACCACCCTTTATTAGCTATTTTAGTAAACTTCTTTTCCTGAATATCATCATAATCCTCCTCTATTAATTCATCATCCAAAGTTGCAATGAGTCCTTCATGAAGAATTAAAAAATCAATTATTTCCGGAATTTCATTTCTTATTATTTGTCCATATGAGTAAAAATCATATTTATTATTACTCTCATTAATTATCTTTTGTTTAACAGTAAAAAGATATTTATCATCTAACGATATTATTTTTTCAAATTTTAGACCCTGTCCGTTGGACCATGATAGTTTTATTGGAGACCCGTCTGTGAGTTTGTTATTACCTTCTATTGACCAAATTGTATCTGAGTTAGGAACATCAATATTTTTATCAGAAGTAACAAAACCACTATCTATTAGATATCCCTCCTTAATATTTCGAGGTCCTAATAAAGTTACTCTTTGTTCATTATCGAGGGTTACTTTATAATTTTTGAAAGTTAAATCATCAATTGATGCACCTTTTAATGATATTGAACCTATAATATTATCATTTTCAAATTGAATTCTTTCACTTTCTTTTAATGCATCATCTCGTGAAATTGTAATTTGTGTTTCCTTTTGCTCTAAACTTGGTGCATCACCGCTTTGTTCAATTTTTTCTTTTTCAACAATGTTTTGATCCACTGTTGATTTTTCTGGAACAAAGAATAATGCCCACAAAACAATTACAGCAGATGATAAAGCTATAGCCGCTATTGTATTTTTAGAGTCCATTATTTTTTAACTTTTATTCCTTTTTTTACGGGATCAATTCCACCTTCTTTAAAAGGGTGGCATGAAAGAATTCTTTTTAAACTTAAATATCCACCCTTAAAAAAACCATAAGTTTTTAATGCTTCAATGCTATAATCGGAACAAGATGGAAAGTACCTACAAGAGTTACCAAGTAATGGACTTATTAGGTATTTGTAACCCTGAATTAATTTTATAAATATAATTGTAAAAATGTTCATTATTTAATTTTTTTAAAATCCTGAAATAAGGTTTCTTTTATAATTTTAAATTCATTATTTAGCATAGTTGACTTAGCAATAACAAGATATGAATAGTGATATTTTAGAGATATTTCTTTAACAGCATCATTCATAATATTCCTTAGTCTCCTCTTTATTTTGTTTCTCTTTACAGCATTTCCTATCTTCTTCTTAGTTACAAAAGAAATATTAAGTTTTTGATTATTTTTTTTATCTATATTACCAAAAAAAATTGTTACATATCTGTTTGATACTTTTTTCTTTTTGAGCAAAGTTTTAAAGTCTTCATTCTTTGAAAGAGCAACAATTTTGCTTTTCATTGAGCTGGCTTTATTTTCTTCTTCTTTTTACAGTAGAGGATACTGTTAAATTTTTTCTTCCCCTAGCTCTTCTTCGTTTTAAAAGTTTTCTACCTCCCTTGGTTTTCATTTTCGATCTAAAACCATGGGTTCGGCTTCTTTTTTTCCTAGATGGTTGATATGTTCTTTTCATAAAAGTGGTTAAATTTATATAAAATTTCGCCCTTTATAATAATTAAATATATAAATAGCAAATAGAAGATTTATAAATACCATGAACCATGATGGAAAAAGCTAAGAAAATTAAAATAATAATAGGTTTATCATACTTAGTTTTACTTACTATATTTGTATTATTATTTTTTTCAAAATTTAGTATTCAAGAAATAACTTCTTATGAATTCATTAAAGATAACAGATTGTATTTTTTAAAATTAAAAAATTCTAATTTGTTTTTAATATCTATAATTTTTCTAATTTTCACAATATTATGGGTTTTTCCATTTTTGGGATTTGGTTCACCAATCGCCCTCGTTGGCGGTTTCATATTTGGAAAGTGGATAGGTACTTTAATTGTTGTTATTGGTCTAAGTTTTGGTGCTACACTATTATATTTATTTGGAAATTATTTTCTAAAAAATTATATAAGAGATAATTTTTTAAAAAAATTTAAAGAACTTGAAAATAGATTTAAAAAGTCAGAATTTATGTATTTATTAATTTATCGAATGATAGGTGGAATCCCATGGCAATTACAATGTCTTTTACCAACTCTTTTTAATGTTAGATTAAGAAATTATTTTTTTTCAACTTTAATAGGGATCATTCCTGGTACATTTCTAATCGTTTCTATTGGAAGTGGATTAGATAAAGTTATCGAGCAGAACTCAAAAGTTCCAAAAATCGTTGATATAATAGTTTCTCCCGAAATTTATATTCCACTTTTAGCTTTTATAAGTTTAATTTTAATATCAATTATTTTGAGAAAATTTTTTTATAAAAATTAATGGTGCTCCCACCAAGAATCGAACTTGGAATTTATCCTTACCATGGATACGTTATGCCATTTAACTATAGGAGCATTAGGATCAATTCTATTTTTATTGATAATAGAGCATTTTTTCCAAATTATTGCCTTAATTTTTTGATTAATTTGATTTATATCTTACCAAGGAAATTTTATGGGTATTCATTACGATTATAAATCAACCAAAAGTGCTAAGCTCATGGAAAAGCAAGCGAAAAGAGAGAAAAAACTTGCTGAAAAAAAAGCTAAAAGATTAGCAAAAGAAGGTCCTAAAAAAGATGATAATAAAGATAAAGCTTTAGATACATCTAAACCAATAACTTTAGATTTCCTTACTAATCCAAATAAAGAATGATTACTAAAAATAAAAATGAGCGCTTAAGCATTGCGCTTAGAAAAAATTTAAAAAAGAGAAAAATTTTTCAAAAAAAAAATAAAAAGAAAACAAAATAATGTCCATTCAACCAGACTCTTGGATAAAAAAAATGTGTAAAGAGCATAAGATGATCGAACCATTTTTGGATCATCAAGTCTCCGAGGGGAAAATATCATATGGACTAAGTAGCATGGGCTACGATGTCAGAATTTCTGATGAGTATAGAATATTTACAAATGTTAATAGTTCGCTAGTGGATCCAAAAAACTTTTCTGATGAAAACTTTATTGAGCGAAAGGGGCCATATTGTATAATTCCACCAAATTCATTTGTTTTGGCAAAGACCATTGAATATTTTAGAATTCCAAAGGATGTTCTTTGTATTTGTGTTGGAAAAAGTACTTATGCGAGAATAGGAATTATCTGTAATGTAACACCAATTGAAAATGAATTTGAAGGTAATATTGTTATCGAATTAAGCAACACAACTCCTAACCCTGCAAAGATTTATTCAAACGAGGGTATTGCTCAATTTTTATTTTTTAAATCAGATACCCAGCCAGAAACAACATATAAATCAAAAAACGGTAAATATCAGGGACAAACCACCATACAGGTTGCTAAAATTAAAAAGTAATTTATGGATAAATTTCTGATCAATGGTCCTTGTAAAATCAAGGGTAAAGTCTCGATTTCAGGTTCTAAAAATGCATCTCTACCAATTCTTGCAGCAACTTTATTATTTGACAAACCAGTAACTATTAAAAATTTACCTAGAGTAAGAGATATAGATACTATGCTTAATTTATTAAAATCTCTCGGATCAAAAATAATTTTATCTAAAGACAGAAAAACTGCAAAAATTATTAATAAAAAGAATATGAAAACTTTTGCAAGTTATTCACTTGTAAAAACAATGAGAGGTTCAATATTGGTGTTAGGTCCATTAATTTCTAAATTTCATAAATCTAAAACATCTTTGCCTGGTGGATGTCTTATAGGTGCGAGACCTGTAAATTATCATCTTAGTGCATTAAAGAAGTTGGGAATGGAATATAAAATACGAGATGGTTATATTTTAGCGAAATCAAATGGAAGACTTAAAGGCAAAAAAATAAATTTCCCCAAAATTAGTGTAGGCGCTACAGAAAATTCTATAATAGCTGCATGTTTAGCAAGAGGCAAAACAATTTTAAAAAATTGTGCCGTGGAACCTGAAATTAAAGATTTAACAAAATTCTTAAGTCAAGCAGGTGCAAATATAAAATGGTCTGGAAGAACCTGCACCATCATAGGAGTAAATTCTCTCAATCAAACAAGTCATATAGTTATGGCTGATAGAATAGAGGCGGGAACTTTTTGTGTAGCGGCAACGCTTGCTAAAGGTAATCTACAAATTAAAAATTTAGACCCAAAAATAATTAATACTGAAATAGAACTATTAAAAAAAGTTGGGGCAAAGATTAAAACTTCGGATAACAAAATTTTTATAAAAGGACCTGACAAAATCAAACCTATTCAAAATATTAAAACTAAAGAGTTTCCAGGTATTCCAACAGATCTTCAAGCTCAATTAATGGTATTAATGTGCAAGAGCGTTGGGAAAAGTTCTATAACTGAAAGTATTTTTGAGAATAGATTTATGCATGTTGCTGAGCTGCAAAGACTTGGCGCGAAAATAAATATTCAAAACAATAAAGCATTGATTGAGGGCAATACCAAATTTATTGGTGCTGAATTAATGTCTAGTGACTTAAGAGCCAGTGTTGCTTTAGTATTAGCCGCAATAGTGGCGAATGGTAAAAGTATTGTTGGAAGAGTCTATCACTTGGAGAGAGGATATGAAAATATTGAAAATAAATTACAAAAAATTGGTGTTAAAATTAAAAGATTGAAATAATGAGTAAATATTTAGCAAAAATAATTGCAAATGATCAAGAGGGGCTACAAATGATTTCTGCTTGTAGTTCTGGTGCAAAAGTTAAAGTGACAAATATAAAGTATCTGGCATCTAATAAGGTTTTTTTTGTTATCAATTGAAAGAACTAAAATTGAAACTGATCAAGAGGGTAAGAAAATCAATAGTATCTGTCGATTTGATTTTGTTGATAAAGTAAGATCAAAAAATATCAATCAATCAAATAAAGATTTAGTTTTAGAGTTAATTGGAATTGATTATTTGAAAAATAATGATGATTATGAAATAAATCTTATTTTTAATAATAATGCCCACATAGCTTTGACAACAGAAACTATCGAAGCGCGGCTTGAGGATCAAAACGAAATTAAATAATTATGAAAATATTAAATAGTAAAACTAAAAATTTCGATAAAAATTTGGATTATTTACTTTTTAAAAGGAGAAAAAGCATCAAATCTGACAAAGTCTCTGTAACTAATATTATTAACGACGTAAAAAAGAATGGTGATAAAGCATTGATTAAATATGAAAAGAAATTTAATCGAAATACCACAATCATTCCTAGTGCCAAAAAAATTACTAAGTTAATAAAATCTTTAAACCCTAAAGTTAAGAAAGCAATCGACACAGCCTATAATCGAATTTACAAATTTCATTCTTTACAAAAATTTAAGAATATTTCGTATACAGATAAATTTAAAAACAAACTTGAATATAAATATTTACCATTAGATTCTGTTGCAATTTATGTTCCAGGTTCACTTGTATCTTATCCATCAAGTGTACTTATGAATGCTATACCAGCAATTGTTGCGGGAGTTAAAAGAATTGTAATGATAAACCCAGGTTTCAAGGGAAACCAAAATCCGGCTGTTTTATACGCAGCAAGAAAATGTAAAATTAAAGAAATTTACTCTATTGGTGGTCCATCTGCTATAGCAGCTGTCTCCTATGGAACTAAAAAAATTAAAAGAGTTGATAAAATAGTTGGACCCGGGAATTCATATGTAGCAGCGGCAAAAAAAGAAGTTTTTGGAGATGTTGGAATCGAAGGTATGACTGCAGGTCCTTCTGAAATAACTATTGTCTGTGATAAATTCTCAAATCCAGAATGGGCCGCTAGTGATTTAATTGGTCAAGCAGAACATGATTCTCAAGCACAATGTATATTAATTTCAAAAGACAAAAAACTAATTAGTAAAGTCCAGATGGAAATTTTAAAACAATTAAAAAGTATTCCAAGAGAATCTGTGGCAAAAAAAAGTTTAAAGAGAAATGGAATTTTAATGTATGTAGCAAACGATAGTAAAATAATTAATATCGTAAATAAAATTGCACCTGAACACTTGGAATTGAACGTAAAAAACTACAAATCTTTGATACCCAAAATTAAGAATTCTGGTTCAATATGCTTAGGAAAATATGCAGTTATGGCAATGACAGATTATAACATTGGATCAAATCATATATTGCCAACTAATGGGTCAGCAAAATATTCTAGTGGTATCAGCGTCAATGAATTTTATAAAAGAATTTCTTACATAAACTTATCAAAAAAGGGTATTGAAAGTCTTGGGCCATCAGTTATAACTCTTGCAAATTACGAAGGGTTAGCAGGACATGCTCAATCTGTAAAAAAAAGAATAAGGAGAAAATAAATTTGTCAAAACAAGACTTACTTGAATTCAAAGGCAAGGTAACTGATTTACTTCCAAATGCTATGTTTAGAGTTCAGCTTGAAAATGGTCATGTTGTAACAGCTCATACAGCGGGCAAATTAAGAAAAAACAGAATTAGAGTATTACAAGGTGATAATGTGACAGTCGAAATGACACCATATGACCTCACAAAAGGTAGAATAATCTTTAGGGGTTGACCTTTTGCCTCGGTAGCTCAGGAGTAGAGCAGAGCCCTGAAAAGGCTTGTGTCGGAGGTGCGAATCCTTCCCGAGGCACCATCAAAATATCTTGAAATTAGTTTAAAAGAACCTAACCTCATATCAAAATAAATAACTAAAGGACGAGTGAATAAGATGAGTACAATACAAGGAAAAGTAAAGTGGTTTAACGGCAAAAAAGGTTACGGCTTTATAGAAAGAGACGATAAAGAAAAAGATGCGTTTGTACATGCAAGCGCAGTTAAAGCAGCGGGCATGAGATATCTTAATGAGGGTGATAAAATAGAATTTACTCTTGAAGATGGTCCCAAAGGCCCTTCAGCAGTAAATTTAAAAAAATTAGACTAATTTTCTAAAATTATAAAAAGGGCGATATATCTACTAGTAGATATACGTCCTTTTTCTTTTAGGGGTTGCATTATCGTTTTTTTTGTCTAAAAGGCTTTCAATGAAAAAGTTTGAGATAAACAAATTAGCATCAAAAAGTACTTTAAGAAAAGCTCTTAAAGGAATTAAGAGAATTGCGCACACTCACTTCCATGCTGGCTAAAGCTAGCGAATAATCATTTATATTATAATTTTAAATAACAACAAAATAAGATAAAACAAAAAAGGATATGCCTTGATGGTGAAATAGTATCACGTCGGTTTGTGGATCCGAAGTCGTAGGAGCGTAACCTACTCAAGGTACCAAAAAATGAGTGAAAAAAATAAATTAATACCTGGATTACCTTCAGGTTTTGAAGATAGATGGAATAAAACATTAATTCTCAAAAAAAGACTATTAAAAGTCATTGAGAATAATTTTATTAGATATGGTTTCGATCCTTTAGAAACTCCATCATTTGAAATTGCAGAAAATATAGGATCCTTTCTTGCAGAGGATGATAATAATCCTATGTCTGATGTTTTTTCTTTTAATGATGGTGAAAAGAATATTACTCTTCGATACGATCTTTCCAGTCCTTTAGCAAGATTTGTTGCTCAAAATAATCAAGAACTTCCATCAATTTATAAAAGATACGCTATTCAAAATGTATTTAGAAATGAAAAGTCAGGCAATGCACGTTTCAGAGAATTTACTCAAGCTGATTGCGATATTGTAGGCAATGTAAATCCAGCACAAGGAAATGCTGAATTATGTAATCTGGTTGCAAGCACTCTAATTGAATGTGGTTTAAAAAAAGATCAATTTACAATTAATGTAAGTAATAGAAAGATTATTCAAGGTTTAATTCAAGATCTGAAAATTCCTGCTAATAAAGAGATCAAGGTGATGAGAGCAATTGATAAGTTGGACAAACCAGATTTTGGAATAAAAGGAGTTGAAGATCTACTAAAAAAAGAGAGAAAAGATAAAAGTGGTGCGATAACTAAAGGAGCAGATCTAAATGATGATCAAGTTTCAAAAATTTTAAACTTTTTAAAAATTAAAGATTTAAAAAAACTCAAACAAGATTTTAAAAATCCTATTACCCAAGAAGGGATTAAAGAGCTTGAGGATTTATTTGAGGTGCTAGATTTTGGAAATTATTCTGAGTTAGTCAAAACAAATTTCACAATAGTTAGAGGATTAGCGTATTATGATGGCTTTTGTATTGAGACCAATCTAAATTTTAAAACAACAAATAACAAAGGTAAAGAAATTGATATTGGTAGTGTATGCTCTGGTGGACAATACAATAAGTTAATTTCAAGATTTAAAGGTGTTGATATACCTGGAACAGGTGTCAGTATTGGTGTGGATAGACTTTTGTTTGCTATGTCTCAAATAAATCAAGTCCAATTAGACGATCAAAAACCAGTCATTGTTTGCGTAATGGATGAAAAATATTTAAAAAATTATTACGAAATTTTAGATATCTTGAGAAAAAATAATATTAATTCAGAGATTTTTTTAGATAGTAAGAAAAATCTCGGTAAACAACTGACATACGCAAATAAAAGAGGGTGCCCGATTGCAGTTATTTGTGGAGAGAATGAATTTAAAGATAGTAAAATTACACTTAAGAACCTCCTAGGTATTAAGGGGGAAGATAATCAAATCACCTTTTCAAAAGAAAATTTAGTAAATGAAATCAAAAAATTTATCTGACAGCATACTTAAAACTGTTAAATCAAATGGTTTTAAATATATTGAATTACCCTCAGTAATTGAGGCTAACCATATCGTACAAAGATCTGGTGAAAGTTTTCGAAAATTTATTTTCTCATTTACTGACCAAGGAGGAAATGAACTATGTTTAAGGCCAGATCTAACAATTGTATCTTGTCTAAGATACTTAGAGAATAATCTAAAGGGCAAGGAGAAGATATTTTATAATGGTCAAGCATATCGTAAATCTGAAAACAAAAAGGACTCCATTGTAAGAAATCAAGTTGGTTTTGAAATTATAGGGTCACGAAACGAGAAAAATGATGATAAGGAAATAATAAATACATCATTAAAATCTTTAAAAAATTTTAATTATTCATCAGGCGAGATCACAATTGGGAATGTAGAAATATTCAATCTTCTTATATCTAAATTAGATATCCCTAAACGATGGAAATTAAGACTTTCAAGACATTTTTGGAGAGAAGATTATTTTAATGATCTTCTCAAAAGATTAGAGACTAATTCAGATGTTGATCCAACAATAGTTGAGATCGATAAAAAAAGATATTTTAGAATGATAAAAGATGATCAATCAACCAATATAGCAAATAGAACAATTAACGAAATTTTAAGCAGATTTGATAAAAAGATTAAAGATCCAAGGAGACCTAGTAAAGGAAGAAATATTTCAAAAATTATTAAGGAATTTTTGAAAATTAAATGTCCAATTAATAATGCAGCCAAGGTATTAAATAAGTTTTTCAAGAAATATAAAATTAATTTATTGGTAGATCAGAGATATTTTCCAATCTCAAAAAATAAAATTAATAAATTAAATGTTACTTTTTCAGCTGCTTTTGGCAGACAGCTTGAATATTACACGGGTATGGTTTTTAAAATAGATATTAAGTCCAAATCAAATATTATTAATTGTTGCAATGGTGGCCGATATGACAAATTGATTTCCGACCTTGGTTCAAAAAAGCAAACTCCAGCAGTTGGTGCTGCTTTAAATTTAGTTAATTAATGGATAATTTAATCAATATAGGTATTCCAAGCAAAGGTCGACTTAGAGTAGATGTTTTAAAAATCTTTAAGAAAAAAAAATTGAAAATTATATCTGAAAGAGGAGAAAGAGATTTAATTGGATCAATTAAAAATAAACCATATGTTAAGATTTTATATCTTCATGCTAGAGAAATTATTGAAAGGTTAGGGGATAGCTCTTTAGATGTTGGTTTTTCTGGTTTTGATTTATTGAAAGAAAGCGGCGTAAATATCCAAAATAAAATAAATGTGGTCAAAAAACTTAGTTTTGGAAGAGCAAATTTAGTAGTAGCAATTCCAGATCCTTGGATTGATGTTCAGACTATCGCTGATCTTGAGGAAATTGCCTTTGAATTCAGAGATATTAAGAAAAAAAGAATTAGGGTTGCAACTAAATATCCAAATTTAACACAAGATTTTTTGTTCTCAAAAGGTGTTACACAATTTAGATTAGTTAAAAGTTTAGGAGCTACTGAGGCCTATCCTTTTACTGGATCTGCCGAGTTGATTACTGACATTACATCCACAGGTGAGACCTTAAAAGCAAATAATCTACGTATCTTAAAGGATGGTGAAATTTTAAAATCTGAAGCTTGTCTTTTAACTTCAAAAAAAAATGTAAAGAAAAAGGGATTAAACAATTTAATTAAAT
>CACHMD010000012.1:0-27109 GCA_902580835.1 uncultured Pelagibacteraceae bacterium | reverse complement strand
TTATCGGCTTTTTCATAATTTTTAATTCGTTCATATGTGCCTCCTCTTCGATAAAGAATATCTGACTTGATATCCGAATTATCATCCAAATTTTCAATAATTTTAGAGTAATAACTTATTGCTTCTTCGTAATTTTTTGCTTTTTTATAAAAATTAGCAACATCAAATAATATTTTTTCATTTGGATTTTCAATTTTATCAAAATTAAATTTGATAAAGTTAAGAGACTCTTGATTATTTCTCTGCGCTGAAATTATTTGCGCTTCTTTTTTTAATCTAAACCAATAATAAAAATCATCATCCTTTTTAAATTTTTTAAGAACCTTTTTTGCCTTTTCATAATCTTTATTAAAATAATGATTTTCCGCAACTAGTGATAGATTAAATACAAATCTTGGATTAAGAAAATTTGATAAATTTAAGTAAAAATTTGACATCTCGTAATTGTCTTGCGCAGAATACAGATTTGATATTAAAAACAAAAATTCAGCAATTAAATCATTATGATTTTTACATGAAAAGACCTCTTTAAATTTTTGCAAGTTTCCATTGTCAATCCAACTTTTACCTTGTGATAGTAGCAATGTTGAATTTAAAAATTCTATTTCATCGGTAATTACTTTTGCTTCATTTATGTTACCATTTTCAACTAAGTAACTTATATAAAAATAAATATACCTAGTAAAATCAGACTCAGGATCATTTATCAATTTTGAGAAATATCTCCCTGTATTAGGATCATCCAAATAACACTTTTGAAATGTTTCTGAAATATAAGATAGTCTTCCAAAGTTTTTCTTATCGTCTAAAAATTTTTTTTCTTTAAAGAGGTAAACATATTGTTTTAAGCTTTCTAAAATTGCTAAATTAAACCTGTCCTGTTTTGCAAAGTTATTTGCAATAGAAATGTATTCATAGGCAATGTCTAACTCATTTTTTTTTAAACTATCAATTATTAATAATAAATAAGAGTCGAAAAAATCTATATTTTCATTCTCATAATTTTGTTTAATAATTTGTATCGCTTGCAATACTTTATTCTCTAATACTAATGAAGATACATACCTTTTTAAAAATGGATCATGATTATTGATCAAAATTTTAGATGAATTAAAAAAATCTAAAGCTTCAGAATTTTTTTTATTACCAAAAGCAACAATACCTGAAAAATATTTTGATAAATTTTTAGAATCAATCTTTTCAAAAGAATTACTTTTCGTAAACAAAGTGTTCTGATAAAATAATAATATAATTAGTATAAATTTTATATTTTTAAGAACCATTACTACATTGTATGATTAAAAAGACTTTAAATCAAAATGCTAAATATGCTCAAGAATTCATGAAAACAATTGAAACTGATTTTGTTTTTAGCGATAAACCAATCAATAGATTTAAAGTCAATTTAACTGGAAATAAAAACACCTTAATAAATAAAAAAAAATTGCTAAATGATCTTAAAACAAAGATTAATTCAATTGAAAATTGTAATTTAAAAAATAATTCTAAGAATTTGGTCCTGGGCGAAGGTAACATTAATGCTGATGTGATGTTAATTGGAGAGACTCCAGGCGAAATAGAGGATGAAACAGGTTTATGTTTTCAAGGAGAAGTGGGCAATCTCTTGAACAAAATGTTACTAGCAATCAATATAAAAAGAGAAAATATTTACACTACCTACTCAATTAATTTCAGACCACCAGAAGATAGAAAACCCACTGCACAGGAGATAAAACGTTATGCAATATTTTTAAAAGAACACATTGCAATAATAGATCCAAAAATTTTAATTTTAATGGGCAGCACAGCAATGGAGGCAATTACTGGATTAAGCAAAATATCTAATGAAAGAGGTAAGTGGAAAGAAATAATTTTAAAGAACAAAACTATTCCTATCATGATTTCTTTTAGCCCCTCCTATCTAATTAGATTTCCAGAAAATAAAAAATTTTCATGGGAAGATCTAAAAAAAATTAAACAAAAAATTCAAGATTTAAATATTAGGATTTAATGAAAACTATTGCTGGAGTTGATGAAGTTGGCAGGGGTAGCTTAATTGGACCTGTTTATGCAGCAGCCGTAATATTGAACAAGACCATCAATAAGAAGTTATTGAAAGACTCAAAAAGTTTGAAAAAAAATAAACGAGAATTTTTAGCTAAATACATTAAAAAAAACTCTATTTGGGCTACAGGTAAAGCTTCTGTCTCAGAAATTGAAAAAATAAATATTCTTCATGCAAGTCTATTGGCTATGGAAAGAGCAATTAAAAAACTCAAAAAAAAACCAAAACTAATTTTGGTCGATGGAAATAAAACACCAAATTTAAAAAATTATAAACTTCAATCAGTCATTAAAGGTGATCAAAAAATACCATCTATTTCTGCAGCATCAATCATAGCAAAAGTTACACGTGATAAAATGATCTCTAAATTAGGTAAGGAATTTAAAAATTATTACTGGAGTAAAAATTATGGATATGGAACTAAACAACATCTTAAAGCTATAAAAAAATTTGGGATTACTTCTCACCATAGAAAAACCTTTTCACCGATCAGCAAGTTAAAATAGGTTTCACGTAGAAACACCAGATGTAGTTGTTGTGAACCACCATCATACAAATGGAATCCAAATAATTCAATCCTAGGTTGACCCAAGAATCTTTTTGGAGTCTAATTTATTTTTATAAAATGAATTTGGACTTTAAAAATAAATTAATAAATGGAGATAGTTTAAGGGAACTTAAAAAAATCCCTAGTGAGACTTTTGATTTAATTTTTGCTGACCCTCCTTACAACTTACAATTAAGAAATGAGCTTATAAGACCCGATAGGTCTAAGGTAAATGCAGTCAATGATAAATGGGATCAATTTGAAAATTTTAAAAAGTATGATGAATTTACCTACTCGTGGTTAACAGAATGTAAAAGAATTTTGAAAAAAAATGGTGCTATTTGGGTGATTGGCAGTTACCATAACATTTTTAGAGTTGGCACCGCTATTCAAAATTTAGGTTTTTGGATTTTAAATGATGTCATCTGGAATAAAAAAAATCCTATGCCAAATTTCAGAGGGACACGTTTTACTAATGCACATGAAACGTTGATTTGGGCATCAAAATCAGAAAAATCAAAATACACTTTTAATTATCAATCTTTAAAATGTTTAAATGATGATCTTCAAATGAGATCGAACTGGGAGTTGCCGATTTGTAATGGTTCTGAAAGACTTAAAAAGAATGGTAAAAAAGTGCATTCTACTCAAAAACCTGAGGCTCTACTTCACAGAATTTTATTAGCAACCTCAAATAAAAATGATTTAGTTTTAGATCCTTTTTTAGGATCAGGAACAACAGCAGCGGTTGCAAAAAAATTGGGTAGAAATTATTACGGAATTGAAAAAGAAAAAACCTATCATAAGGCAGCTGAACAACGACTAAAAAATACAAAACCTATAGAAGATGATTATTTAGATACTTTGCAAAATGGTAGATCTAAGCCAAGAGTACCTTTTGGGTCATTGGTTGAATTAGGAATAATTAAGCCAGGCACTACTATTTTTGATAATAAAAAGAAAATCAGTGCAAAAATTATGGCTGATGGAAGTATAAAACATGCCAAAAAAGAGGGCTCTATTCACAAGGTAGCTGCATCAATATTGGGAGCAGAAAGTTGTAATGGCTGGACTTATTGGCATTATAATCTTAATGGGCAAATAGTGCCTATAGATAATTTAAGACAAAGATTAATTTCAAAAAATTAATTATCATAAATTTTACCTAAATAAGAATCTAAAAACTTTTTGTTTTTAATAAATTTTTTCAAAAAAATATTTCTAAAAAAAACAGCCACAGGATTAGACAAATGAAATGCGAATTGATTTAGTTTAGATCTTTTATTAACCATTTTAGTTTTATTAACTCTATTCTTAAAGAAATCCCCTTCTAAGTTATTTTCAATACTTTTAAATAATTCATAAGCACCCTCTATTGATTGAGATGCCCCTTGAGCAAATGAAGGTGGAAAAGCAAAAAAAGCATCGCCTATAAAATTAATGTTATCATTATTTGTTTTAAAAAAGTCCTTGCTAACAAATACTGGGAATATTTTTAATTCCTGAATTTTATCAAAAAATTCTTTATTTTCTTTTGGAACCTTTTCTAAAACTTTTCTTATAAAGGAATTTTCTTTGAATAAAGAATAATTTTTTTGTTGTTCTAAAGTAAGTTCATACTTCATAATTGCTATAAAGTTTAAGTCTCCATTTTGATTTACTGGATAAATTACCTGATGAAAATCAGAGCCTAAAAATAATGAAATATTTTCATTATCGATTTCAGAAAAATTTGTTATCTTTCCTCTAATCGCTAGTGTGTTGTTGTATTTTGGTTGACTTTTATTGTTGGAAATCAAATTTCTACTTTTTGAAAAAACTCCATCTGAAATGATTAAATAATCACATTCAAAAATTTCATTGTTCTCAAAAGTAAGTTGAATTTTCTGATTTTCTTTATTTATACTCGAGACATTATGATTAAATTTAATTAAATTTTCTATATCCTTTTTCAAAAAATTTATTAAATCAGATCTTTTCAAAGTAGTGTACTGACAATTCTCTGAATTAAAATCAGAGATATTCAAATCACATATCTTTTTGAAGTTTTTAGATGAAAAAAAAATAATCTTTTTTGGATTAAACTTTCTTGCATTTTCAAATTTATTAAATTCAATTTCATTTAAAAGCTTCACACTATTAACGGATAATTGAATTCCATAACCTTCCTCAAGATTAATCGAATTACTTTTCTCATAAATTGCCACTTGATAATCTGAGTTTTTCTTGAACAAATTAGCAATAAATAATCCTGAAATACCAGCTCCAATAATGGCTATTTTTTTCATAAGTTGCTCTCTAAATACTTAACAACTTTTTTTGTAAATGTTGGCAACATAGAATTACCAATTTTTTTTTGATCAACCCAATAAGAAGAGGATATTTCTCTAACAATTTTTGGATATTGAATTTTGATATTCATATTCATGTTGGACATTTTAAAATTTATCGTTTTATTAAATTTTTTGGGTTTAGATAATTCCTGCATTGGAAATATTCTTAAGTTTTTGAGAAATTTAAATTTTGTATTTTTAACCAACAGATATTTTCTATCTTTTTTATAAACATTTAAAATAAAATACTTATCTATATTTTTTTTACTGTTCTTTACAAGTTTGAAATCTTTTTTACGAAATGATTCACATTTTTTTGAGATTGGACATTTTAAACAGTTAGGATTTGCAGGTTTACAAATCAAAGCCCCTAATTCCATTAAAGCCTGCGCATAATCGCTAGACCTCGGGGATGTTCCTAATATTGATTTTTTTTTGTGGAGATTTTCCTTAGTAATTTCTTTTTCTTTTTTTAGAAAAAGATATCTTTTTAAAACTCTTTCAACATTTCCATCTAGCGGTATGAAAGACTTATTAAATGCAATCGCCAAAATTGCACTTGCGGTATAATTTCCAATTCCTGGTAAAGAAATTAAATCATCAAAAGTATCTGGTAATTTCCCTTGAAAATTTTTTTTTACAACTTGAGCAGTTTTTCTTAAATTTTTTACTCTAGAATAATATCCAAGACCTTCCCAGAGTTTATATAATTTTTTGTCACTAGTTTTGGCAAGTGAGCTAAGATTTGGAATGTTTTTAATGAAGCGATTAAAATAAGGAATAACTGTTGCAACCTGAGTTTGTTGTAACATAAATTCACTTACTAATGTAAAATATTGCTTTTTAGTGGGTGAAACATTTTTTCGCCATGGTAATGATCTTTTATTTAAATCGTACCAATTAAGAATTTTTTTTGTTACAAATTGATCTTTCATATGCAATATAAAAAATATATTAAGCAGAGAACTGGTAGCATTCAAGGATTAAGGTCTTTCAATGACACTTTGCCAAAAAATATTAAAAAGTTTATTAATAAAAGAGGTCATATTTATTCCGAAACACTCAATAATTGGAAATTCATTGCTGGTGAAAAATTATTTAAAGTTTGTTATCCAAAGTCTTTTAAGAATACTAACAAGTTCAGTGTAAGCACGCTCTTAATAATGGTGCAAAGAGGTCATGAAGTTGAGTTAGAATATTCAAAAAAAGAAATTATGGATAGAATGAATGCTTTTTTTAAAGATGAAGTTGTAAAACGGATTAAATTTACAAGTTTTAACGATGAAAATAAAATAGACAATCAGAAGATAATTCAGAATAAACCTGTGACAAACAATAAATATAAAAATAAACTTAATGATGTTAAAAATGAAGAAATCAAAAATTCTTTAATTGAATTAACTAAAGTTTTTAAAGAAAAATGAATAAATTATTTCTATTTTTAATATTAATTTTTGGATTAAGTAATAGTGCTAACGCAGAAATAAAGAGAATAGTTTCAGGAAATCAAAATGCGAAGATTACAATAATTGCCTACGAGTCTCTAACATGTAGTCATTGTGCAAATTTTCATAAAGATGTTTATCCCTCTCTTAAAAAAGATTTCATAGATACAGGACTAGTCAAAATAGAATTTAGACACTTTCCTTTAGATATTGCTGCTTTAAATGCTTCAAAAATTTCTCTGTGTAAACAAGATCAAAGCTTAGAAATTTTGGAAAAACTTTACTCTAATCAACAAGCTTGGATAAAAGGTAAGGAAATAGAAGAAGTAAATAATAATTTGAAAGAATTTCTAAAAAAAGCTGGGTTTGATATTGATTTTGAAAAATGTATTAACAACAAAGAAATAGAGGACTATGTTTTAAATGATCGAATCGAGGGGACAAAAAGTTTTAAAGTTAATTCTACTCCTACGATAATAATTAATAACGAAAAGTTCGAAAAATCTCTTAATTATAAAAATTTAAAAAAAACATTGGAAAAGCTGATATAAGTTAATCCATGGAGTTTAAAAAAATCCAACTCAATGGATTTAAGTCATTTGCAGATAAAACTAATTTCTTAATTGAAAATGGTTTAACAGGTATTGTTGGCCCAAATGGTTGCGGAAAATCAAATATTGTTGAATCTTTAAGATGGGTAATGGGTGAAACATCTGCAAAAAGCATGCGAGGATCGGGCATGGAAGATGTCATATTTTCAGGAACATCAAACAAACCTTCTAAAAATATTGCTGAAGTTTCGGTAACTGTTGCCAATGAAAATAACGAGGGTCCAGTGCAATTTAGAGAGTTAAACGAAATAAATGTTAGAAGAAAAATAGAAAAAGATAAAGGTTCGAAGTTTTATATCAATGATAAAGAAGTTAGAGCAAGGGATGCTCAAATGTTTTTCGCAGATTTATCAACTGGAGCTCACTCTCCATCAATGATCAGTCAGGGCAGAATTGGTGCCCTTGTTACTGCAAAACCTACTGATAGAAGAGCAATTTTAGAGGAAGCTGCAGGAATTTCTGGGTTGCATGTTAGAAGACATGAAGCTGAACTAAGGTTGAGCGCTGCAGAAAATAATCTAAAGAGAGCTGATGAATTAAGAAGGCAACAGGAAAGGCAACTAGCAAATTTACAAAAACAGGCTGAAGAGGCTACAAAATACAAAAATATTTCTGATGAAATAAAAAAAGTTGAAGCAGGACTATATTATCTAAAATTATTAGAGATCGATAAAGAAATTAAAATAGAAAATGAAATTAATACAGAAGCAGAAACTGAAGTCAGTGGTTTTAATAATAAAATCAACGAATTAGAGAAACTGATTAAAACTGAGGTTGATAAAATAACTCCATTACGAGAAAAAAATATTGAAAATTTATCGAAGATACAAAGGCTAAACTTAGAACTAAAAAGTCTAGATGAGGAAAATACTAGAATTCAAGACGAAATAGAAAACGTAAAAAAATCTCTACAAACAATAGATGATGATATTAGCAGGGAAAGAGGAATAGTGATTGATGCAAACTCAAATGAAAAAAGACTGAAAGAAGAAAAAAGTGAGCTTATTGAAATCGACTCAAAATATTATCAAACTGAGAAACAATCGAATGAAGATTTGGAAAATAGTAAGAATAAGTTAAAATCGGAAATCGATAAAATTAAACAATTAATTAATTCAAAAAAAAATGATGATGCAATTAAAGCGTTAGATGAATGTCAATTTGTCATCGAAGAATACGCAGATAGTTATAGTAAAAATCAAAATATCAAAAGAGAGTCTGTCAAAAGAAATGAAAGAATTGCAATAATTGATAAGGAGATTGAGAGTTGGAAAAATCTTTTATCTAATTCGGAAAAAATGGTTGCAGAATTAAGTGATAGAAAAAATAAACTTAATGTGCAACGAGATAAACTTGATAATCAACCAAAATTTCAGGCAGAAAAAAAAGGGCAAATTTCAGAAAATTTGAGAATTTCTGAAAATGAAAAAAATGAGAATGAGCAAATTATCAATACCACAGATGAAAAAATTGAAAATCTTAGAAATAAACTAAACGAGATACAAGAACAATCTATTCAGATAAGAGAACGAAAAGCAAGTTCAGGGGCAACAATTGAAGGACTAAAAAAAAGAAAAAATGATTTAGTGGATAGAATTATTTCTGAGCTAAATCTTACAGAAGAAAACATTTTAGAAAATTCAAATTTATTTGGTGTGGAAGAATTGCCTGATGCTGTTAATCAAGAAGACTTATTAGATAAAAAAAAACAAGAGAGAGAAAAATTAGGCTCGGTCAATCTGAAGGCTGACGAAGAGACTGTAAAATATGAAACAGAAATTAAGAAAATGGAACAAGATAGAGCAGACTTAGTTACAGCAATTGTAAAACTCAAAGATAGTATTAATGAGTTAAATCAAAAAGGAAGGGAAAGACTAATTGAGGCCTTTGATAAGGTAAATAGAAAATTTAATGAGGTTTATACAAAATTATTTAATGGAGGAAATGCTAAGCTTGAATTGGTTGACTCTGATGACCCTTTAGAAGCTGGTTTAGAAATGTTAGTAAGTCCTCCTGGAAAAAGACTTCAATCAATAACTTTATTGTCAGGTGGTGAGCAGGCTTTGACTGCACTATCTTTGATTTTTGCAGTTTTTTTAACTAACCCCTCGCCTATATGTGTTTTGGACGAGGTTGATGCACCTTTAGATGATGCCAACGTAACAAGATTTTGTGGCTTGCTTGAGGAACTAATAAAAATTACAAATACTAAATTCATCATAGTTACTCACCATGCTTTAACAATGTCAAAAATGAATAGACTTTATGGCGTCACCATGCCTGAAAAAGGAATTAGTCAGCTTGTGGCTGTTGATTTACAAAAAGCAGAAAGCATGGTCGCTTAATTAATTAAAATGTCCAAAGATCCATTCAAAACTCGCTTAGAGATTGCAAAGAAAAAGGTTTCAAAAAGAGATCTAGAAAATAAAAAAGATAATCAATCTCCAATTGGCACTGCTTTTAAGCTAAGTACTGAGCTAGTTTCAGCAGTCGCCGTAGGGACAATTATTGGGTTTCTTTTGGACAAGACCTTTGGTACTAAACCCTGGTTAATTTTAATATTTTTTTTTGTAGGGGTAGTTGCAGGGATAATTAATGTAATTAGATCCGCAAAAAAAATGCAAAAATAGATAAGGATTTATGGCAGCTAACCCAATGACACAATTCGAAGTTTATAGAATTGGTCCAGAAATAAAAGTAGGCGCTTTTGATATTTCTTTTACCAACGCTAGTTTATTCATGGTCATAAGTTCTCTCGCGATTTTAATAATATTTAATCTTGGTTCAAAAAAAAATTCAATACTTCCGAATAAGATCCAACTCTTAGCTGAATTAAGTTATTCATTTGTCTCAAAAATGATCAGCGATACTGCTGGTTCAAAAGCTAAACCATATTTTTCATTTATATTTTCATTATTTATGTTTGTTTTGTTTTGCAACATGTTCGGCATGATACCTTACACTTTTACAGTGACTAGTCATATCATTGTAACTTTCATATTAGCAGCTTTTATTTTTATTGGAGTTACAGTTATTGGTTTTATAAAACATGGCTTTGGTTATTTAAAACTATTTGTTCCAAGTGGTGTTCCAATCGTACTTTTACCGTTAATTGTGGTCATTGAAATTATTTCATATTTAAGTAGACCCATCAGCTTATCCGTAAGATTGTTTGCAAACATGATGGCTGGACACACTATGATGAAGGTTTTCGGGGGCTTTGTCGTAAGCCTCGGAATTGTTGGTGGATGGCTTCCACTGAGTTTTTCAGTTGCTTTAACTGGTTTGGAGATACTAGTTGCTTTTCTTCAAGCTTATGTTTTTGCAATTTTAACATGCATTTATTTAAATGATGCATTAAATTTACACCATTAACTTATAAGGAGGATATAATGGAATTAGAAGCAGCAAAAATGATTGGAGCAGGACTTGCAGCAATAGCTTTAGCTGGAGCTGGAGTAGGTATCGGAATAATTTTTGGAAATTATTTATCTGGTGCAATGAGAAATCCATCTGCAGCCCAAAAACAATTTCCTAATTTGCTTTTAGGATTTGCTCTTGCAGAAGCAACAGGATTATTTGGATTAGTTGTTGCATTGATAATTCTTTTCGCGTTTTAATTAATGTTTAAAAAAATATTTTTATATTCATTAATTACTAATTTCTTTTTTACAAAAAAGATTTTTGCAGCGGAAAGTGGAGGAATGCCTCAATTAGATCCAGAGTTTTGGATTTCACAAATTTTCTGGCTCGTACTAACTTTTGGAGTGCTGTATATTGTTTTATCTAAACTTATACTGCCCAAAATAAGTGCAAACTTAGAATTAAGAAAATCACAAATCCAAGAAAATATTGAGGCAGCTGAAAAACAAAGAGAAAGTAGTGAAGCTAAACTTAAAGAATTTGATGGGATTATTCTTAAAAGTAAAATTGAAGCAAAAAATATTTTCAAAGATGCTAGAGAAAAAGTAATCAAAAATATTAATTCTAAAAAAGAGACTTTAGATAAACAAATTGACGATGAAATTAAAAAAGCTGAAGTAGAAATAGATACTTTAAGACAAAGTGCTCCAGAAAAAATTAATAAAATTGCAGTTGTAACATCTACTGAAATTCTAAAAAAATTAATCGGAGCAGAAGTTAATAATAGTAGTATCTCTGCGATTGTTGATGATCTAGTGAAAAAAAACGGAGATAAATATTATGGTCATTGATTCAACTTTTTGGGTCGCAGTTTCTTTTGTAATATTTTTTGGGGGTCTGATATATTTAAAAGTACCTCAAAAAATTAATACTATTCTTAATAAATTAATCTCAGACATAAAAAATGAGATTGATGAAAGTGAGAAACTGAGAAGTGAAGCAAAGATATTATTAGATAATGCTCAGAAAAAATTGGACACAGCGCAATCTGAAAGTAAGGAAATACTTGATCAAGCAAAGAAAGATGCTGATAAATTAATCATTGAGCTTAATGACAAATTTCATAAATCTTCAGAAATTAAGAAAAATTTGGCTAAAAATAAAATTAATCAAATGAGAGAGGTAGCAATTAAAGAGATTAAAGATGCATCTGTTAAAATAGCTATAGACTCTGTAAAAAAAATAATAACAACCTCAGTTGATAAATCTAAACTTGATACACTGTTTCAAAAAAATTTAGAAGAAACTAAAGAAGAGTTGAAAAAAATTAACTCATAATACTTTTTACAATTTATCCAAAAAAATATAAGTTATCATGATGAATTCTGTAGTTATAGGTTCTGGTTTTGGTGGTATAGCAGCTGCTCTTCGCCTTAAAGCTAAGGGTCACAATGTTACATTAATTGAAAAACATAAAGACCTAGGTGGTAGAGCAAGAGTTTTTAAAAAGAATGGGTTCATTTATGATGGTGGTCCAACAGTAATTACAGCTCCATACTTAATAAATGAATTATTTGAATTATTTCAAAAAAATCCAAATGATTATATTAAATTAACACCTCTTAAAGTTTGGTACCAATTTATTTTTGAGGATAAATCAAAGTTCAATTACTCTGGTGACGAAAATGAAATGAAAAGACAGATTGAGCTTATTAATAAAGAGGATGCTCAAGGATATGAAAAACTTGTTAATTTCACCAAAAAAATTTTTGATAAAGGTTTTACAGAACTAGCTGATGTACCCTTTGACAAGCCTTCAGTGATGATGAAACAATTACCCGCATTACTCAAACTCAAAAGCTATAAGTCAGTATATTCACTAGTATCATCTTATATTAAAAATGAAAAATTAAGAAGAATGTTGAGCATGCATCCTCTTTTAGTTGGTGGAAATCCATTTACCACAACTTCAATATATGGATTGATTTTATACTTAGAAAAAAAATGGGGCATTCACTATTCTATGGGTGGAACAGGAAATATTATAAGTGGTTTTGAAAAATTAATGAATGAAGAAGGTATCGAGGTTATAAAAGGTTCTGAGGTGACTCAAATAATTTCAAACCAAAATGAGATTACAGGTGTTCAATTAGACAATTCAAAAAAAATAAGCGCTAACAAAGTTGTTTGTAACGCAGATCCACCGGGTGTTTATGAGAAAATGTTAAATGGCCAGAGTAATAATTCTTTTATGTTTAAGTGGAAAAAAAATAGAATGGAATATTCAATGGGTTTATTTGTTTATTATTTCGGAACTAAGAAAATTTACGATAACGTTGAACATCACACCATTAAATTTGGCAATAAATATAAAGAGCACCTAGATGACATTTTTAATCATAAAAAATTAAACAATGATATAAGTTATTATCTACATAGACCCACTGCCACTGATAAATCCATGGCACCAGATGGACATGATTGTTTCTATGTTCTAGTTCCTGTCCCCAATAACCAATCAAAAATTGATTGGTCGTTAGAAGGTGAAAAAATGAAAAATTTAGTAGTAGAGAAAATGGAGAAAGACTTAATGCCAAACTTAAAAGAAAATATTGTTGAAGATTTTTATTTGACACCTGACTATTTTGAAAAAGATCTCAATACAAAATATGGTTCTGGTTTTTCTATACAACCAAAATTCTCGCAATCTGCTTACTTTAGATTTCATAACAAATCTGAAATTTATAACAATTTATATTTTGTTGGTGCGGGAACTCATCCTGGGGCAGGTGTGCCTGGGGTGCTTTCCTCAGCAAAGGTTTTAGATAAAATTTTATAATGTTCTCTAAAAACTATTTATCTATTTACGCAAAATCATTTAATTGGGCTGGTTTTTTTTTACCAAAAAAAACCTATAAAAATTGCTCTTATTTATACGATTTTTGTAGAGTTATAGACAATATTGCAGATGACGAGGATGAAATAGAAATAAAAAAAATGAAATTCCAAAAATTTGTAAGTGATTTTAGACAAAAAAATTTTGAGAATCCTGTTATTCAAAATATGTGGAATATTGTTAATGAATTCAATATTTCTCTGGAGATAATTTATGATTTATTTGACGGGATAGAGTCGGATATAAAACAAAATGTAAAAATAGATACTAGAAAAGATCTTTTAATCTATTGTTATAGAGTAGCTGGAACAGTCGGACTGATGATGGCAAAAATTTTAAAAGTGAGTAAAAAACAATCGCTTAAATCTGCAATCGATCTTGGTATAGCAATGCAACTCACTAATATATCAAGAGATGTGATTGAGGACTCAAAAAAAAATAGATCTTATATAAATGGAAATTTTGAGGAAATAAACTCAACTATTAAACTTGCAGATACATTTTATAAAAATTCATTTTATTCAATAAGAGAAATTCCACTAAGCTTTAGATTTAGTATCTTAGTTGCTAGACGAATATACAGAAAAATTGGATATAAAATTTTAAAAAAGAAAACCTTTGAAAATTATAGTAAATCTGGAAAGATTTTCGTTTCAAACTTTGAAAAAGTTTTGGAGACGATTTTATCAATTTATGATCTAATTATACTTTCTTTATTAAATAAAAATGATGATCAAATTGAACATGATCATTTATTGATTAATAAAGAAATTAATCTTGATGAAAGAATTTGATTACATAATTATCGGTGGTGGTTGTGCTGGTTTATCTCTAGCCTATGAATTAGAGATCCATAATAAATTAGAAAATAAAACCTTAGCAATAATCGAGCCTCGAGATGAATACAAAAGAGATAAGACCTGGTCTTTTTGGAGAGTATCTGAGCATAATTTTGATGATTGTGTCATAAAAAATTGGAAAAATTTTTCAGTTAATGCACCTAATAAAACGAATTTTCTTGAATGTGAAAATTATCCATATCAAAGCATCGATAGTGGTTTGTTTTATGAGAAAATAAATAATTCATTAAAGTTAAATAAAAATATCTTTTTTTTAAAGGAACTGAAAGACATCAACATCAAAAATTCATTTATATTCAATAGTGTTCCTACTATCAAAAAAGACTTTAGAAATTTATGGCAACACTTTTGTGGAGTTGAAATAGAGACAGAGAATAATTATTTCGATGAAAACATTTTTAATCTTATGGATTTTGATTGTGATCAAAGGGAAAGTGTTCATTTTTTTTACACACTTCCCTTCTCAAAAAAAAAGGCATTAATTGAGAGTACTTGGCTTTCAAAAATGAATGATGACTCTCAAAAAGATTATGATCAACAAATTAAAGAATATATCGAAAAGAAATTAAATTTAAAAAATTATAAAATTACTTATAAAGAGATAGGTGCAATTCCACTTTTTTACCCATCATTTAAAAATGAAAAAAATAAAATTTATATTGGAACTGCTGGTGGTATGACAAGATTAAGTACAGGATATACCTTTTTGAATATACAAGAACATAGTAAATTTATTAGAAAAAATATTGAAAATATTCATAATACAAAAAAATTTGAAATTAATAAAAAATATCAATTTTTGGATGAAATATTTTTACGTGTTCTTGAAAAACATCCAAAAAAAATGTCAGAAATTTTTTTTAAAATGTTTCAAAGTTCACCCAAAACAATTATCAAATTTCTTTCCAATAAGAGTAATTTTCTTGAGGATTTGACTATAATTTTAAAAATGCCAAAATGGATTTTTATCAAAGCTTTATTTGATTAAACCTAAATGAATATGAATATAAAAAAAATAAATCTTAATCATTCTTTTATTTTTTTTTTATTCTGTAATATTTTTTCTTTAATACTATTTAAATTTAGTAACTTTATATTGTCACCATTATTTTGCTTATTTTTAATTTTAATTATTGGTGTATCTCATGGGTCTTTAGATCATGTCAAAGGTGGTAAGCTTCTAAAGATTTTTAAAATTGAAAATATATCTCTATTTTATATTTCATATATCTTATTAGCTGTAATGGTTGTAACACTTTGGATTTTTATACCATCTATCTTATTAATAATATTTTTACTGGTTGCCTCATATCATTTTGGCAAAGAGGATACACAATTTTTGCATGACTATAACTCACACTTTATGGGGATACTATATTTCCTAAAAGGATCACTTGTTATTTGGGCACCATTGTATTTTCATTTTGATGAAACTATAGCAATATTTAAATTGTTATTAATTGATAATGAAAATTTTTATTCAAGTTTAAGTTTTATTGAGAATAATAAATTAATAGATTTAGGGATAATCTTAAGTTCTCTTTCAAGTATTATTTTGTTTGTTAAAAAATTTACTTTAAGGAATTTTTCTATTTTTTTTGATTATTTTTCTATTTTGATTTTGAATTACTATCTTTCTCCTTTAGTAGCATTTACTGCTTATTTCTGCTTTTTACATTCTGTAAGACATAGCATTACATTAATTTACGAATTAGATAACAATAATATTAAAAATGGGATATTGATTTTTATTCAAAAGGCTATGCCACTTACTATATTAACTGCTATTATTTGTTTAGTTGGTATTTATTTGCTCAATTTTAAATATGATTTTGATGACTCAATTATTAAAGTCATTTTTATAGGTTTGGCGTCTTTAACATTTCCACATATATTACTTGAATATCTTTTAGATAAAAATGAAAAACAAAGAACTTAAAATATTGTTATCTGCTCCACGAGGATTTTGTGCCGGTGTTGAACGAGCAATTGAAATTGTTGAAAAATCAATTCAAAAGTATGGTTCTCCAGTTTATGTTAGACATGAAATAGTACACAATAAATTTGTTGTTGATGACCTAAGAAATAAAGGTGCAATATTTGTGGAAGAACTTGAAGAAATTGAAGATAAAACAAGACCAGTTATTTTTTCTGCACATGGTGTTCCAAAAAAAATTCCACAAGATGCAAAAAACTATAATATGACTTATGTTGATGCAACATGTCCGTTGGTTTCTAAAGTTCATAGAGAGGCTGAAAATCTTCATAAGGCTGGATACCATTTAATCTTAATAGGGCATGAAAATCATCCTGAAGTAATTGGAACAATGGGGCAACTGCCAAAAGGATCAATCGACCTTATCCAGAATGAGGACGAAGCAAATAATTATGATCCAAAAAATTTTGAAAAAATTGCCTATGTTACCCAAACAACTCTATCAGTAGATGATACAAAAGAAATAATATCAATACTTAAGGAAAAATTTTCAAATATTAAAGAGCCTGCAAAAGAAGATATTTGTTATGCAACAACTAATAGACAAATGGCTGTTAAAAACATTGCAAAAAAGTGTGATCTATTTTTCGTTATTGGTAGTCGAAATTCATCTAACTCAGTAAGACTTGTTGAAGTTGCTAAAAAATCAGGGTGTGAAAACTCAATACTGATCCACTCGCAAAGTGAAATTCCATTCAACTTAATTGAAAATTCAGATATAATCGGAATTTCATCTGGTGCGTCTGCCCCTGAAACACTTGTCGAAAATTTCATTAAAGAATTGAAAAATAAATTTACAGTCACTATAGAAGAAGTGGAAATTATAAAAGAAAACGTTGTTTTCCGTGTTCCAAAAAAATTAAATTAAATGGCTGTTTACACAAAGATAAATAAGAAAGACATTTCGTATATAAATAAAAAATTTGAAAACCAAAAATTTTTAAGTTTTAAAGGTATAAAGCAAGGAATTGAAAATACTAATTATCTTTTAAAATCAAAAAAAAATAAATTTATCTTAACTATATTCGAAAAAAGAGTTCAAAAAAAAGAAATACCTTTTTTTATGAAATTGATGGATCAACTAAATGATCTAAAGATAAGATGTCCAAAACCACTAAAAAACTGTGATGGAAAATATCTATTTAAAATAAAGAATAAGGTTGCTTGTGTTGTTTCATTTCTTGATGGAAAAGATAAAAAAAATCTTAGTTTGAAGAATTGTTATGACATTGGAAAGACCGTAGCTCAAATGCACTTCTCCTCAAAAAAAATTAAATTGTCTAGAAAAAACTCAATGAATATCAAGAATTTAAATCCATTATTAAAAAGTATAAAATTTAAATCAAAAAAATTCGTTAATTTAGAAAAATTTCTCAAAAGTAATTTTAGAGAAATTAAAAATAAATGGCCAAAAAAATTGCCGAATGGAATAATACATGGTGATCTTTTTATAGATAATATATTTTTTAAAAAAAATAAGATCTCTGGAATTATTGATTTTTATTTTGCCGCAAATGATTATTTTATGTATGAAATAGCAATATGTATTAACGCTCTTTGTTTTGATAAAAAAAAATCACAATTTAAATTAAATAAAAAAAAGGTTAAAAATTTAATTAAAGGATATGAGGGTATTAAAAAGATCTCTGGAATTGAGAAAAAATCATTGAATATTTTATGCCGTGCTGCTGCGATGAGATATTTTCTGACAAGACTTTATGACTATACAAATACTCCAAAAACTGCTTTGATAAAAATTAAGGATCCAAGAGAATATTATCAAAAACTGATAATTCATAATGATTTAAAAAACTACAAGGATTATTTAATTTAATGATTAAAATTTATACCGATGGTTCATGTCTTGGTAATCCAGGTAATGGTGGTTGGGCAGCAATAATATTAAATGATGGGGAAAAAACTGAACTCAAAGGTAGTAAAAAAGATACGACAAATAATCAGATGGAATTATTAGCACCTATAGAGGCGCTTAAAAAAATTCCAAAAGGAAGCAAGGTTCAAATTTTTACTGACTCTAAATATGTTAAATCTGGAATAACAGAATGGATACACAATTGGAAAAAAAATGGATGGAAAACTGCAAACAAAAAAGAAGTAAGCAATAAAGCGCTTTGGACAGAATTAGATCTACTAAATAACGAGTTTGAAATAAGTTGGAATTGGGTAAAAGCCCATTCAACTGATGAATTAAATAATGAGGTAGATTTACTTGCCAAAGATGCCGCCAACATATAGCTAATGTATCTAGCAACAAAAACGCAATTAAAAATTGAATAATTTTTTATTCACAATGGAGATGTAAAATTTTTAATTATGTAATCAATATTTTTAAAATATTCACTTTAATATTTTTTTTTTAATCCTTTTGAATTAAATGTTGTTTTAATCTTTTTTGATTTTTCGAGTTCTTCATGTGGTGTGTAAAATCTATCACCAGCATTTATTTTTGAAATTATATTATTACCTTTTTTATCTAATACTTCCTCAATTAAAATCATGTGCTTAGATTTCGTAGATACTACTATCCAATTTTTATCGTGTCTGGAAACTAGTCCTGACATATATGGGTGATTTGAACTATCTCCTCCATGAAGATGAACTTTTTTTAAGAACAATTTTCCAAAATTTCCATTATTTAAGTAGGTAGAAGCACCCTTATATGGTTCATCAAATGCATTAATAAAATTATACAGATCATGAGAGTCCATATCCCAATTTATTAAACCATCAGTCTCAGTATTTAATCTCGGATTATACCTACCTAAATAATTGATTTGAGGTTTTAAAATAAATTTTTTTCCATTTTTAATTCTTGTTAAAAATTTTGTATAAAAATCTAAAAATTTTTCTTGGCTGTATTTTTCAAAATCAACTGGAATTTGACAGTGTTTTGGAAATAAAGACAAACTATTATCAATAATCGGACCTGTATCTATTCCTTCATTTACAAAATGTACAAGTTGATTATCTATTCTATCTTCTCTCATAATTTTCCATGAATAACCTCCACCCCCTGAGTCTAAAGGTAGTCTTGTTCCATGAAAGTTTACTAGATTATTTAAAAAAAATTTTTGAATTGTATTTTTTTTAAAAATATATCTAGCGCCAAGACTAACAAAAATTGTACTTTTAACCTTAATACTTTTATTAATAAATTTTTTAAATTTGTCGTCTAAAGTATCAAATATTTTGTAATCAATTTTTTTATCTATTAGTTTTGATTGGTGAGAACTCGTAACTATTAAAGTATCTAAATTAAGTGAATTGTTTACTTTAATTAACTCAAAAAAAACATCACTTTGACCCAGAAATACTACAGAATTTAGGTTTTCAATAAAAAAGCAATTATTATTAATCACAATATCCTTAAGTATTAATCTTTAAATTTATATTAATAATTATTTACATCAATTTTCAAGTCATTACAAAGAAATGACGAAAAGACTATGTGCCTTACTATGTACCTATTCAAAAAGTGTTATATTCTGCTATAAGTTGAATTGGGTCAGGCAACAGAACTACTCTACCTAGATTAAATTATTTAATAAGTTCTCTGCTGAAGTTAAACCACATTCTTTAGTTTCTTTTTCAACATGAATATTAAGAATTGTGAAATTTTCAATCACCATTAAATAACGATTAGATCTAATTCCCATTCCTTTTGCATTTCGATCAACTTCTGCACCAATTGCTTTCGTAAATAGTAAATATGGATCAGATAACATCTTAATTTTATCTCCAGTATTGTTAACCTCCCCCCAACCATTCATCACATAAGGATCATTTACTGATAAACAAAATATATTTTCTATTCCTTTTGCTTTGATTTTATCTGCATTTGCTACAAAGCCTGGTAAGTGAAGTTTGGAGCAAGTTGATGTAAATGCCCCAGGTAAACCAAACAAAACTACTTTACCATCACCAATAGTTTCCCTTAATTTACTTTTTTGAGGCTCTCCATCAACAAGTTGAAAAATCTCTGTATCTGGTAGTTGATCTTTTATTTTAAGCTTCATATTGAATTCATTACATATTTTTTAACTTTTTCAATATCATTTGAAAGAAGTTCAAATTTTTCTTTTCTGTCATTAACATATTTAAGACTATCTGGTAAATTTTCAGTTTTTGATATTGCATCTTCTATTGCCTTTGGAAATTTACATGGGTGTGCAGTTGATAATACAACACAATTTTTTTCCAATCCTAGTTTTCTCACAGCACCAATGCCTACTGCTGTATGCGGATCCACTACCATCTGATGCTCATCATTGATAGTTTTTATCATTGCAATAGTTTCGTTTTCATCGAGCATTTCAGATATGAAATTCTTTTTAATTTTATCTAAGTCATTTTTATCAATTTTATAAGTGTTATTTTTAATTTCAGCCATAACATCTTTTGTAACTTCTGAGTTACAATCTTTTACGTCGTACAAAAGCCTTTCGAAATTACTTGCTATTTGTATATCCATACTTGGAGTATTTGTTTCCTCAACTTTCTTTTGACTATAATCACCACCGGATATAGCTCTGTGCAGAATGTCATTTTTATGTGTAGCTACGATTAGTTTATCAATTGGAAGACCTAGTTTTTTCGCTAAATAACCAGCGTAAATATCACCAAAGTTTCCTGTTGGAACAGAAAAGGACAAAGGTTGACCATTTCCAACCTTAAAGTAAGCGTAAAAATAATACACCGATTGAGCAATAATTCTTGCCCAATTAATTGAATTTACACCTGACATATTAATTGCTTTAGAAAATTTTTCGTCATTAAACATTGCTTTTACTAAATTTTGGCAATCGTCAAAATTACCCTCTACCGCAATGTTAAATACATTATTCTCTTCATGTATTGTCATTAGTCTTCTTTGTACTGGTGAAATCTTATTATTAGGGTGCAATACAAAAACATTTAAATTGTTTTTTCCCTTTAAAGCGTCTATTGCAGCAGCACCCGTATCACCTGAAGTTGCAACAATTATATTAATTTTTTTTTGATCGCGGCCTAAATGATATTGATAAAAATTACCTATTAATTGCATTGCGATATCTTTAAATGCAAGTGTAGGTCCATGAAATAATTCTAATACTTTTAAATCTCCTAGATCTGATATTTTTACAACATCGTCGGATCTGAAATTTGAATATGATTTTGAAATCAAAGAGATTAGATCATCTTTAGACATGAAATCTCCTATGAATGGATAAATTATTTCAGCCGCTAAATCATTGTAACTAAGGTTTTTTAGATTATCTAATTCTTCCTTTTTAAAGGGTTTAATTGATTTTGGAACAAATAGTCCCCCATCATCTGCCAAACCTTTGAGGAAAACATCTTTAAAAGTAAAGTTTTTCTGGTTATTTCTTGTACTTATATAATTCATTTAATAATTCTTTTTTCTAAAATATAGATATAGCAAAAGAATTGAAATCGCTAATGAAAACCATGTCATTGCATATTTTTTATGATTGTTGGAAATATTAGCAGTAATTTTTTTTGGTCTAGGAAACTGATAATTTCCATCTAAATATATTATGTACTTAGAAAATTCTTTACCAGTAAATTTTGAGATATCTTCTCTATTCAAACTAAACCAGTAATTTTCTTTTATATCATTATCTGGTTTAAATATATTTTTTCTTCCCTGTGTTTTAAGAGTTCCTTCTATATTGTTTTGATCCAATATATTTATCTCTGGTGTATCTTTTTTTTCAAATGGTATCCATCCTCTATTGAGTAAATAGTTTTCACCATCTATTAGAATTGGATTTAAAACTTCAAACCCAGGTGTTCCAGAGTCATTTAAATTATATAAATAAATCTGTTTCTCAAAATCAACGCGACCTGATGTTTTGATTTTAAGATAATTTTGTTGATTAGATTGTGAAAGTTGAACTGGAGGATTTTTCAATGAATTTTCAATTTCTAGGATAAGATTATTCTTCCAATTTAAACGAATTACTTGCCAAGTACCTAAAGCAATAAAAACAAAGATAAAAAATATGATAAAAACTGAAAATAAAAACTTATGTCTCAAGGTTCAAATTAGCTTCCCCAAATATAGATCGCAGCAAATAAGAATAGCCAAACTACGTCAACAAAGTGCCAGTACCAGGCTGCTGCCTCAAAACCAAAGTGATGATCTTTGTTGAAATGACCTAACTTTCCTCTCCACAAACATACAGCTAAGAAAATTGTACCTACGATCACATGAAAACCATGAAATCCTGTTGCCATGTAAAATACTGAACCATATATGTGATCTGAAAATGCAAATGTTGCATGATGATATTCGTAAGCTTGTAAAGCAGTAAAACAAACTCCTAATATAACTGTTAAAACTAATCCTTGAATAAATCCTTTTCTATCATCCTCTAAAAGAGCATGATGAGACCAAGTCACAGTAGTTCCAGACAACAAAAGAACCAGTGTGTTTATTAATGGTATATCCCAAGGATCAAAAGTTTCTATATCTTTTGGTGGCCATACATTTCCAACAAAGTCATTTGGGAAAAGACTCACATCAAAGTATGCCCAAAACCAAGCAACAAAAAACATTACCTCAGAGGCAATGAATAAAGTCATTCCGTAACGATGATGTATTTGAACCACAGGTGTATGATGTCCTTGATGCTCAGCTTCAATAACTACATCTCTAAACCACATGTATGCTCCATAAATTAATAAAGCAAATCCAAGGTACATTCCCCATGAAACCTCATAATGCATGTAGTAAACAGCGCCAACAGCTAAAATTAAACATGAGAATGAAACATAGATAGGCCAAGGACTTGGATCTACTAAATGGTAATCGTGTTTTTTTTCAGCTGACATTTTTTTGGATTATGATTGTTTATAGTAATCTGTCGAGAAAAAAGTATACGACATAGTTACATCCTGTAAATTTTTTACTGTTGCATCGTTGACCATTTCTGGGTCTAAATAAAAAGTCATCACATAGGTTGCAGTTTCACCAGCTTTTAATTCCTGTTTTTCAAAGCAAAAACAACCAAGTTTACTATAATATTTTCCAAAGCTTGAGGGTGAAACATTAAAACTTGCTACACCTGCAGTTGGTTCATTACTATTATTGGTTACCTCAAACTCAATTTTGTTTACTTGACCCACTTTAACATCCATCACATTCGATTTTGCTTTAAAATCCCATGGTAAATTATTAACATTGGTATCAAATCTTACACTAACTACTTTATCTAAAACAATTTTCGGAGCTTTGTCTGCTACTTGAGTAGTTCCTCCAAAACCAGTAACTCTACAAAAAATTTCATAAAGAGGGACTGATGCATATGACAAACCTAACATCAAAACAAAAATCCCAGCTAGAACTAATGGTGTTAATTTCTTTTTTTCTATCATATCGACCTATCAAATACCCCTGTATTATATAAAGTAAAAAAGAAAAGAAAAATCATAAACGCAATAATAGCTAAAGCTGTAATAATATTTTTTCTTTTTGTTTTTTTATCTGGTGTAATCATATTATTTTATCAATTAAAAAGAGAACAAAAACTAAGAATAAATACAATATTGAATATCCAAAGATAGCTTTTGCTTTCTTGGAGTTAAATCTATTTTTTTTATAATTCAACAATTCATAACATAAAAAATTGTAATAAAAAGTTAATAGCAATGATGAAATCAAAAATGTTAAGCCAACAAAGTTAATTAAATATGGAAAAATAACTACTGGTATCATCAATAAAGAATAAATGAATATATTTATTTTGGTACTTTCTATTCCATTGGTCAGTGGCAGCATCGGTATTTTTGCTTTTTTGTAATCATCAGACTTATATAAACTGAGTGCCCAAAAATGAGAGGGCGTCCAAAAAAATATTATTAAGAAAAATGTTAATGGTTCAAGCGATATAGAACCTGTAGCAATAGTCCATCCTATAACTGGAGGAAAAGCACCAGCTGCTCCACCAATAACTATATTTTGTGGAGTTCTTCTTTTTAACCAGATTGTATAGACAAATACGTAAAACAATATTGTTAGTAATAATATTGCAGCAGAAACTCTGTTGGTAAAATAATCTAAAGCTACAACCGAAACTATTGATAATGTAACACCAAATATCAAAGCTTGATTTCTATTGACTTTGCCTGTTGGGATTGGTCTTAAACAAGTTCTAGTCATTAAAGCATCGAGATCGGCCTCATACCACATATTTAAAGCACCAGCTGCACCAGCACCTAATGAAACGAGAAGAATTCCAATAATTGCATCTTTAGTTGAAACAATAGTAGGTGCTGTTAATAAACCTACGGCACAGGTAAAAATTACCAATGACATAACTCTTGGCTTCATCAATTTAAATAATTCTGAAAGATTAAATAAATCCTCTTGGCTTAAGCTTCTTTTTTTTAGCCTTGAATTGTCCATCAGTTCTTAATGCTCTTAATCTTATTAGCCGTGCGATTTTTGTGTACCCTGACCATCTTCAAATTTTGGCAATTCCTCAAAAGTATGGAAATTTGGTGGAGATGGCACAGTCCACTCTAACGTTGTTGCTCCCTCACCCCATGGATTTTGTGCTGCTGCTTTCTTTTTTGCAAATGCATAAATTAAATTCATAAAAAATACAGCAAGACCAGCTACCGCCACGTAAGACCCTATTGAAGATATATAATTCCATCCGGCAAATGCGTCGGGATAATCAGCATATCTTCTCGGCATCCCTGCTAATCCTAAAAAGTGTTGAGGGAAGAAAATCAAGTTAACTCCAATAAATGTTAACCAGAAATGTAATTGACCCATCCACTCAGAATATTCATAACCACTCATTTTTGAGAACCAATAATAAAAGCCTGCAAAGATTGCAAAAACAGCTCCTAGAGAAAGTACATAGTGAAAATGAGCAACTACGTAATAAGTGTCATGCATTGCAGTATCAACACCTGCATTAGCTAAAACAACTCCAGTTACTCCACCGACTGTGAACATAAAAATAAATCCTAATGCCCATACCATTGGTGTTTTAAAAGATATTGAACCACCCCACATTGTTGCGATCCATGAGAAAATTTTTATTCCTGTTGGAACAGCAATAATCATTGTTGCAGCTAAAAAATATGCTTTTGTATCTGTGCTTAATCCAACTGTGTACATATGATGCGCCCATACAACAAATCCGACAATTCCAATAGCTACCATTGCATAAGCCATTCCAAGATATCCAAAAACAGGTTTTCTAGAAAATGTAGAAACAATATGACTAATCATTCCAAATCCTGGAAGGATTAAAATGTATACTTCTGGATGACCAAAAAACCAAAATAAATGTTGGAACAAGACTGGATCACCTCCTGTTTGGGCTTCAAAGAAGGCGGTACCGAAATTTCTATCTGTTAATAACATTGTTATTGCTCCAGCTAATACTGGTAAAGATAACAATAATAAAAATGCAGTCACTAATATAGACCACGCAAACAAAGGCATTTTATGCAATGTCATACCTGGTGTTCTCATATTTAAAATAGTAGTGATAAAATTAACTGCTCCTAAAATTGATGAGGCACCTGCTAGGTGCAAACTTAAAATAGCTAAATCCATCGCTGGTCCAGGTTGTCCAGCTTTTGATGACAACGGAGGATAAATAGTCCATCCACCCCCTACACCAGTTTGTCCTGGAGGTCCGTCTGCAAAAATTGATAAAATTAATAAAGTTAAAGAAACAGGTAATAGCCAAAAAGAAATATTATTCATTCTTGGAAATGCCATGTCAGGAGCTCCAATCATAATTGGCACAAACCAATTACCAAAGCCACCAATCATCGCTGGCATTACCATGAAAAAAATCATTATTAAACCATGTCCAGTGACCAACACATTATATAAGTGATAGTTACCACCTAAAATGCCATCCCCAGGGTGCATTAGTTCCATTCTCATTAAAACTGAAAAAGCAGTACCTATTACTCCTGCAACAATTGCAAAAATTAAATACATTGTCCCAATATCTTTATGGTTAGTAGAATACGCCCAACGTTTCCAACCAGTTGGAGTATGATGATCGTGTGATGCTGTTTGTGTATACATAATTTATTTACTCGCTAATTTAAGTTTATCATTTTCAATTTCTTCTTTTGCAAATTTCACACGCGCCTCAGATAACCATTCTTGATATTCATCTTCACTAACTACTTTTACTGCAATAGGCATAAACGCATGTTTTATACCACAAAGTTCTGAACATTGACCATAATAAGTACCAACTTTTTCAGCCTTAAACCACGTTTCATTAATTCTTCCAGGCACCGCATCCCTTTTTACTCCAAATGAAGGTAAGGCCCAAGCATGTAAAACATCATTTGCTGTGATTAAAACTTTTACTACTTTGCCAACTGGAACTACAACTTCATTATCAACAGCTAACAATCTTGGTTGATTTGCTTTTAAATCTTTTTCCTCAATCATGTATGAGTCAAATTCCAAATTTTCGTCTGGATACTCATAACCCCAATACCATTGATAGCCTATTGCTTTGATTGTTAAATCTGCTTTTGGAATTGTATCTTGCTTATATAAAATTTTAAATGATGGAACCGCCATAACAATTAAAATTAAGCAAGGAACTAAAGTCCATAAAACTTCAACAGTTACATTGTGTGTTCTCTTTGAGGGATTAGGGTTTGCTGAGGCTCTAAATCTTACACACGCATAAAGCATTAAAAATAAAACAAATACACTTATTGCTATTATTATCGGTAATAACAAGTTATCGTGAAAGGCTACAATATCTCTCATCGATTCTGATGCTGCTTTTTGAAAACCTAATTGCCAATCAACAGGTTGGTTTGCAAAAGCATTTTGAGAGATAAAAATACTAGAAAATATAAATAAAATTTTTTTCATTTTTATTAGCTATATAAAGCCCTTTTGTAAAAATTACACTTTAGTTTTCGCGACAATTTATCAATTAATCACATAATTTATGATCGAAAT
>CACHMD010000011.1:0-31029 GCA_902580835.1 uncultured Pelagibacteraceae bacterium | reverse complement strand
GGCATTTAATAATCAAAAAAAAAGTACTATTGAGGGAAAAGGTGTTCTTAATAATAGAATCTCAGAACATATACTCTCAAACTTAAATCAAATTGGAATTAAAAATCATTTAGTAAAAAGACTAAATATGAGAGAACAACTTGTGAAACTTGTGGATATTATTCCTATTGAGTTCATTGTGAGAAATATTGCAACTGGATCTTTAACAAAAAGATTAGGTATTGAAGATGGAACTGTACTTGAATATCCATTAATAGAGTATTGTCTCAAAGATGATAAATTAGGTGATCCAAACATAAGTAGAGAACACATTCTGGCATTTAATTGGCTTAACGCTATTCAGCTTGATTTAATTGATGAAAATTTAAAACGATTGAATGATTTTTTACTTGGTTTATTTCGAGGAGTTGGAATTAAATTAGTCGATTTCAAAGTAGAGTTTGGCTTCACTCATGAAAGTGGAAAAAATCATATTATTTTAGCGGATGAAATCAGCCCTGATACTTGTAGATTGTGGGATTCAATTACTGACAAAAAACTTGATAAAGATAGATTCAGAAAAGATTTGGGAGATTTGATACCAGCTTATACAGAGGTTGCAAAACGACTTGGGATTCTTCATGAACAATCAAATGTATCCGCTGTAAATGTCACAAAACTCTCGTCTATAAAAAAAAAGAGTAAATGAAAGTTTCCGCAATAATAACATTAAAAAAAGATGTCTTAGATCCACAGGGTAAAGTCATCCATCAAGCATTGGATGGAATGGGTTTTGAAAATATCAGTGAAGTAAGACAAGGTAAATATTTTGAAATAGATGTTAATGTAAATGATCCAAGCAAAGCAAAAGCTGTTGTAGAGGACATGTGTAAAAAACTTTTAGCTAATCTTGTAATCGAAAACTTTAAAATTATTGAAACACAATAATTAATGAAGTCATCTGTAATAACTTTTCCTGGTTCAAATTGTGATAGAGATATGGATGTTGCGCTCAAGAAATTTGGGTTTAACAACAAGATGGTTTGGCATGATGATAATGAACTCCCTAAAAGCGATTTAGTTGTACTTCCAGGTGGTTTTTCTTATGGAGATTACTTACGATGTGGAAGTATGGCTTCAAAATCTAGGATAATGCAATCAGTTATAAATTTCGCAAAATCTGGGGGATTGGTCATGGGAATTTGTAATGGATTTCAAATACTGGTTGAAACAGGTTTAGTGCCAGGAGTTTTGTTAAGAAATAAATATTTGGAGTTTATATGTAAAAATGTCTTCGTGAAATTGGACAACAAAGAAAATGCATATTTTAAAAATCTTAATAAAGATATTTTAGAATTTCATATTGCTCATAATGAAGGAAATTATTTTTGTACTAAAGATCAATTGAAAGAAATTGAGGATAATAATCAAATAGCAATTTATTATTGTAATAAAGAAGGCAAGATAGAAGACCAATATAATCCAAATGGTTCAATTAAAAATATTGCAGGCATTTTTAATAAAGAAAAAAATGTATTAGGAATGATGCCCCATCCTGAAAGAATGATAGACCAAAGTTTATCTGGGGAAGATGGCTCAATTTTTTTCAATAACCTTATTAATAATATCAAATAATGGAAGTTAATGAACAAATTGCTATAGATCATGGTCTTAAGTCTGACGAATATAAAAAAATTTGTCAATTACTTAAGAGAACTCCAAATATTACTGAACTTGGAATTTTTTCTGCAATGTGGAATGAACACTGTTCATATAAGTCATCACGACTTCACCTTAAAAAACTACCAACCAAAGGAAAAAAAGTAATTCAAGGTCCAGGAGAAAATGCAGGTGTTATCGATATTGAAGATGGAGATGCAATTGTTTTTAAAATTGAAAGCCATAACCATCCCTCATTTATTGAACCATATCAAGGGGCTGCAACTGGTGTTGGTGGAATTATGAGAGATGTATTTACCATGGGAGCAAGACCGATAGCTAATTTGAATTCGATACATTTTGGATCTCCACAACATAAAAAAACAAAAAATCTCTTACGAGGAGTTGTACATGGTATTGGTGGCTACGGAAATTGTATGGGTGTGCCAACCATAGCTGGACAGACCTCATTTGATAGTTCTTACAACGGAAATATTCTGGTAAATGCAATGACACTTGGTTTAGTAAAAAAAAATAAGATTTTTTACTCAAAGGCTGCAGGTTTAAATAAACCTGTGATTTATGTGGGTTCAAAAACTGGTAGAGATGGAATTCATGGAGCAAGTATGGCTTCAGCTAGTTTTGATGAAAAGATTGAGGAAAAAAAACCAACTGTGCAAGTTGGTGACCCTTTTACTGAAAAGCTTTTGTTAGAGGCATGTTTAGAATTGATGGCTGGCGATTCAATTATTGCCATTCAAGACATGGGGGCTGCTGGTCTTACTTCGTCGAGTATTGAAATGGCATCAAAAGGAAATTTAGGCATTGAGATTGATTTAAATAAAGTCCCATGCAGAGAGACTAAAATGACTCCATACGAAATTATGTTATCTGAAAGCCAAGAACGAATGTTGATAGTTTTAGAAAATGGCAAAGAGGAAATTGCAAAAAAAATATTTGATAAATGGAATTTAGATTTTGCAGTAATTGGAAAAACAACAAACTCAAAAAATATCGAATTATTTTTTAATCAAGAGCAAGTGGCAAAAATACCTGTTAATATTCTTGTTGAAAATTCTCCAATGTACGATCGTAAGTGGAAAAAATCAAAGTTGCCAAAAAAAAATAAAATTAAAAATGAGGTTTTAAATAAATTTAAGATCAAGGATGTACTAAAGAAGATTTTATCTAATCAAAATATCTGTAGCAAGGAATGGATCTGGCAACAATATGATCATACAGTTATGGGTGATACTATTCAAAAACCAGGTGGAGACTCTGGTGTTGTAAGAGTACATGGAACAAACAAAGCTGTGGCAGCATCAGTGGACTCCTCAGCAGTATATTGTTGGGCTCACCCATTAACAGGTGGTAAACAAGTCGTAGCGGAGAGTTGGAGAAATTTAATTTCAGTTGGAGCAAAACCGATCGCTATCACAAATTGTTTAAATTTTGGAAGTCCTGAAAAAGAGGACAACATGGGTGAGTTTGTTGAATGCGTTCAAGGTATTGGTGAAGCTAGTAAATATTTAAATTTCCCAGTGGTATCTGGTAATGTATCTTTTTACAATCAAACCAAAGAAGTTGGAATCAAACCAACACCATCAATTGGTGGTGTGGGTCTCATAAAGGATTATAAAAAAATGATTTCAATGGATTTAAAAGAAGTTGATAATTTAGTTTTAATCATTGGTAAAACTGAAGGGCATATTGACCAAAGTTTGTTTGCCAGAACAATTTTAGATGAAAAAATGGACCTCCACCAGAGGTAAATCTTTTCAACGAAAAAAATAATGGAGAGTCAATATTAAATTTAATTGATAAAGGGTATGTCAAAAGTGCTCACGACATATCTTTAGGAGGTCTATTAGTTGCTATAAGTAAAATGTGCATTAAAGGTGATAAGGGAATTAAGATTAGCAAGCCAAAAAGTTTAATTAACGAAATTGAATATTTTTTTGCAGAAGATCAAGGCAGGTATTTAATAGAAATAAATAAAGAAGATTTAAAAGAGGTAACAAAAATTTTAGACAAAAACTCTGTGCATCATGAAGAATTTGGTATTATCTCAAAAAACGATATGATTATTAATGAAAAGACAAAACTTACAATTGACGAATTAAAGTCTTATTATACAAATTGGTTAACAAAGTATATGAGTTAAAAATGGCAATGGATTTAAAAGAAATCGAAAAATATATCAAAGAAGCAATGCCAGATGCTGTAATAGATATTCAAGATCTGGCTGGAGATGGCAATCATTATTCAGCAACTATAACCTCTTCTCAATTTGCAGGTAAAAGTAAAATTGAACAACATAAAATGGTTTACAATTCATTAAAAGGTAAGATGGGAAATGAACTACACGCTTTAGCAATTAAAACAAAGGAACAATAATGGATGATCAAACAAAAAGTTTAATTCAAAATCATATTGATACTAATGATGTGTGCCTTTTTATGAAAGGTACTCCAGATCAACCACAATGTGGTTTTTCAATGACTGTCTCAAATATACTTAAAATGTTAGAAATAAATTTTAAGGGTGTAAATGTATTAGAAGATCAATCTTTGAGAGATGGAATCAAAGTCTTTAGTGATTGGCCAACAATCCCTCAACTTTATATTAAAAAAGAGTTTATAGGTGGGTGTGATATCATCAAAGAAATGTATGAGAGCGGAGAATTAAAGAAAGTATGTGATGATAAAGGTATTAATTATAAAAAATAATTATTATCTAGAGTAATATTCAATTACTAAATTTGGCTCCATAACAACTGGATATGGCACTTCCTCAAATTTAGGTATTCTAACAAACTTAAATTTTTTATTTTTTTCATCCATCTGAATATATTCTGGAGCTTCTCTTTCTTTGCTTGCTAGAGCAATGTCGATTATTGCAAGCTGTTTAGATTTATCTCTAATTTCTATAGTGTCCTCTTCTCTAACAGAATAACTTGATATGTTTACTTTTTTTCCATTAACTTTCACATGTCCATGGTTGATTAATTGCCTTGCAGAAAAAATTGTAGTAGCAAACTTTGCTCTATATATCACTGCATCTAATCTTCTTTCCAATAAACCAATTAAGTTTTCACTTGTATCACCTTTGAGCATGCTAGCTTTTTTATAAATATTTCTAAATTGTCGTTCATTAATATTTCCGTAATAAGCTTTTAATTTTTGTTTTGCTTGTAACTGAATTCCATAATCTGATGGTTTTGAGGTTTTGGTCTGACCATGTTGGCCAGGTCCATATGCTCTTGTATTAAATGGACTTTTGGGTCTTCCCCAAAGATTTACTTTTAATCTTCTGTCAACTTTATGTTTAGAGTTTAGTCTTTTTGTCATTTAATAGAGGGCTTTATAAACTTACTCATTATTTTGTCAATCAACGTTTTTTACCCAAACTTGCAAATACACCAGATAATATACGTGTTTCTTTATCAGATAAGTCCATTTTATAAAAAATGTTTCTTAGGTTTTCTAACATTTTTGGCCTCTTCTCTTTAGGTCTAAAGAAATTTATTTCATCTAAATTTTTAATGCAAAGGCCTAACATTGATTGAATTTCTTTTTTGCTCGCAGATTTAACCTTTTTTGATTTTTTAAACGGAATATTTTTTAATTTGATAAGACTGGCTACATATTGAGCAATTATGATCAAGCTATGAGATAAATTTAAAGATTTGAAATCGGGATTAGTAGGTATTTGCAGAGTGTAATTTGCATAACTCACCTCCTCATTTGATAAGCCTGATGCTTCTGACCCAAATAAAAACCCAACTCTCTTCTTAAAATTAATCTTTTTTAAATCTTCTAAATTAATATGTTTAATATTCTTATTTCTAAATCTTGCCGAAGTGGCAATTAAAATATCAATCTTTCCTAGAGCTTTTTCTAAATTATCATGTTTTTTACTTTGATTAATGATGTCTTTTGCTCCGACAGATGTTGCTAAGATTTTATCATTAGGGAAGATGGGTTTTGGATTAATTAAAACTAATTTTTTAAAATTAAAATTTTTTATAGCCCTAGCACATGCACCAATGTTTTCTGATAATTGAGGTTTATGTAAAATAAAAGTGATGTTTTTTTCACTCATTATTTACTAGCAGGAGCATTATCCTTAAATAATTTATAATCTAAGCTATCAATTAATGCTTTGAACGAAGCATCGATAATGTTGGTAGATACACCAATAGTAAACCAATTCTTTCCTTTTGAATCTGTGCTTTCAATAGACACTCTAGTAACTGCCTCTGTTCCTGTATTTAAAATTCTTACTTTGTAATCAACAAGTTTTAAATCTTTTAGATATTTTGAATATTTTGCAAGTCTATCAACGTTTTGTCTAATAGCATTATCTAATGCATTTACTGGTCCATTCCCCTCTCCCTCACACATAATTTTTTCTCCATCAACTTCTAATTGAGCTTTTGCAGAGGAAACTATTTCTCCAGACTTATTTTTTTTAACAGACACGTCATATTCATTAATTGAAATATATCTTGGTATTTCTCCAATAATTCTTCTAGCTAGTAATTCAAAAGAGGCGTCAGCCCCATCATAACTATACCCAATAAATTCTCGATCCTTGACTTCGTCTAGTAGTTTTTTGATTTTTGGATCACTTTCCTCAATATTAATTTTGATACTTTTTAGTCTAGATATAATATTTGATTTTCCAGATTGATCTGAAACAACAATATTTCTTGTATTACCAACCTCTTCTGGATCGATATGTTCATAAGTTTTTGGATCTTTTTGTACAGCGGATACATGCAATCCTCCTTTATGTGAAAATGCTGCGGCACCAACATAAGGTAAATGCTGATTAGGTTTTCTATTTAAAATTTCATCTAATAATCTTGAACATTCAGTTAAATTTTTAATGTTTTTTGATTTGATACTAATTTCAAATTGCGATGAAAAATCTTTTTTCAAAAAAAAAGTTGGAATTAATGACATTAAATTTGCATTACCACATCTTTCACCTAAACCATTGATTGTTCCTTGGATTTGTCTCACTCCAGATAATACTGCAGCTAATGAATTTGCAACTGCATTGCCAGTATCGTTATGTGCATGGATTCCCAGGTTCTTTCCTGGAACAACTTTAGAAACTTCGGTAATTATTTGTGTAACTTCGTGAGGTAATGTTCCTCCATTCGTATCACATAAAACGATCCATCTTGCACCTTGATCATATGCAGCCTTTATACAAGACAATGCATATTTTGGATTTGCTTTGTAACCATCAAAAAAATGCTCTGCATCAAACATGAACTCTTTTTTTGCTTTTACAAAATGTTTAGCACTTTCAGAAATATTTTCTAAATTTTCCTCATTTGTTATTCCTAAAGCTACATCAACATGAAAATCCCAGGACTTTCCTACCAAACAAACAGCAGAGGTATTTGAATTCATGAGTGCTGATAAACCAGTATCATTTTCTGCACTTCTTCCAGATCTTTTAGTCATCCCAAAAGATGTTAGCTTTGAGTTTTTAAAATTATGTTTCTTTTGAAAAAATTCTGTATCTGTTGGATTAGCACCAGGCCATCCTGCTTCAATATAATCAACACCTAAATTATCTAAAGCTGAGGCGATTTTTTCTTTATCCTCCAAAGAAAAGTCAACACCCTGAGTTTGAGCTCCATCTCTAAGAGTTGTATCAAATATGTATAATCTTTCTTTGCTCATTTAAATTTCCAGAGTGTTTTACCATCTTTGTCTTCTATTAAAACACCTTTGTCATAAAGTTCATCTCTAATTCTATCTGCTTCTTTATAATTCTTATTTTCTCTAGCTTTATCTCTTAAACTAAGCATATTTTTAATTTCAGACTCACTAATAGATGCTTTATTCTTTTTAAAGTCATTCCATTGCTCAGAACTTTCATTCATCAAACCTATAAATTGGCATGCTGATATGAATAAGTCTATACCTTCACCTTTAGTGGCTTTTTCAAATAAATTGTGAAGGTTTGCAATATAACCAGGGGTGTTCAAATCTTCATATAATGGTTTTAAAATTTCATCTGGAACTTTAATAGATTTCAAATTAGATGAATACACTCTGTACCATTTATCTAGAGTATTTTCACAATCACTTAATAACTTATCATTCCAATCAAGTGGTTGTTTGTAATGAGTACTCATTAGAGCTAATCTAATTATTTGACCACTAATCTTATTTCTAAAATCTTTTATCTTAACGATATTACCTTGGGACTTAGCCATTTTCTCATTAGACATTGTGATAAAGGCATTATGTATCCAATATTTTGCAAAAACTTTAGTTTCGTTTGCACATCTAGATTGTGCTATTTCATTTTCGTGGTGTGGAAAAATTAAATCTATACCACCACCATGAATATCAAATTCATTTCCCAAAAATTTTTTGGACATAGCAGAACATTCCAAATGCCAGCCAGGTCTACCTTTTCCCCAAGGAGAGTCCCAAAAAGGTTCATCATCAGTTGAGGGTTTCCATAAAACAAAATCCTCAGAATTTTTTTTATTTTCACTAATTTCTATTCTTGATCCAGCAATCAATTCATCTAAATTTTTATTTGATAATTTTCCATAATCAGCAAATTTTTTTACCTCAAAATATACATGTTTTTGATTTTCATAAGCAAAACCCTTTTCAATTAGTTCGGTTATCATCTCTATCATTAGATCTATATGTTCTGTCGCTTTAGGTTGATGGGTTGGATTTTCACAATTTAAAAATTCACAATCTTTTAAAAAACCTGAAGTTACTTTTTCTGTAAGTTCTTTTGTGGAAATTTTTTGTTCTTGAGACGATTTGATAATTTTATCATCAATATCAGTTATGTTCCTAACATAGGTTACATTTGAAAAATTATTTTTAAGTAACTTATAGAGAATGTCAAAAACAACCAAAGGTCTTGCATTACCAATATGTGGATCGTCATAGACTGTAGGCCCGCATACATACATTCCTATTTTTTCTTTATTTTTTGGAATGAATTGCTCTTTTTTATTTGTTAAATTATTTGTAAAAAAAATATCCATCATTGATGATTAAGAAATATACCTTATTTGAGGATTTGTTAATCTAATTGATTAACTAGGAATCTTGCAAACTGGAATAGGCTCCATTTTATGCAAGTTTTGATTTCTAATTTTTTCGTATTGGCTTCTATGAGGAGAACTTGGGTTACTCATTGCATCCTCTAATTCGCTATAATTAAAACCTAACTGGCCCTCATCTGTTCTGCCATCATCCCACAAGCCATCAGTTGGGGGAGCATCAATTATCTCTTTTAATATCCCGAGCTCTTTGCCCAATTCCCATACTTCCGTTTTATTACAATCTGCTATTGGAGAAATATCAACGCCTCCATCACCATATTTTGTGTAAAAACCAACACCAAAATCTTCAACTTTATTTCCAGTGCCAACAACGATACCTTTGTTAGCTGCAGCTACTTGATAAAGAGTTGTCATTCTTAATCTGGCCCTAGAATTAGCATAACCATGTTCATTGTTAAATTTATTTAGCGTAGACGAAAAAGTTTCAAATAAATTATCTAAACTAATCGTATGGGCTTCAACATTTTTAAATTTTTTTTTTAGCCATTCCTGATGTTTTAAACTTAAATCATGCTGATTTTTCTTTTGTTTTATCGGCATAGTTAAAACAATTGTTTTTAAACCTGTCATCGCACTCAAAGTACTTGATACAGAGGAGTCAATACCTCCCGAGATGCCAATCACTAAAGATTGAGCCTTACTTGGCATTTGATCAACGTAACTCTTAATCCAATTTGATATAAATTTTACTTTTTCGCTAGAATTCATAGTTATTTATTTAATTTAAATTGATTTAAAAACAATAGTCTAAGATGCCGCTTGAATAGCATTTTTTGAATAGCTGCTATTCTTTTTAATCTCATCAGAAATTAAAAATGCTAATTCAATTGCTTGATCTGAATTTAAACGAGGATCACAATGAGTGTGATATCTACTTGATAAATCGGCATCAGATATTTTTCTTGCACCCCCTGTACACTCTGTCACATCTTGTCCAGTCATTTCAACATGTAAACCACCAGCGTAAGAACCTTCAGACTGATGAACAGCAAATACATTTTTAACTTCACTAACAACGTCGTTAAAAGGTCTTGTTTTAAAACCAGTCGTTGATTTAATCGTATTACCATGCATTGGATCACATGACCAAACCACATTTAAACCCTCTTTTTTAATACCTCTAATTAATTTTGGTAAAAATTTCTCAACATTTTTATGACCAAATCTGGATATTAATGTAACTTTACCTTTTTCGTTATTAGGATTAATTAATTCACAAATTTTTGCAATTTCATCTGGCTTTGAGGTTGGCCCACATTTTATTCCAATAGGGTTTTCAATACCTTTACAAAATTCTACATGACCCCCATCAATCTGTCTTGTTCTGTCTCCAATCCAAACAAAGTGAGCTGAGGTATCATGATATTCTCCAGTAGTAGAATCAATTCTAGTCATACTTTCTTCAAAAGGTAAATGTAAAGCCTCATGTGAAGTCCAAAAATTAACTGTGTATAGTCTATTATTAAAATCTGAGGTTATTCCACAAGCTTCCATGAATGCTAAAGCATCAGCTATTTTATCCTCTAGTTCTTTAAATTTTTTAGCTTGAGGGCTTTTCTTGATATAATCTAAATTCCATAAATGGACTTTATTTAAATCCGCAAAACCTCCTTTAGAAAAAGCTCGTAAAATATTTAAGGTTGAGGCAGATTGTGAATAAGCTTTAAACATCCTTTTTGGATCTGGTCTTCTTGCTTTTTCTGTAAAATCAATTGCATTTATATTGTCACCTAAATAACTTGGTAATTCTTTGCCGCCCTGTATTTCAGTGGGGGCACTTCTTGGTTTTGAAAACTGACCAGCTATCCTTCCAAGTTTAACAACCGGTAAAGATGCTGAATAAGTTAAAACTAATGACATTTGAAGAATGACTTTAAATGTATCTCTAATGTTATCTGGATGAAATTCTGCAAAACTTTCTGCACAATCTCCACCTTGTAATAAAAAGGCTTTTCCATCCACAACTTCAGCAAGTTGTTGTTTCAAATGTCTTGTTTCTCCAGCAAAAACCAAAGGTGGAAAGGTTTTGATTTTATTCAAAACTTTGTCCAATTCTTTTTTATCCGGATATTCCGGAATATGTTTTACGGGATATTTTCTCCAGCTATTTACTTTCCAATTTTTCATTTTCAACTCAAGATTGTTGTATCAGAATTTTTCTATTATTCAACGGTTACTGACTTTGCTAAATTTCTAGGTTTATCAATGTCATAACCTTTTTTTAACGCTGAATAATAAGCTAATTTTTGTAAAGGAATAGTTAAAAGAAAAGGTAGTAGATCCTCATTAGTACTCTCAACTTCGATTTTCTCCCAAATATTTTCTGAAATTACCTCATCTTTACTTTTATTCGTAATTAATAAAACTTTAGCCCCCCTCGCAATTACCTCCTGCATATTTGAAATTGTTTTTTTATAATAATTGTCTCTCGGAGCCAAAACTACAACAGGCATACCCTCCTCTATCAATGCAAGAGGTCCATGTTTCATCTCTCCTGCAGGATAACCCTCTGCATGAATGTACGATAATTCTTTAAGTTTTAAAGCACCTTCAAGAGCAATTGGATAAGAAAAACCACGTCCCAAAAACATAGATCCCTTTACATCATTAAAAGTATTTGAAATTGTTTGTATCTTATTATCAATCAATAATGTTTGCTCAACTTGTTTTGGTAAATTTTTAAGGTCATCAATTTTTTTGTCAAAATGATTCTTTTCAATATCTTTTCTCAATAAAGCAAGCTTTAATGCTAGAATATATAAAATTAATATTTGTCCAAGAAATGCTTTAGTTGAAGCAACACCTATTTCAGTTCCGCAATGAATTGGTAATACAAATTCAGAGTCTCTTGCAATTGAACTTTCTACCACATTTACGACTGCACAAGTTTTAACACCATTTTGTTTACAAAGATCCAAAGCAGCATAAGTATCTGCTGTTTCTCCAGATTGTGAGACAAAAACATAAAGTGTGTCTTTTTTAAATCTATTTTTTCTGTATCTAAATTCCGATGCTATATCGATATTTACATCTAATGATGTTATTTCCTCGAACCAATATTTTGCCATTAAACATGAATGATACGCTGTTCCACATCCAATCAATGTAATTGATGTAATCTCATTGCTTTTCCAAGGAAAGTTATAAATATTAATATCTTTATTTGACATATCTATATACTCATTAATTCCATTTCTAATTGTGGTTGGTTGCTCTTCAATTTCTTTAGCCATAAAATGTTTATAATCACCTTTATCATATTTTTCTTCTGTAGAGGACAATTCTAAAACTTTTTTATTTATTTTAGTTCCTTCCTCACTAAAAAATTCAACGTGATCTTTTTTAATAATGCAGAATTCACCATCATTTAAATACGTAATCTTATTTGTCATCGATTTAAGTGCATATGAGTCTGAACCTAGATAATTTTCATTAGGACCATATCCCACAGCTAATGGTGAACCTCTTCTTGCACCAACGATTAAATCTGGTTGATCTTTAAAAATTATACCAAGTGCAAAGCTCCCATGTAACGACTTCAATGTTTTTTGAATTGAATTAACAATGTTTTCTGTTTTAAGATTTTCAGTAATTAAATGAACGATTACCTCTGTGTCAGTTTGAGATTTAAATTTGTGACCTTTTCCAATTAAAAATTTTTTTAAAATTGTTGAATTTTCAATAATTCCATTATGAACAACAGAAACATTCTGGGAAGAATGTGGATGAGCATTAATACTATTAGGAAGCCCGTGTGTTGCCCATCGAACATGACCAATACCAATAGTTCCCTCCATGTTTTGAACTAAAGAATTTTTTTCTAAATTTTCTACTCTTCCCTCAGATTTTACTTCATTTATCAATCCATTATATAGAGTTGCCATACCAGCCGAATCGTAGCCTCTATACTCTAATTTTTTTAAAGAATTAATTATGGTTGCTGATACGGGTTTATTACTGTTAATTCCAATTATTCCACACATAATTATTTTGATTTTCTTTTATAGTTTTTAATTTCAGTCTGTAAACTTCTTGTTAATGCTAATGATTTTTTCTTTACATTTTTGGTTATAACTGAACCAGCCCCAACCACACTATTCTCTTCGATTGTAAGTGGTGCTACTAATGATGAATTTGAACCAATAAATACATTATCTTTTATTTTAGTTTTACTTTTTTTTACACCATCATAATTACAAGTAATTGTTCCAGCACCAATGTTGACCGATTTACCAATCTGACTATCACCGATATATGTTAAGTGGTTAACTTTTGAATTTATACCCAAAATACTTTTTTTGATTTCAACAAAATTTCCAATTTTTGAACCACTTTTTAAAACTACACCTGGTCTTATTCTGGCATATGGTCCAATTTCAACTTTATTTTCTATTTTACAGTTTTCTAAATGTGAAAAAGATTTAATTGTAACATTGCTTCCAATCTTAACTTTTGAACCAATTACAACATAAGGCTCTATGGTAACATTCTTCCCTATCTTAGTATCTTTTGAAAAAAATATTGTTTCAGGACCAATCATTTTAACACCTACTTTTAAAAATTTTTTTCTAAGATTACTTTGAAGCTTTTGTAAATTTAATTGTTTCATCTATTAAATTCTTTATATTAAGTGTATATGTTTCTTAATTCACAAAATATTTCTTAATAAAACTTTTAGTTATGAAGCAAAAATTTACAATTCTTTTTGATTTAGATGGAACTTTAGTTGATACAGCTCCAGATCTAATGCGTGCACATAATCATGTAATGAAAAAATTTGGTTATCCCACTAAGTCTACTGAGGAAATAAGAAATCTTGTTGGTCAAGGTGCAGGTGCAATGCTTGGTAGGTCTATTTGGGGGCAAGCGAAAAAGGAATTTGGAAAAGTGCAAGACGAAAAGGTTAAAAAAGAGATGATAAAAGATTTTACTGACTTTTATGGAAAAAACATTGTAAACGAAAGTACCCTGATAAATGGTGTAAAAGATTTTCTAATATGGTCAAAAAAAAATAGTATTTCTATGGCTGTTTGTACTAACAAAACGGATTACCTAGCTGTCGACCTTTTAAAAAAAATTGGGATTTATGATTTTTTTGAATACATTGCTGGACACAATACATTTGATTATTGTAAGCCTGATCCAAGACACCTAACTTCTGTAATTGAAATATTGCAAGGCGATATAAAAAAATCATTAATGATTGGAGATAGTGAAACTGACGCAAATGCAGCAAAAAATGCTGGGATACCAGTAATCTTAATGGAAGATGGATATACTGAAAAAAAAACTAATGAAATTTACCATAATCACTTAGTAAAAGACTTTATTGGTATCGAAAAGATAGTATCAAAATATCTTTAATATTGATTATTTTTTTTTAACTATTAAAAACAACTTCGTTAATTAGGAGTTATTTTGATAGTTCATAAAGTTAAAGTTTACCCATCTAAAATTCACTTACCAAAAAAAAATCAGCTTGCATGGAAAATTGCAGAAATTGCAAATGATAATGTAAAATTAAATAAAGATGCTATTGAAATGTCAATTAATAGAATAATCGACAATGCATCTGTTGCAATAGCATCCCTAAATAGAAGACCAGTTATTTCATCAAGAGAAATGGCTCTAAAGCATTCAAGAAAAAATGGTGCAACATTATTTGGTGTTGATAGTAAATATAAATTTGATTGCGAATGGGCAGCATGGTCTAATGGGACTGCCGTGAGAGAATTAGATTTCCATGATACTTTTTTAGCTGCTGACTATAGTCACCCTGGAGACAATATTCCTCCACTAATAAGTGTTGCTCAGCAGAATAAAAAAAGTGGTTTAGATCTTTTGAGAGGAATAATTACGGCTTATGAAGTCCAGGTTAATTTAGTTAAAGGAATATGTTTACATAAACATAAAGTAGATCATATAGCACATCTCGGTCCGAGTGTAGCTGCTGGGATTGGCTCAATGTTAAGATTAAACACTGAAACTATTTACCAAGCTGTTCAGCAAGCATTACATACTACAATTTCAACTAGACAATCAAGAAAAGGTGAAATTTCAAGCTGGAAAGCCTATGCTCCAGCACATGCCGGTAAGCTTGCTATAGAAGCTGTTGATAGAGTAATGCGTGGTGAAGGAGCACCAAGTCCAATTTATGAAGGTGAAGATAGTGTGATAGCAAGAATACTTGATGGAAAGAAAGCATTGTACAAAGTCCCCTTACCAAAAAAAGGAGAAACAAAAAAAGCAATACTCGAAACTTATACAAAAGAATATTCGGCTGAATATCAATCTCAAGCTTTAATAGATTTAGCAAAAAAATTAAAAAAGAAAGTTAGAAATCTCAATCAGATAAAAAAAATAGATATTTTTACAAGTCATCATACTCATTATGTGATTGGAACAGGAGCAAATGATCCACAAAAAATGGATCCTAATGCAAGTAGAGAAACTTTAGATCATTCAATAATGTACATATTTGCTGTTGCACTTGAAGATGGCACTTGGCATCATGTAAAATCTTATACAAAAGCCAGAGCAAAAAAGAAAAGTACAATTAAGATTTGGAGATCAATAAAAACCCATGAAGATAAAAAATGGACCAAAAATTATCATGATCCAAACCCAAGAAAAAAAGCATTTGGTGCAAAAGTAGTAATATCTCTCAAAAATGGTAAAAAAATTACTGAGGAACAAGGTATAGCAGATGCACATCCTTATGGCTCACGTCCTTTCAAAAGAAAAAATTATATTAATAAATTCTTAACTTTAACTGAAAATATTTTAGACAAAAAAGAAAGTGATAGATTTCTAAAAATAGTACAAAATTTAAAAAAATTAAAACCAGGTCAACTCGATAAATTAAATATTAAAGTAAAAAAGAGTAAACTAAAAAGAAATTTTAAAAAAGGTATTTTTTAATGCACTTTATAGAAAAAGAACCAGTTCAAAAAAGAAAAGATTTTGTTGATAAATTAAAATCTGGTAAAATTTTAAGAGTTCCTGGTGCATACAACCCTTTGACTGCGAAGTTAATTGAGGAAATTGGATATGATGCAGTTTATGTTTCAGGTGGAGTTATGGCAAATGACTTGGGATTTCCTGACATTGGGTTAACTACTCTTCAAGATGTAAGTACAAGATCATACCTGATTTCAAGAGTGACTAATCTTCCAACTATCGTTGATATTGATACTGGTTTTAAATCTTGCAAAGAAACTATTGAAACTTTTGAAGAATTTGGAATCACTGCAGTTCATTTGGAGGATCAAATTGAGAGAAAAAGATGTGGGCATCTCGATAATAAAGAACTCATATCAACTGATGCAATGATTAAAAAAATTAAAGAATGTGTATCAGCAAAAAAAGATCAAAACTTCAAAATTATAGCTAGATCGGATGCGAAGAGCGTAGAAGGAATTGATAAAATGATAGAAAGATGCAAAGCTTATGCTGACGCCGGTGCAGAGATAATTTTTCCAGAGGCTTTGAAAGATGAGAAAGATTTTGAAAAAGTAAGAAAAGAGTTATCCTGTTATTTGCTAGCTAACATGACTGAATTTGGTAAATCAAAATTATTCAATTATAAAGAATTAGAAAAATTTGGTTACAATATCGTAATTTATCCAGTTACTACCCAAAGACTAGCTATGAAAAATGTTGAAGATGGATTGCGAGACATTTATGCAAATGGACATCAAAACAATATCATCGATAAAATGCAGACTAGAAAAAGATTATATGAACTTGTTGACTACGAAAAATATAATAGCTTGGACGAAAAAATTTATAATTTTAGCACTAAAGGACATGAATAATGAGTGATGATATTAAAAAAGGTTTATTAGGAATAGTTGTTGATGAAACAGAAGTTTCTAAAGTTATGCCTGAAATAAATTCTTTAACCTACAGAGGATATGCTGCTCAAGATTTATGTGAATATTGTAGATTCGAAGAAGTAGCTTATCTAATTTTAAATAAAGATTTACCAAATACAATTGAATTAAGAAAGTTTGAAAAAGAAGAAAAAAATAATAGAGATTTATCTAAGGACCTTTATTCAATTATTAAAAAAATGCCGAGGAAGTCTCATCCGATGGATGTCGCCAGAACAGCTGTGAGTATAATGGGGCTTGAGGATAAAGAAACAACAGATTCTTCTCAAGAGGCAAATATGAGGAAAGCAATAAGAATTTTAGCTAAAACCCCTACTGCCCTAGCAGCTTTTTATAGAATAAGAAAAGGAAAAAAGATTATTAAACCTAAAAAGGATTTAAATATAGCAGAAAACTTTTTTTATATGTGTTTTGGTAAAGTGCCTCAAAAAGAAATTGTAAAAGCTTTTGATGTTTCTTTAATTTTATACGCAGAACATAGTTTTAATGTATCAACATTTACTGCAAGAACCATCACTAGTAGCCTGTCAGATATTCATGGTGCTATAACTGGAGCAATAGCAAGTTTAAAAGGTCCTCTTCATGGCGGCGCTAATGAGGAAGTTATGCATATGATGAATAAAATAAAAAGTCCAAAAAATGCTCTTAAATGGATTAATAATGCTCTAGATAAAAAAGAAGTAGTGATGGGCTTTGGTCATAGAGTTTATAAATCTGGAGACTCTAGAGTTCCAACTATGAGAAAATATTTTGCAAAGGTAGCTAAAATTAAAAAAGATAAAAAATTTGAAAAAATTTACGATATTGTTGAGAAGGTAATGATTGAAAGAAAAAATATTCATCCAAACGTTGATTACCCCACCGGACCAACATACCATTTAATGGGTTTTGATACAGACTTTTTTACACCGATATTTGTTGTCTCAAGAATTACAGGATGGTCAGCTCATATAATGGAACAGCATGCTGCCAATAAATTAATTAGGCCACTAGCAAGTTATAAAGGAAATCAACATAGAAAAGTTGTTCAGCTAAACCAAAGATAGTTACTTTTCAATTTTTGCAAACCTACCATCAAATAATATTTCACACTTTAATTTGTTGTTTTCAACAAATTCATCTATTGCTTTTTTTACATCTGGTAAATGACCAAAATTATAATCATCACACATGATTGTCCCATTATTTTGAACAACTTCTAAACAGCACTCTAAGTCACTTTTAACTGTCTGATAAGAATGTCCTCCATCTAAAAATACATATTCGATCTTTGACATGTCAATTTTTTTTAAGATTAAATTAGAATTACCTTTAATTAACGTAATATTATTTTTAAACTTTTTTAAAAGATCTTCTACTGCTTCTTTGCTATATGGATTTTGTTTTTTAATATAGTCAAAGTAAATTTTTTTAAATGGGTTAGAAAAAGATGTATTGGGTATTGCCTCAGATTTATTTTCATCATTTATTTCAAATAAATCTAAACCAATGTATTTGAAATCATCTTTGTGTAATGTGTATAACAATTCACAAATATTTCTTGCTGTAACACCATGAAAAACTCCAACCTCTAGAAAAATTTTAGGACTTTTTGCTTTTACATCATTAAGAAAAAACTCACCTACACCATTCTGCTTAAGACTTGTTTTTCTAAAATATTTTTTATATTTCAATTGAATTAACTAAATGCTTCAACCCAAGTACCTTGAGTAGATGCTTTAGAATATTCTGTTGCACGGCCTTCAAAAAAGTTCATGTGTTCAACAGCATTCAACATAGTATCAAGCCATCCTAGAGGATTTTTTTCTACATCATAAATTGGTTCGAGACCTAATTGGACTAATCTTCTATTGCCAATAAATCTAATGTAATCTTTAACCTCTTGTGCAGTTAAGCCTTCCATTGGACCCATTTCAAAAGCTAAATCAATAAAAGAATCCTCATGCTCTACTATCGTTCTGCAAGCTTCATAAAGTTCTTTTTTTAATTTTGGTGTCCAGATTTCTGGATTTTCTTTTATAAACTCTTTAAAAATTCTTATCATAGAATTACAATGAAGAGTTTCGTCTCTAACTGACCAAGTTACTATTTGGCCCATACCTTTCATTTTATTATGTCTTGGAAAATTTAAGAGAATTGCAAAACTTGCAAATAACTGAAGTCCTTCTGTGAAAGCACTAAACACAGCGACAGTTTTGGCAATATCTTCTTTCGAGTTAACATTAAATCCTTGCATGTAATCATATTTATCTTTCATCTCTTTATATTTCATGAAAGCTGAATATTCAGACTCAGGCATACCGATTGTATCTAATAAATGAGAGTAAGCAGCTACGTGAACTGTTTCCATAGATGCAAAAGCAGTCATCATCATTAAAACTTCTGTTGGCTTAAATACTGTTGTGTAATGTCTTAGGTAACAATTATTTACTTCAACATCCGCTTGTGTAAAAAACCTGAAAATTTGAGTTAAAAGATTTTTTTCTGGTTGAGATAAGTTTTTTTGCCAATCTCTTACATCGTCTCCAAGTGGAACCTCTTCTGGTAACCAATGTATTCTTTGTTGGGTTAACCAAGCATCATAACACCACGGATATCTGAATGGTTTATATACAGGGTTCTCAACTAATAGACCCATCTTTTTTGGTTGAATTATTTCTTTATTTTCAGTCTTAATTTTATCTGCTACTGACATGATAAACACTCCTCATATTCTGGTTGATCGTTAGTTTGTTGGTTTTTTGATTTATATACATTGGCTGTAACATCAGTTGATTTAGCATTATTGATATTTTCAGCTCTTTGAATTGATTTTGATCTACAATAGTAAAGGCTTTTTAAACCTTTTTTCCATGCATCAAAATGAATTCTATGTAATTCTTTTTTATGAACATCGGCTGGTAAAAATAAATTTACCGATTGTGCTTGAGAGATATATTGAGTTCTGTCTCCGCTCAGTTCAACAATCCATTTTTGGTTTAACTCAAAGGCAGTTTTAAAAACATCCTTTTCTAAATCGGTTAAAAAATCTAAATGAGATACTGATCCTTGATTTGTTGTAATTGTTGACCAAGTTTCATCATCGTTTTTTCCGTGACTTTCTAAAATTTCCTCTAAATATCTATTTCTAACATTAAATGACCCCGATAAAGTTTTATGCGTATAACTATTAGCTGCAATTGGTTCAACACCCGGGGAAGCTCCTCCACATATAATAGAAATAGAGGCTGTTGGAGCTATCGCAGTCTTGTTAGAAAATCTCTCATTAAATCCATATTCTGCTGCATCTGGACACGCACCTCGCTCTTCAGCCAATTCTTTTGAAGCTTTATTAACTTGTTCATCAATTTGTTTAAATATTTTTTTGTTCCAAGATTTAGCCATTACAGACTCAAGTGGAATTCTATGTTTTTGTAAAAAGGAATGAAAACCCATAACTCCAAGACCAACACTTCTTTCTCTTTCTGCAGAATATTTCGCATCTTTAAACTGATCTGGAGCCTTATTAATAAAGTCTGATAAAACATTATCTAAAAATCTCATTACATCACTAATCATGTTTGGATCATCTTTCCATTCATCATATTTTTCTAGATTTAAGGATGATAAACAACAAACAGCTGTTCTGTCTCTTCCATCTTTATCGATACCTGTAGGAAGAGTTATTTCACTGCACAGATTAGAAGTTTTTACGGTTAAATTCGCAAGTTTATGGTGTTGTGGAATTTGTCTATTAACTGTGTCAATATAAATAATGTATGGCTCACCAGTTTCAATTCTAGCTGTTAACAACCTAATCCATAAATTTCTTGCAGATATAGTTTGTTGAATAGATCCATCGGCTGGACTTTTAAGTGCCCACTGATCATCAGTTTCAACAGCACGCATAAATGCATCTGAAACTAAAACTCCGTGATGTAAATTTAAAGCTTTTCTATTTGGATCACCACCAGTTGGCCTTCGCATTTCAATAAACTCCTCTATTTCAGGATGATCAATAGGAAGATAACAAGCAGCTGAGCCTCTTCTTAAAGATCCTTGACTAATTGCCATAGTTAAAGAATCCATAACTTTGATAAATGGAATTATCCCAGAAGTTTTTCCGACTTTACCAATTTTTTCACCAATTGATCTTAGATTTCCCCAGTAACTTCCTATACCCCCACCTTTAGCGGCTAGCCAAACATTTTCACTCCAAAGATCTAAAATACCACCTAGACTATCTGAAGCTTCGTTTAAAAAACAAGAAATGGGTAATCCTCTTTTGGTTCCACCATTTGACAAAACTGGAGTTGCTGGCATGAACCAAAGATTGCTAATGTAATTGTAAATTCTTTGAGCATGTAAATTATCATCAGCATATGTGCTTGCTACTCTTGCAAACAAGTCTTGATAAGACTCATTGTGACCAAGATATCTATCTTTCAAAGTTGCCTTACCAAAATCAGTTAAGTTTGCATCTTGAGAACGATCTATTTTGATTATGATACCTTTATCATTCTGAAAAAGTTCAGTTTCATTGTTAAGTGAAAAAAGGTCCGGTCTGTTATTTTTTTCTACTTCTTTAACTTGTGGACTATATTCAGAGACAGCTTTCTTTAGGGCCTGAGATAGAATTTTATTCATATTTTTGTATTATATTTTGTTATTAGTACGAAAACAACTATATGTTGTGTGCGTTAAGCGTTAATACACTATATAAACAACAAATCAATAGAACATTTATAGAACACAAGGAAAAAAAATCAATAAAAAAATTAAAAAAAATGTAAGTAATTAACAATAATGTCAGTAAATTTAAAAATCGACCCTTATGGTTTTAGAGAATATGACGCTCGATGGTTATATGAAAAAGACATAAATCTCCTAGGTATAACGAATCTTGGCAAAGGATTAGGTACACAAATTATTAATCATACAAATAAAACTAATCCAAAAATAATTGTTGGTCATGATTATCGGTCTTATAGCGAAGATATAAAAGCAGCACTTAAAAAAGGTTTAGTTTCAACAGGTTGCTATGTTGAAGATGTAGGTTTGTCTTTATCTCCGATGGTTTATTTTGCACAATTCCATTTTAATTCTGATGCTGTTGCAATGGTAACTGCAAGTCATAACGATAATGGTTGGACAGGTGTTAAAATGGGTATCAGTAAAGGATTAACACATGCCCCTGATGAAATGAAAGAATTGAAAAAAATAACATTAAGTGAAAACTTTGTAAACGGGCAAGGTCAGGAAAAAAAAATAGAAAATTTTCAAAACATATATAAACAAAGTTTAATAGATAACAATAAAATCAAAAAAAAAATTAAAGCAGTGGTAGCTTGTGGTAATGGAACTGCGGGAATTTTTGCTCCTGACATTTTGCGTGGAATTGGTTGTGAAGTAATAGAACTTGATTGTAATTTAGACTGGACCTTCCCTAAATATAATCCGAATCCAGAAGACTTAAAAATGCTACATGCAATTTCTGATGCTGTTAAAAAAAATAATGCTGATATTGGATTTGGATTTGATGGTGATGGTGACAGAGTAGGAGTAATTGATAATGAAGGGAATGAAATATTTTCAGATAAAATAGGATTATTAATTGCAAGAAGTTTATCAAATCAATATAAAAATTCAGTTTTTGTAGTGGATGTAAAATCAACAGGATTGTATACGAATGATAAATTATTAAATTCCAATAAATGTAAAACAATTTATTGGAAAACCGGTCATTCACATATCAAAAGAAAAGTTAAAAATGAAAACGCTTTAGCTGGATTTGAAAAAAGTGGACACTTTTTTTTTAACCAACCTTTGGGTTATGGTTATGACGATGGTATTAATTCTGCGATCCAAGTTTGTCATTTGTTAGATAATCAAAACAAAAAAATGAATGAAATGATTAAAGAAATTCCAAAAACTTTTCAAACACCTACTATGGCTCCTTATTGCAAGGATGAAGAAAAATATACTTTGGTCGATAAAATTGTTAAAGATATTAAAAAAATTAAAAATGAAAAAATTAAAATAGATGACCAAGAAATTGATGAAATTTTAACTGTGAATGGTGTTAGATTTTCATTTAAAGATGGTTCATGGGGTTTGATTAGAGCCTCCTCTAATAAACCTTCATTAGTGATTGTAACAGAAAGTCCTACGTCCGATGATAGAAAGTTAAAAATATTTAAATTTATAGATTCTTTACTTCAAAAAACAGGTAAAATTGGTGAATACGACCAAAAAATTTAACTAATCATTCTTTTCCTCAGGTTCATCTTTAATAGATGAGTTGTCATTATAAAATTTTTTAATTAATTCTTCTTCTTTCTTTTTTTGCTCTAAATCAAATTTTTCCTCCCACTCTTTCAATCTTCTCTCTTCTTCTAGTATTCTTTGTTCTTCCTCTAATTTCTGTTTAATTTCTAGTTCTTTTTCCTCTTCTATTCTTTTTTGCTCCTCTTCTTCTTTTCTTAATTTCTCTGTTCTTTCATATTCCTCTTTTTGACGTAAAAATCTCTCCTCTTCTTCTGCTTTAATTTTTTCCTCTTTGAGTCTTAACTCTTCCTCTTTAACTCTCTGTTCTGCTTGCTCTTTTAAGATTTGTATTTCTATCTCTTTTTGTCTCTCATTTTCTATCTCTTTTAACCTTATTTCTGACTCTTTAAGTTTTTCCTCCTCATATTTTAATCTTTTAGCAGCTTCTCTTGTTCTTTGCTCTTCATCTAATCTTTTTTGTCTCTCTATCTCATTAAGTCTAATTTGTTCTTGTCTTTCTCTTTCTTTTTCTTCTCTTAATTGTTGTGATTTAATCTCCTTTTCTTTTAAAGCTTGTTCTTTTGCTTTTATTTTTTCTTCTCGAGCTCTTTGTCTCTCGAGCATTCTTAATCTGAGTTCTTCCTCTTTAATCTTTCTAGCATCCTCTCTTATTTTTTTAGCTTCCTCATCTTTTATTTTTTGTTGTTCAATAAATATTCTCTTAGCTTCGATTTTTTTTCTTTTTTCCTCATTTTTTTTAATTTGCTTTTCATTTTCAATAATCAGTCTTCTTTGTTCAAGAATTTGTTTTTTTTCCTCTTTTATTCTCTCTTCTTTTTCTCTTTGAGCTTGTTTTTTTTGGTTCTCAAGTTCTTTTTTTTCGTTGATAATTCTCTGTCTTACTGATCTCTCTTTGCTTATTTTTCTTTCTTTTTGAAGCTTGGTATAAAAATTCTTTAATTTATTTTTACCTTGTTCAATGAAATTAAATGGGTTCATATCAAATTTACCCTTTTTACTATCTCGACTATCAGGTTTATTGTTATCTCTTTTTTTTTGAGCCATATTAAAAGGTAACACTATTTATATTATTTTAAATATAAACCATGTGTTTAAATTGAGGTTTTTTGATTATTTCAATTTTTACGTGCACAATAAGATAAATTTTTTTTAAAAAAATATTTTGATTCGTAAGGAGAATCGAATAATTTTTAAATATGGGTGGTAGAGGGAGACTGAAGCCACCCTTTTTTTTTAGTACTTCTTATTCTTAATAACTTTATATTCAAAATTTTGAGTTGTTTCATTTACACTAATAAGTTTAGCACCATTTTTAATATGAAATTTATAAGCCATGTCTGTTAAAGGAGACAAAGTAACTAATCTGTTGAGATGATTTGATTTTTTTATTTTATTAAATACTTCTTTGACAATTAATTTACCACCCCCCTTTTTTTTAGACCAAACAGTATAAGCAATAGCAATTTTACCTACATTCTGTCCTCTTAAAGTACTTTGTAAGTGAGCGTCTTGACTCATAATATCTAGCTCCTCAACAGACTTTGGTATTTCATTCGTATAAGCAAAACACATGACGGCATGGATTTCTCCTTTATACTTAACACCAAAAATTTTTCTTCCATAACTTCTTCTAAAAGTATTATCAAGTTCTGGTCTCACAGGATCTTCTTTAGTATTACATTCTTTCAGCTCAACTAACTCTGCACCTTTAATCCAATCAAAAAAATTACCAATATTTTTACCAATAATTTGTTTATTTTTTCTAAGTCTTGCTTTTATTCTTGGCTTAAATTTTTTAGCTCTCTTTGAATAGTTTTTAATAGAACCATCTTTCAAATATTTAGCTAAAAGTTTTTCTTTAACAACTTTAATAATTTCTCTCATAATTTTAGATTAGTTATAAACTAAAATATCTAAATATAAAAATTGTCCCAATAACATAGAGAAAAACTCCAAACATTCTTTGAGCTTTAATTTTACTCATTTTATGAACTGTATTAACTCCTATTCTTGCCATTATTGTTGTTATCGGAATAAATATTAAAAACGCAGGTATATTTACAAAACCAATACTCAAAGGCAGACTAACATCTAAATAAAGTCCAGTTGAAAAAAACCCTATCGTACCTGAAATAGAAATAATCCAACCGATAGCAGCGGCGCTACCAATAGCTTTTGTAATTGGATATCCAAAAAATCTTAATATAGGAACATTCATCATTGCCCCTGTAATGCCCATAGGTGCGGAAATTGAACCAGATATAAAGCCTAAAACAGCTTTGGGAAAAAAACTAAATCTAGGTTTAGTTTTATTTGAATTTTCTTGTTGTAAAAGCAAATAAGCACCAAATATGAAAACAACAATTGAAAAAAAAAGAACTAAATATTTCGTCTTTAAAAAAGCTGCTAAAAAAGATCCAAAAAATACTCCTAAAATAACAAATAATCCAAAAATTTTTAAAACATCAAAGTCTACTGCATTATGCTTTCTATGAGTAAGAACGGAAGCTGTTGAGGTAAAAATAGTGATGAAAAATGCAGTTCCAACAGCTAAATGCATTGTGTAATCCTCTGTTAGATTTAAAAAATCGAATATAAAAAAAAGAAATGGAACTGATATTAAACCACCTCCGATCCCAAAAAGCCCTGCAAAAAAACCAACAGGTATAGCAGCCATGACCATCAAAATAATCAAATAAAAGTAATTGAGATTTGTAAGGGAGTCGGTCAATTTTTATATTTTTAATTTATACTTAAATACTCGATAAAAGATCGTATTGATACTAAAATTAAAAATATTCCAAAAATTTTACTAAGTAATTTTTTATCAATTTTATGAACAACTTTAGCTCCTATTCGAGCCATAACCATCGTAACAGGGACAAATACTGCAAATCCTAGTAGGTTTATGTAACCAACGCTATAAGGGGTATTTACATTATCAATTATTTTACCACCAGTTATCATTGTAATAGTTCCTGTTACAGCAATCAAAAATCCAACTGCTGCTGCTGTACCGATTGATTTTCTAATGTCATATCCAAAAGTTCTCATAAAAGGAACCATTAAAGATCCACCTCCAATACCTAAAGGCACAGATATAAATCCAATAATTACTCCGGAAATATTTTTTACAATAGCTGAAATTTGTTTTGGGTTATCTACTAATTTTTCTCTTAAAAAAATAAAAAACAATCCAACCATAAGAGCGAAGATTGAAAAAAATAAAACTAATGCAGGAGTTTTTAAATTCACAGCTAGGAAAGTTCCACCAATAACACCAGCTAAAATAAAAACACCAAATGATCTTACCATTTTAAAATCAACAGCATCATACTCTTTATGGGTCATTGTTGAGATGATTGAAGTAGGAATAATTATTGCAAGTGATGTTCCAACCGAAAGATGCATTCTCGTAACGATATCAAAATCCAAAACAGTAAAAGCATAATAAAGCGCTGGAACCATTACAATGCCACCACCTACTCCCAACAATCCAGCCATAAAACCTGCTCCTGCAGCCGCAGCTGCTAAAACAAATAATAAATTTATTAATTCAGCAGTAGCAATTGTTTCCATTAGGAACTTACTTGATTGGCTTTTTCATTATTTTGAACAATTGTCATAATATGTTTTGCCTTTTGAAAATCAGAATCTCTCGCCATCATATTATCACTTAAATATCTTTTCCAATCTTTCGAACCTACCTGACCATGGTACAAACCAACTGTGTGTCTCATTATATGATTTACTTTAGTTCCCTTCTTTACTTCATCATCCAAATATTCTAAAAGTTTTTTAACCACTTCTTCTCTTGAAGGATTATCATTTGTTTTGAATATCTCTTTTTCAATTTCAACCAGCGAATATGGATTTTGATAGATGGACCTACCAATCATTACTCCGTCACAAAATTTCATGTGATTATTTATTTCGCTTACTTTGGTTATACCACCATTTATAATTATTTCTAAATCTGGATTTGCTTTTTTAATCTCATAAACCATGTTGTAATTTAATTTTGGAATATTCAAATTCTGCTTTGGTGATAATCCAGAAAGCATTGCTTTTCTTGCATGTAAAATAAATGTTTTTGTACCTACGTCTCTTAATTTGTGAACAAAATTATTAAGATATTCAAAATCTTCGACATCATCAAAACCTATACGAGTTTTAGCTGTTACAGGAATTTTACTTACCTTGACCATAGAATGAATACATTCCGCTACTAGGTCTGGTTCCTTCATTAGACACGCGCCGAACTTATTTTTTTGAACCTTTTTACTTGGACACCCAAGATTAATATTTATTTCATCATAACCCATGTCCTCTGCAATTTTTGCAACCTCTGCTAATTCATTTTTATCAGATCCACCAACCTGTAAAGCTAAAGGTTTTTCCTCTGGACTAAATGATAAAATTTTATTTCTATCTCCATGAATTGCTGATTTAGTGGCGACCATCTCAGTATAAAGCATTACATTTTTACTCATTAATCTTAGAAAAAAACGATCGTGCCTATCGGTACAATCCATCATTGGAGCGACTGAAACTTTTCTATTAATTTTTTGTTTAGTATCCAAGTGCTTTACCCATGATTTTATCAGGTAACCATGTAACAATTTCAGGAAAAATACATAGAATTAAAATAGCCAATGCCATAATTATCATGAAAGGAATAGAGCCTTTTAAAATTTCAGACAAACTTACATCTGGGGTAATGCCCTTTATAATATAAAGATTTAATCCTACAGGAGGTGTTATCAATCCTATTTCCATATTGATAGTGAACACAATTGCAAACCAATAAGGATCAAATCCTAAAGTTGTTATTACGGGCAACAAAATTGCAGAGGTCATAACAATCACTGCAACAGGAGGTAAAAAGAAACCAGCGATCAAAAGAAATATATTAATTAAAATAAATACAACCCACTTATTTGAACTTAACTCAACCATACTTTGGGCTAAAGATTGAGTTACGTACAATTGTGAAAGAGTGAATGCAAAAAGATAAGAAGCTGCAATAATAAACATTATCATTACACTTTCCTTCATTGATACTTTAACAATATTCCAAATCTTTTTTGGTTGATAAATTTTGTAAACAACGGCTATTAGGACAAAAACTAAGAACGCTCCAACACCAGATGCTTCCGACGGAGTTGCCACCCCACCATATAAAACATATAAAACTCCAGCAATAATTGCTAGGAATGGAAGGATTCTAGGCAATACTTCAAGTTTTTCTTTCAATGTTGGCTTTACCCTGTTTCGTAAAGCTTTTGCAGCATCTTTATCTATAAAATAACTATGGATAAGTGCCCAAATTGCAAACATTCCTGCCAACATGAAACCTGGCACCAATCCACATAAAAACAATCTTCCAATTGATGTTCCGGTTGCAATTCCATAAACAATTAAAACAATGCTTGGAGGAATTAAAACTCCTAGTGTGCCACCAGCTGCTATAGTTCCAGTAGCTATTTGATCTGAGTAGCCCCTTTTTCTCATTTCGGGTATTCCCATAGTTCCAATAGCTGCACAAGTTGCGGGACTTGATCCACTTAATGCAGCAAAAATTGAGCATGCTCCTATATTAGAAATAACTAGTCCACCTGGTACTCTCCAAAGCCATCTATCTAATCCTGTGTATAAATCTTTACCTGCAGGAGAATTAGCAACTGCCATTCCCATTAAAATAAACATTGGTATTGAAAGTAAAACAAATGAATTTAAACCAGCAAAGAATGTTTCAGCAAAAACATCAAGCATTTGAAAACCTTCAAATGATACTAAAAGAACTATCGATACAAAACTCAAACCAAAAGCAATTGGAATTCCAGAAAAAAGCACCAGCAAAGTAAAAACTGCAACGATTAAAGCTATTATTAATGGGTCCATTAATTATAATCCTTGTCGTCAGTAAGTTTTATAATTTCAGCTATATATTGAAGAATCATTAGTATAGCGCCTAAAGCCATTGAAGAATATGGTATCCATAAAGGTGGATCCCAAACTGTTCCAGTCGAATAATTTTTTGTAAATGCTTCCTCAACCATTAAAAATCCAAAATAAAATAAAATTAGAAAAAATAATAAACTTAATAATGAAGTAAAAATTTTTAAGCGAATGATATTTTTTTTGGATAAGAAATCATAAATCCATTCCATACTAACATGAGCTTTTTCACTAAGTACATACACACTTCCTATGAAAGTTGATGCAACTAATAACATGGTAACTAATTCTGTTTGCCAAGTAATTGCTCTTTGAAAAAAATATCTCTCAAAAACTAGCTCTACAATAACTAAAATTGATAAGAGCAAAGCTAATACTGCAAAAGCACCACAAGCTTTTGCTATTAAATCACAAAATTTAAGATATTTTTTTTTCATAAAAAAAACCCCTATTTAATAAGAATAAATAGGGGTTCTTTATATATTATTTTATTTAACTGCTAAAGCCATTTCCATCAACTTATCGCCACCTGGAACTTTATCAGCAAATGCCTTGTGAGATGATTTTTTTGCAATCTCTACCCACGCAGCATGATCTTTTTCATTCATGTATACTAATTTAACACCTGCAGCTTTATAAGCTTCTTCAAACTTTTTATCTAAGTTTTCAACTTGAGCTGTCATGTATTTTTCAGCAACTTTTCCTGCTTTCATTAAAGTTTTTTGCTGCTTAGAATTTAAAGCATCAAAAGACTTTTTAGACATCAGAATTGGCTCATACATAAACCATAATCCAAATTTTCCTGGAGGTGTTGCGCATGAAACTTGCTCATAAATTTTGTAACTGACAAAACTTCCTGAGCTAGTATTTGCACCTGTTAATACACCTGTTTGTAAACCAGTATAAATTTCAGATGATGGCATACTTTGTATACCTGCTCCTGCAGCTTCTAACATTTGGTTAAATGCTTTACCAGCAGCTCTCATCACTTGTCCTTTTGCATCGCTAGGATTTTTAATACATTTTGTTTTTGAAGCAAAACCACCACCTAACCAAGCGTCAGATAAAACTACAACACCAGCATCATTTATGATTTTTTTAATTTCAGTCATCATTGGACCTTTATTAAATCTTAATGCGTGATCATGATTTTTTACAGTTCCCGGCATTAACGTTGCATCAAATTCTGGATGAAACTTAGATGCATATGCTAAAGGAAAAGCAGAAATATCTAACTGACCAGTTGTCATAGGTTTCCACTGTTCTTTTGGTTTATATAATGATTTAGCTGGATAAATTCTGATATCTATTCCAACATTTGCTTTTTTAACCTCGTCAGCAATGATTTGAACCATTTCATGACGTGGATCATAAGATCCATCAGCTCTTGGAGTACCAGGCCATTGGTGACTTGCTTTTAGCGTAACTGCATAAGCAGAACCAATAGTAGTAAAAACAAAAACTAATGAAGTTAAATATAAAGATATTCTTTTTAACATTATTTTTTCCCTCTATTGTTATTTTTAATAATTCAATTAAAGTGAACTTATTAATAAGAGTCAAGTCGACAAAAACTCATGTAAGATGAAGTAATATGGATGGACCTTTAAAAAACCTACTGGTAGTTGATTTAACAAGAGTATTAGTTGGTCCTTACTGCACTATGATATTATCTGATTTAGGGGCTAGAGTAATTAAAGTTGAAGCACCTGAAATTGGTGATGACTCAAGAAAATTTGGACCATTCATAAAAGATTATTCTGCTTATTTCATGTCTCTTAATAGAGGGAAGGAAAGTATTGCACTTAATTTAAAGAATGATGAAGATAAAAAAATTTTTGAAAAAATTTTATCCAAAGCAGATATTTTAGTTGAAAATTTTAAACCTGGAACTTTAGAAAAATGGGGGTTTGGCTGGAAAGATATTAATGAAAAATATCCAAAACTAATTTATGCTTCTGCATCAGGCTTTGGTCAAACTGGTCCACTTAAAGAATTACCTGCTTACGACATGGTAGTTCAAGGTATGGGCGGTTTAATGAGTGTTACTGGTCAACCAAACTCTGAACCTACTAGAGTTGGAACATCAATTGGAGATATTACTGCTGGGCTTTTTACTGCGATAGGTATTAATGCAGCTTT
>CACHMD010000010.1:0-31505 GCA_902580835.1 uncultured Pelagibacteraceae bacterium | reverse complement strand
AAAAACGATCTAGTAAATAGAGGTTATACAAAATCTGAGAAAGTTAAATACTCTTTTGGGTGGATATTGATAATCTTAATAATTTATCAATTATTTTTTAATTAATAACCTAAAAGTAAAGAAGATAAATTAGATAGAATTCCAATTACAACAGCAATTTTTGTTAAAACTGACCAAAATTTTGGACCTTTATAATTATTTGAAGAACGCCATATTCCAACAACCGCATAAATTTGAAACGGAATTATAAATCCCCAAAGTGCATCATCACTTAAACCAGCTAGGACAGTAAAAATTCCAGCAATTCCTCCATATAATATTCCAATACCTAAACCTACACCCCAATATGACATTGGAAGAGAAAGTTCACCGTCCCAAAATTTTATGAAGAAATTTTTATCTTTTGATTTCTTCCTTCTAGCCATGAAATCACTCTATCAATATGTAGTTCGTTGGTAAATAGTTGGTAAATTTTTATTAAAAAACTTCTCCAATGGAGATTGATTTTTAATACTTATTTAAGATATTTTTTTAAGTCGTAAATTATGAGTGTACTGCTCTAACCAACTGAGCTACAGGCCCTAAACAATATTTTTTACTTTGTTTTATAATTTTTATCAATAAACAAATTATATTTTGGTGGGCCGTGTTGGTTACGCTCCAACTACCCCTGCAATGTCAATGCAGTACTCTACTATTGAGCTAACGGCCCAAAATCAAATTTAACTTTCTAAGAAACTTTTTAATTGTTTTGATCTACTAGGGTGTTTTAATTTTCTAAGAGCTTTTGCTTCTATCTGACGAATCCTTTCTCGGGTGACTGAAAACTGCAAACCAACTTCTTCTAGTGTATGGTCAGTATTCATACCAACTCCAAATCTCATTCTTAAAACTCGTTCTTCCCTCGGAGTTAAAGTAGATAAAATCTTGGTTGTTGCCTCACCTAAATTTGATTTAATAGCTTGTTCAAGCGGAGCTAGGGCTTTTGTATCCTCTATAAAATCTCCTAAGCTACTATCCTCTTCATCCCCTACAGGTTTTTCTAAAGAAACTGGCTCTTTAGAAATTTTCAAAACTTTTCTAACTTTATCTAATGGCATTCTAAGTTTTTTTGCCAATTCTTCAGGTGTAGCTTCTCTGCCAAACTCACTTAAAATTAATCTTTGTGTTCTTACAATTTTGTTAATTGTCTCAATCATATGAACTGGAATTCTTATTGTTCTAGCTTGATCAGCTATTGATCTTGTAATTGCTTGTCTGATCCACCATGTGGCATATGTGGAAAACTTATAACCTCTTCTATATTCAAATTTATCTACTGCTTTCATCAATCCTATATTTCCTTCTTGAATTAAGTCCAAAAACTGCAATCCCCTATTGGTATATTTTTTTGGCAATCGAGATAACCAATCTTAAGTTAGCTTCAACCATCTCTTTTTTTGCTATTCTTGACTCTTTTTCGCCCTTTTGGACTCTACTCACAAGTTTTTTAAAATCAGTTACAGACATTCCAATTTTGTGACTAAATTCAATTAATCTTTCCCGAATATCTTTAAATTTATCTTTATTTTTTGAAAAGAATTGTTTCCACGTTGAGTTAGTATCTAAAAATTTTTTAAGATTTGGATTAATTTCATTTCCTACATAAAATTTTAAAAATTCATTTCTTGGAATTTTATTATCCATGGCTAATCTCATTAAATTTCCCTCCAAAGAAATTATTTTTTTATTTTCCACATAATGTTTTTGAACTAATCCCTCCAAAACTGATGGGGATAATTGAAGGGATTTAATATCCTCTAAAATTTCTTTTACAAGTTTCTCATAACTTTTTTCTTTAGCTGAAGAAAAAATTTTTGAGTTTAAAATACAATCTAGTTTTTCTTTTTGATATCTAATTAGTTTATTGTATTCTTTAGTCAAGGTGTGAACAGTTTTAAGAACTTTCGGTTTTATTTCAGTTTCCATCGCAGCTAATGTTGGGTTAAAATCCTCATCACCTTCATCACCAGAATTCTCTTCATTATCAGTTTCACCCGAATTTTTTTGTTTTGCGCTTGGGCCTGTTGTCTCATCTTCCATATAATTAGTGTCAATATCAATAATCTCTCGAACCAAGATTTCATCTTTTTGAAGTTTTTCATTCCACTCAAAAAATTGCTGAGCAGTTATTGGACTTTGCGATAATGCAATTAGCATTACATCTTTTCCAGCTTCTATTCTTTTTGCGATAGCAATTTCACCTTCTCTGGATAAAAGTTCGACTCCTCCCATTTCTCTTAGATACATTCGAATTGGGTCATCACTTTTTTCGATAGTTTTTCCCTCATCTTTTGAGGAACCCTCTTTTTTTCTTAAAACTTTGAAATCAGATTTTTTTTCTACTAACGTGATTTTTTCATTCAATATATGAATAAACGCTTGAGCTAGATTTTGATCAGAGAGGTTTCGTTTTCCAAGAGATTTACTTAATTCTTCATATGTTATAAATCCCCTATGGGTTCCACGCCCCATTAAACGAGCAAATGATTTTGTAATTATTCTTTCCACACTAATATATTTGAAAAGATGTATATAATGACAAATTTGAGAAAATCCATTATTAATTTAATGGTATTAATTGATATTTTGCTTTTTTTTTAGTTCTTTTAGCTCATTAAATGTCGTCTCACTCAAATCTTTTGAAAACTTCGATTCTAATTCCTGTATCCTAAATTCTAAGTCATAATTATTCAGATCACGAATTATGTCCTCTAATAATTCAATAATTTCATGATCCTTATCGGACTTCTTTTGTAATATATGTTTGATGGGAGCAAATTTTGTTATTTTATCAATTAATTGAGTGTCAATATCCAGCTGATCAATAGATAAATCTTTTTCTAAGCTTAGTTTAGATAAAATTTTTTCAAAAATTTGTTTATTTACCTCAGAAAATAATTTTATATCTTTAAGCAAATGAATTTGACTTTGCATCAAATTCAAATTGTTAATTACAATATAAATTAATGAAAATTCTTTTAATTCAACACCTGATAATGCTTGACTTTCGTTAAAGTGTTTTTTGGTCTTCTCTAAAGATCTAGTTTTTTCCATAAAAAATTTTTTTTGATTTTGATTTGTATATGGAGTTAATTCAGAAATTTTTTCTATGAAATATTCTAAAACATATTTTTTTATATAATTATCTTTTATTGTATTAGCTATAGATCTTAATTTTTTTTCAAAAATTGCCATAGAAGAGGGATTATTTTGAGTATTTTTTTTATAATGATTAAATATAAATTGATGTATTAATATTTTATTTTTTTTTGAATAATCAAAAAAATATTCTTTACCATTTTTATTTATAAAACTATCTGGATCTTCTTGATCTGGTAAAAATAAAAATGATATTTGCTTTTCAGGTTTCATGTCCTTTAGAGAATTTTCCGCAGCTCTTAAGGCTGCCTTATAACCGCTCTCATCACCATCAAAACATATAATAATATCATTAAAAAACTGATTAAGAGTAAATATTTGTTTATCTGTTAAAGAAGTACCTAAATTAGCAACAGCATTTTCTATTCCATTTTTACTTAAACCAACCACATCCATATAACCCTCAACTAAAAAAATATTGTCAAACTTATTAGACAATTTTCTTGCTAAATCTAAATTATATAAGTTGGATCCTTTTTTGAAGAATAATGTTTCTGGAGAATTAACATACTTAGCCAGAAAATCACTTTTTTCAATTATTCTTCCCCCTAAAGCAATTGGCTGTCCGGAAATATTATTGATTGGAAAAATTAATCTTCCTCTAAACCTTTCAACATAAATATTCTTTTTTTCATCTAAATAAAATAATCCTGTTTCTAGCAAATCATCAATTTGATAATTTTTTTTTAATTCTTCAAATAAATTTGGACTCTTTTCTACAAAACCTATTTTAAATTTTTTAACTTGATCTTTGTCAAGTGATCTATTTTTTAGATAATGTCTTGCTTTAGAATATTTTTCATTTTTCAAAAGTTGATTATGATAAAAGTCCACATACTTTAAGAAAATAGATGAGTATATTTTCCACTTTTTTTCTCTTTCTTCATCTTGTTTTGAAAAAATATAGGGTTGCATACCAGCTAAATTTGCCAAGTGCTTTACAGCCTCACCAAATTTTAAACTTTGAGTTTTCATTACAAAGTCAAAGATATTTCCATGTTCGGATGTCGCAAAACAATGATAAAATTCTTTTTCATCATTTACAGTAAAGGATGGGGTTTTTTCATTTTTAAATGGCGAAAGACCAACGTATTCCTTGCCTCTTTTTTTTAAACTGACATATTTCGAAACTACTGTTGAAACTTTTAATCTTGTTTTAATTTCCTCTAAATATTCTTTTGGATATTTCATGACTACTTATTGAGTAATTGTTTAATTAGCGCTCCTGCTTTGGAGAAGTCAATCTCATCAGCATATTGTTTTTTTAATTCTCCCATAACTTTGCCCATATCTTTCACTGAACTAGCACCTACTTTAGCTATTATCTCTTCACATATTTTTTTTGTATCTTCCTCATTTAATTGTTTTGGTAAAAAACTTGATAAAATATCATATTCATTTTGCTCAACTTCCAAAAGATCAGACCGATTATTTTTTTTATAAATTTCAATTGATTCGGCTCTTTGTTTCATCATCTTCTTAAATAATTTTTTAATATCTTCATCATCAGTCTCTTTTTTGTTTGGACCAGATCTATTTAAGATATCCAAATCCTTGATGGAGGATAGAATTAACCTGTAAGTTGAGATTTTAGTTTTATCTTTTGATTTAAGCGACTTTTTATATTCAGTTTCTATGGTCTCTTTTAGGGACATAATTTTTAATCTACTTTAAAGAAAAAATTCTTCAAAAGAAAAATTGTTTTTTTACAATTTTATAATACATCTCTGTTGCGATAATAAACCTTTTATTGTATTAACCTTTAACTCATGAGTTGTAATTGATCAAAAAAGGAAAAAATAATAGCTCAAAAATTTCTCAAACTCACACGGGTATTTTAGTTCTTGAAAATAAGAAAGTTTGTAAAGGTATTGGAATTGGATACGAAGGCGTTGCAACAGGAGAAGTTTGCTTTAACACGTCATTAACTGGCTATCAAGAGATCATATCTGACCCTTCATATGCAGGTCAAATTATTAATTTTACTTTTCCTCACATAGGAAATGTTGGAACAAACTATGAGGATCATGAGTCAGATAAAATCTGGACCAGAGGAGTAATTTTTAATTCTGAAATAACTAATCCCTCTAATTACAGATCATTTTTACATTTAGATTATTGGCTTAAAAAAAATAAAATTATTGGTATCACTGGATTGGATACCAGAAACCTTACAAATTTCATTAGAGATAAAGGAGCTCCTAAAGGTACCATTTGTTATTCAAATAAAAGAAAATTCAGTATTAACAAACTCACAAATACAACGATAAAATGGAGCGGTTTAAAAAATTTAGATCTTGCCGAGGTCGTATCCACTAGAAAAAATTATATTTGGAAAGGGCTAAAAACTTGGAAAAAAGAAACTGGTTTTGAGAAAAATAAAAAAAAGTCTTTGCATGTTGTTGCAATTGACTATGGAATAAAAAAAAATATTTTAAGATATTTTTCGAACTTTAATTGTAAAGTTACTGTTGTTCCGTGCAAGACTTCTGCAGAAAAAATATTGAGTCTTAAGCCAAATGGAATTTTTTTATCTAATGGGCCTGGAGATCCAGCAGCAACTGGTAAATATGCGATCAATATTATTAAAGACCTTATTAAAAAAAATTTACCAATATTTGGTATTTGTTTAGGTCATCAAATTCTTGCACTGGCTCTTGGGGGTAAAACAAAAAAAATGAAATTAGGTCATAGAGGAGCAAACCATCCAGTAAAAAATTTAATTCATGATAATGTTGAAATCACTAGTCAAAATCATGGTTTTGAAGTGGTAAAAGAAACGTTGCCAAAAAATATTGAGGTTACTCATAAGTCTTTATTCGATGGTAGTATCGAAGGTATAAGGTTAAAAAATAAACCAGTATTTTCTGTTCAATATCATCCAGAATCAAATCCAGGACCGCAAGATAGTGTTTATTTATTTGAAGAATTTATTCATAACATAAAAAGAAATGCCAAAAAGAAAAGATATTAAAAAAATATTGGTTGTGGGAGCTGGCCCAATCATCATCGGACAAGCATGTGAATTTGATTATTCAGGAACACAAGCTTGCAAGGCTCTTAAAGATGAGGGCTATCGGGTAATTTTGATAAATTCTAATCCCGCAACTATCATGACAGATCCAGATGTTGCGGACAGAACCTATGTTGAACCAATAACTTTAGATGTTTTAGAAAAGATTCTTAAAAAAGAAAGACCTAATGCAATTCTTCCTACAATGGGAGGTCAAACTGCTCTTAATCTAGCTATGGAGGCCGAAAAAAAAGGGATTTTAAAAAAATATAAGATTGAACTTATTGGAGCTAATTCAAAGGCAATTTCAAACGCTGAAGATAGAAAAAAATTTAGAAAAAATATGATAGAAATTGGTTTAGACTTACCTAAATCCGAAATCATAAACAACAATAACCAGGCTACAAAGGTTTTAAAAAAGATTGGTTTGCCTGCAATCATAAGACCCGCTTTTACACTTGGTGGGCTTGGTGGAGGGATAGCAAAAACAAAGAAGGACTATCTTAAAATTATAAAAAATGGATTACATGAGTCTCCTGTTAGCCAGGTTTTGGTTGAAGAATGCTTGGAAGGTTGGAAAGAATTTGAGATGGAAGTCGTTAGAGATAAAAAAGATAACTGCATCATTATTTGTTCCATCGAGAATATTGATCCAATGGGGATACATACAGGTGACTCGGTAACAATTGCACCAGCACTAACTCTCACTGATAAAGAATACCAGGTCATGAGAAATGCATCTATCGCATGTTTAAGAAAAATTGGGGTTGAGACAGGTGGATCCAATGTTCAATTTGCAATAAATCCTAAAAATGGTCGAATGGTTATAATTGAGATGAACCCACGTGTATCAAGATCATCAGCTTTAGCATCAAAAGCAACTGGATTTCCAATTGCAAAAGTAGCAGCAAAATTAGCTATCGGATATACTTTGGATGAACTTAAAAATGAAATTACTAAAACTACCCCTGCATCTTTTGAACCAAGTATAGATTATGTAGTTACCAAGATACCAAGATTTACTTTTGAAAAATTTTCATCCTCTCCAGCCACTCTTGGCACTTCAATGAAATCTGTTGGTGAAGCTATGGCAATAGGGAGAAATTTTAAAGAGTCTCTTCAAAAAGCTTTGATATCATTAGAAACTGGGTTCTCAGGCCTTGATAGAATATTTAATTTATCAAAACGACAAATTGAGAAAAAACTAAAAGAAAATATTCCAAACAAAATTTTACTGGTTGCTGAAGGAGTTAGAAAAAAAATCAGTTTAGATAGGATTTTTAAATTATCTAAAATTGACCCATGGTTTCTAAGTCAAATTAAAGAAATTGTTGATTGTGAAATAAATTTAAAAAAAATAGGATTACCAAGAAATTTTACAGAATTTAATAGGATTAAATCTATAGGTTTCTCAGACAAAAAATTATCAGAATTAACAAATCTTTCTGAGGATGTTGTTAGAAAAAAGAGGATTGCACTAAAAATATTACCCGTTTATAAAAAAGTTGATACTTGTGCTGCTGAATTTAAATCTTTCACTCCATACATGTATTCAACTTATCAAAGAAACTTTTCAATAGTTTCTGAGTGCGAAGCAGAACCAACTAGTAAAAAAAAAATAATCATTCTAGGAGGAGGACCAAATAGAATTGGTCAAGGAATAGAATTTGATTATTGTTGTTGTCAAGCAAGCTTTTCTTTAAAAGATGCTGGTTTTGAAACAATCATGGTAAATTGTAATCCTGAGACAGTCTCTACCGATTACGATACAAGTGATCGACTTTATTTTGAACCTTTAAAAGAAGAATTCGTTTTTAATATCATCAAAAAAGAGCAAATGAATGGAAACTTAATTGGTATAATTGCCCAGTTTGGAGGACAAACTCCAATCAAACTTGCTAAATTTTTACATCAAAACAAATTACCTATTTTAGGAACTCAATACAGCTCTATAGATTTAGCAGAGGATAGAGATAGATTTAGAAATTTATTAAATAAATTAAAATTAAAACAAGCAGAAAGTGGAATTGCCAAAACTTATAAAGAAGCGATCAAGATTGCTGACAAAATTGGATTACCTTTAATGGTAAGACCTTCATATGTTTTAGGTGGAAGAGCAATGGAAATAGTTTATGAAAAAGGTCAATTAAGAAATTTTATTGAAGAAGCATTTAAAGCTGCAGAAAAAAATCCGATTTTAATCGACAAATTTATTGATCATGCAATGGAAGTTGATGTTGATGCAATATCTGATGGTAAAGAGGTATATGTAGCCGGTATTATGCAGCATATTGAAGAAGCTGGTATTCATTCTGGGGACTCTGCTTGTAGTTTGCCTCCAATATCTATTAAGCCATTTTTAATAAAGGAAATTGAAAATCAAACTAAAAAACTAGCGTTAGCTTTAAAAGTAAAAGGTTTCATGAATATCCAATTTGCAATTAAAAAAGATGAAATTTATGTGATTGAAGTAAATCCTCGAGCTAGTAGAACTGTACCTTTTGTATCCAAAGCGAAAGGTTTGCCATTAGCAAAAATTGCATCAAGAGTAATGGCTGGTGAGAAATTATTGAAATTCAATTTGAGGGAAAAATCAAAAGGAATGTATGCAGTCAAAGAAGCAGTATTTCCTTTTAATAAATTTCCAAATAGCGACTTACTTCTTGGTCCAGAAATGAAATCAACTGGCGAGGTAATGGGATTTGATAAAAATTTTGGCATGGCATTTGCAAAAAGTCAAATTGCTGCTGCGAATTCACTTCCAAAAAATGGTCTTGCATTTATATCTTTGAAAAACTCTCATAAGGATGAGGGGATAGGTCTGGCTAAAGATTTAATTAAATTAAATTTTAAGTTAAGTGCAACTAAAGGCACTGCAGAGTACATTCGAAAACATGGAATGAAATGTAAAATTATAAATAAAGTCAGCAGTGGGACACCTCACATAGTAGATGTTTTAGATTCAAAAAAAATAGCACTTGTAATCAATACTGGCGGAGGAAATAGTGAGCATCGAATAAACGATGCTATTGCACTAAGAAGAGCAACTTTAAAAAATAAAGTTCCATATTGTACAAATATGTCAACTGCTCAAGCATGTTTGGAAGCAATCAAATCTCTTAAAACAAAAAAACTTGATGTCATTGCACTGCAAGAACTAAAATAATATTACAATTAAAAGTTGTATATTTTTTTTTTTCTAAGTTATAATTGCCCAAAATGAGTAATCGTTAGGTTGTATTCATCAAATTTATTTTTTAAAATTTATTCATATGAGTTCGGAAGTTCATCAATATATTATCGAAGACACATCTAAAAAAAGTGAAATTTTTAGTGCTCAACTATTAAAACTTCCTATTAAAAAAAAAATTTTAACATCAAAGACCAGTAATCTAGATAAGTGTGCCTATTGGAAACTTTATGACAAAACAAATATTCATGAAGATGGTGACCAGTTGAAAGCAGTAACAGGGATCTGTTTAGTATTGGGCGTATTTAGTTTTATTGGTTTATATTCGAGTTTATTAAATTAGTTACTCAACTTTCCAATCCGTAGGGAAAGTGACATAATTCACCTGAATACATCTTCTTTCCTTAATAATCTTCTTCTTTTCCATACCATGCCAAGTATTAGGTCCGCTAGTAAATAAATATCCATAATTATGTTTATAAGGAACTGTTTTAACCTTTTCTAATTTTTCATTATAAAAATCAGTGCCTAGATCCTCCGACTCTTTTGCATTATTTACAAAAATTAATCCTGACATTAATTTTTCTTTAATATCGCAATGCGGCTTAAGCCAAAAACCTTCACGATCACATATAATTTCAACTCTAACATATGAATTAGATAAATCTTTATCAATCATTTTTGAAATTGCATTACAAGTTTCCTTTGACTGAAGCTCAGCAATAAATTTTACTAAATTTGGAAATTGTGAAGCATTTTCTTTTGTGACAAAACATCTAAACTTAATTGCTTTTCCTCCAGATGCTATTCCTTCTCTAAATTCTGCCGCACCACCATCAATAGCTCTTGTTCCATCATAATTAAGATTATGTTTACTGATGTCAGGGATGTCTGCATTTTCAATTTCTTTAATTGCTTCTTCGCTTAAAGCATTATTATATTCCCAATGATTAAAAGGAGATTCATATTTTTTTGAGTTATTTAAAATTGAATTAAGAAAAGTCATAATTTTGAAATCTTTTTTCTATATAACCTGCTATTCTATCAGTTTCATTAAGTTTTTTATAATTCCAACTCTCAACAGAAGAGTCTAGATTTCTAATAATATCTAAAGATTTGAACAACTCAAAAAATTTTTTGAAGCGATAATTGTTCTTAATAGCTGGCATATCCGCTACATATATAGGTTTACCTGTTATTGCAGCTTCAGATATCATGGAAGTGGAGTCGCAAGTTACCACTATATGGTCTGCTAACTTAAGTGATGATAAATAAGCTTTTTTATCAACATCTGAAATAATAATTTGATCCCTATTATAAAAATCTTTAGCTTTATCAATAATTCTTTTAGGGGTTCTCATCGAAGGAATAAAGATTAATTGGTAGCCATTATCAAGAAAATTTTTTTTGATTTTATGAAAAATTTCTTCAATTAAATTCTCCCTAAAATCATAATATTTATTTGGACCACCAACAACAAGCACAACTACTTTTTCTTTTTGAATTTTTGGTTTTAAATAATTCAAATTTTCATCTAATTCACTTTCTCGTAGATAGTGGATGGCCCCTTTAGTTGATAATACGTTTTCACCCATTAGATCATCATGTTCTGGAGCAATTACAAAATCGAAATTATTTAAAGATACCTTCGGATCTTGGATATGAATATTCATGATTTTATTTCCAAACTTTTTTTTTAAAAAAATTGAAGGAATTACACTTTTTCTACCACAGGAGATCACAACATTAAATTTTTCTAAAATATCATTTTTAAAAACAAACCTTTTAATTGGCGTGATTTTTGGGGGGATCATTTTCCAAAAATTATTTAGTTCAATTTTCTCGTGTATAAAATCTAAACCTAAAGCTTTGGCAAGTCCTTCAACTTGGCTAATCATGCCATGCATGCCCTCGGTCAATAATAAACCTTTTAATTTAGTCATTAATCACTATATAGCTTTCATATGAGTCAAAATCCAACTAAACACACAAAAGTGTTAATAATTGGGTCTGGTCCCGCTGGATATACAGCAGCTGTTTACGCAGCAAGAGCAATGTTAAATCCAATTTTAGTTTATGGTTCGGAGCCAGGTGGACAATTAACTACAACAACAGATGTTGAAAATTTTCCAGGGTTTGCTGATGTTATTCAGGGTCCTTGGCTTATGGATCAAATGAAAGAGCAAGCAAAAGCAGTTGGAACAGAAATGATTGAAGATCATATAAGTTCTGTCGATTTAAAAAAAACACCATTTGAAGCCATTGGGGACACTGGTCAAAAATACACTGCTGATAGCATTATAATTTCAACAGGTGCACAAGCAAGATGGTTAAATTTAAAATCAGAGCAAGAGTTCAGAGGTTTTGGAGTATCCGCATGTGCAACATGTGATGGTTTTTTCTTTAAAGACAAAGAAGTAGCTGTCGTTGGAGGAGGTAATGCAGCTGTTGAGGAAGCGATGTTTCTTACGAAATTTGCATCAAAAGTAAAATTAATTCACAGAAGAGATAATTTAAGAGCTGAAAAAATGCTTCAAAAAAAACTTATGGAGAATAAAAAAATTGAAATTATTTGGGATAGTGTTGTTGAAGACGTTATTGGTGATAAAGATCCAAAAAATGTTAAAGGAATTAAAATCAAGAATGTTAAAACAAATAAAATTGACGAAATTAAATTAGATGGTGTCTTCATCGCAATTGGACATGACCCAGCTACGCAATTATTTAAAAATCAGCTAAGCATGGACGAAGAAGGTTATTTGATAACTAAACCAGATTCAACGGAGACTAATGTACCAGGCGTTTATGCGGCTGGAGATGTAAAAGATAAAACATTCAGGCAGGCAGTGACTGCTGCTGGTATGGGTTGTATGGCAGCACTAGAGGCTGAAAAGTTTTTATCACATTAAAGTGAAAAATAATCTTCATGTATTCTTAGGAGCAACAGTTGCTGACGCAGCTGCAAGACCATTACATTGGGTATACAATCAAAAAAAACTTAATTCCTATATTAAAGGTAAAAAAGACTTTACTTTTTTAAAAAAAAATAAGAGTCCTTTCTACAATATAAAAACTGGGAAAGTATCAGGTTATAATGAAATTGGACAAGTTATGTTTCAAACACTTCTAGAAAACTACGAAGATATAGAAAAAGAATTTAAAAAAAATATTCTGAGAAATTTTGGTCCTGGAAGCAAATATTGGAAAAATTTAAGTCTCAGATCAAAATATAAAAAAGTAAAAGATTGGCGTGGTATGGTCAAAGGACCATGGATACACCAAAATATTATAGAAACTGTAAACAATATTAAGTCAAATAAGAAAATTTCCGGTGGTGTAAAAGTTAATGAATCTGATGGGTTTTGTGCTGCACTTCCATACTTTCTTTATGGTTATGATTTAAAAAGTCTAAAAAAAATCATAAGAATTGTGACTGCTTCAAAAATTAGTTTAAAATATGCATTAGCTAAATTTTATATAATTGATTTTGCTCTTAAAGGAGCCAGGGATCCAGTATATGAATTTATTAAAAGATTTAAAAAAAGCACATCATTTAAAGTTATTGTTAATGATATTAAAAAAATAAGAAAATTAAATTCAAAATTTCATCCTATCGTTATTAAAAAGCTTGGTATGGCATGTAGTTATCCAGGAACTTTTAATAGTTCAATATATACAATAATTAATTCAAGAAATTATAAAGAAGCAATATTAAAAACAATAAAGGCAGGCGGTTGCAATTGCTCTAGAGCAAATTTTACTGGAGCATACTTCGCTGCATTAAAAGGATTAAATTCAATTCCAAATTCTTGGATAAAAAAAACAATTCCAGCAAAAAAGATTATGAGTCAAAAATAATTATTTATTCAATCCTTCACAGAAAGATTTAATTCTCATCATAGCTTTTTTTAAATTATTCATTGACGTAGCATATGAAATTCTAAAATAACCATCTAAGCCAAAAGCTGATCCTTGAACGACAGCAACATTCTCTTTCTCAAGTAATTTTTGAACAAAATGAGAGTCTGTTTTTAATTTTGTTTTTTTATTTAATAATCCTTTACAACTTGGGAATACGTAAAACGCACCATTAGGAGTCAAACAATTAATTCCTTTTATATTATTAAGACTTTTAACAACAAAATTTCTCCTCTCTTTAAATGCTTTTGCTCTAGTTTTTATAAAGCCCTGCTTTCCATTTAATGCCTCAACTGCTGCTGCCTGACTTATTGAAGATGGATTTGAAGTAGATTGAGATTGAATTTTTCCAATTGCTTTAATTATTTCTTTAGGACCAGCAGCATAACCTATTCTCCATCCCGTCATTGCGTATGATTTACTTACTCCATTCATGGTAAGTGTCCTATCTTTTAATTTTGAAACTTGAGCTATCGTGAAAAAATTAAAGTTGTCATATCTAACATGCTCATAAATATCGTCACTTAAAATAAAAATTTTTTTATTTCGAATTAAAATCTTAGCTAAATCATGAATTTCTTTTTTTGAATACCCTGCTCCTGTTGGATTTGATGGAGAATTAAGAATTATCCATTTAGTTTTTTTAGATATTGCTTTTTTTAATTTTTTTGGAGTTAATTTAAAACCCTCTGCTGCTGTACATTTTACTATTTTTGGTCTTCCGCCTGCCAATAAAACCATATCAGGATATGATACCCAAAAAGGTGCTGGTATAATTACTTCGTCACCTTTATTTAGAGTTGCCATAAAAGCATTGTAAAGAACTTGTTTACCACCTGTGCCAACAGTTATTTGATCTAAAGAGTAGTTCAGTTTATTTTCTCTTTTGAATTTTTTGATGATAGCCTTTTTAAGTTCAGGCGTGCCATCAACAGCAGTGTACTTCGTGTCTCCCCTTTTGATAGCTTTGATCGCTGCATTTTTTATATTTACTGGAGTATCGAAATCCGGCTCCCCAGCACCAAGACCAATTACGTCTTTTCCAGCTGCTCTTAATTCTCTTGCTTTCTGAGTAACGGCAATTGTTGGTGATGGCTTAATTCTTTTTAAACTGTCTGATATTATGCTCATTGAAATATAAATTAATTCTACTACGTTCTTTAATATATGGAAAATACATATCAAGATTTAATTACGGATATTCAGAGTAAAAACCCAAAAATCAGTGGAAAACTTGAAGGTGGTAAAAAATTTAAAATTAAATCTGATTTTAAACCTGCAGGCGATCAACCAGAGGCAATTAAAAAATTAGTTAATGGTGCAAATAAAGAGGAATTTAACCAAGTATTACTCGGTGTGACCGGTTCGGGCAAAACATTTACAATGGCCAAAGTAATTGAAGCCACTAACAGACCAGCATTAATTTTAGCTCCTAATAAAACACTTGCTGCACAGCTATATGGTGAAATGAAAACTTTTTTTCCTGATAATGCTGTAGAATATTTTGTATCTTATTACGATTACTACACCCCAGAAGCATACGTTCCTAGATCAGATACATACATTGAAAAAGAAGCGTCGATAAATGAGCAAATAGACAGGATGAGACATTCCGCAACAAGATCTCTTTTGGAGAGAGATGATGTTTTAATTGTAGCCAGTGTATCGTGTATTTATGGGCTTGGTTCCGTTGAAGCTTATAGCAAGATGACTTTAACACTTCAAAAAAATTATGATTACAACAGAGAACAGATTATTAAGTCTTTAGTTGCATTACAATATAAAAGAAATGATCAAAATTTTTATAGGGGTACCTTTAGAGCTCGGGGTGAATATCTAGAAATCTTTCCATCTCATTTAGAGGATAGAGCATGGAGATTAAGCTTATTTGGAGATAAACTTGAACAAATTGAAGAATTCGATCCATTAACTGGAGATAAAGTTAGGGACTTAAGCCTCGTAAAAGTCTACGCTAATAGTCATTATATCACTCCAAAACCCACTATTGAACAAGCGATAATAAATATAAAAAAAGAATTAGATATAACTCTTAAAAAACATAAAGCTGAAAATAAATTACTAGAGGCACAAAGATTAGAAGAAAGAACTAAATTTGACCTAGAAATGATTGAAGCAACAGGCTCATGCGCGGGAATAGAAAATTATTCTAGATTTTTATCAGGAAGAAAACCAGGTGAACCACCTCCTACATTATTTGAATATTTTCCAGACAACACTTTAATTTTTGTCGACGAGTGTCACGTAACTGTTCCACAACTTAATGGAATGTATAAAGGAGATAGATCAAGAAAAAGTACTTTAGCAGAATATGGTTTTAGACTTCCATCGTGTATGGACAATAGACCTCTTAAATTTGAGGAATGGGATTTAATGAGAACACAAACAGTATTTGTCTCTGCAACACCAGGACCTTGGGAATTAGAACAAACGAAAGGTCAATTTATCGACCAAGTCATAAGACCAACAGGCTTGATTGATCCGCCTGTAGAAATAAGGCCTGCAAAAAACCAAGTTGATGATTTAATGCATGAGTGCAAAAAAGTGATTGAAAATAATCATAGAGTTTTGGTGACAACTCTTACAAAAAAAATGGCTGAAGATTTAACAGAGTATCTTCATGAAAATGGTGTAAAAGTGAGATATCTACATTCCGATATTGATACCCTTGAAAGAATAGAGATCATGAGAGATCTAAGAATGGGAGTTTTTGATGTTCTCGTAGGAATTAACTTATTAAGAGAAGGTTTAGATATTCCAGAATGTGCTTTAGTTGGAATTTTAGATGCAGATAAAGAAGGTTTTTTAAGATCAGAAACTTCGTTAATTCAAACTATAGGTAGGGCTGCTAGAAACGTAGATGGCAAAGTAATTCTTTATGCAGATAAAGAAACTAAAAGTATAAAAAAAGCAATTCAAGAAACTGAAAGAAGAAGAAAAATTCAATTAGATTATAATAAAAAACATAAAATTGATGCGAAGACTGTAAAAAAAGAAATTAATGATATTTTGGAAAGTGTTTATGAAAAAGACTATGTTAAAATTAGCGAAGGCTCAAATGTTGGAGGAAATCTTAAAAAACACTTGAAAGCTTTAGACAAAAAAATGAAGGAAGCAGCGTCAAATCTAGAATTTGAAGAAGCAGCTAAAATTAGAGATGAGATTAGAAAGTTAGAAAGTACAGAGCTAGAGATCACATTAAATCCAAAAATAAGACAATATGACGTAAAAAATAAACTTTATCCAAAAGGTAGATCGACAATGGGAATGCCAGGAACTAAGGTTACTAAAAAAAAAGATAAAAAATGGAAGCACAGAGGATAATAATTACTGGTGGAGCAACTAGAATAGGTGCTGCAATAGCTGAGAAATTATCAGGACCAAATAAACAAATTATAATTCATTACAATAAATCAAAAGCAAAAGCTGAAAATTTAAAAAAGAAACTTCAAAATTATGGGTCTAAAATTTATTTGGTAAAAGGAAATCTTAGTAAAGAAAAAGATGTCATGAAAATTGTGAGGTTTGCTAAATCAAAATTAAAATATTTTGATTGTCTAATTAACAATGCATCTTTATTCGAGAATGATAAACTAGAAAGCTTTAGTTCAAAAAGTTGGGAAAATCACATTTCAACAAATCTTAAAGCCCCTGCCCTTTTATCAAAAGAATTCTCAAAAAATACCAGGGGAAAAAATAACAATATTATCAACATTATTGATCAACGAGTATTTAAATTAACTCCATTTTTTTTTTCATACACAATAAGTAAAACTGGACTTTATACTCTTACAAAAACTAGTGCTATGAGTTTAGCACCTAATATAAGGGTAAACGGTATAGCACCAGGACCAACAATTAAAAATAAAAGACAATCCGAAAAACACTTTAAAAATCAATATTTATCAACACCTCTCAAAAAACAAGTTGATGTAAAAGAGATTTGTGATGCAGTTGACTTTTTTATTAAAAATAGCTCTATTACTGGTCAAATTTTAGCTATAGATAGTGGTCAAAGTTTAAACTGGCAAACACCAGATATAATGAGAGGTAAAGAGTGAAAAAAAATAATCTTAAAATTGTAAAAATTGATAAGTCCAAAAGCTTATTTAATTATGAGAAAAAGATACTTATTAATGAATTAATTTTGGATTTAAAACTTGGATACTATGATTTTGAAAAAGAAAAACCTCAAAAAGTTAAGTTTAGTCTTGAAATTGACTATCAAGATAAAAAGCCTTCAAATGACAAAGATATTAAATCTATCGTCAACTACAGCACAATTGTCAAATTAATTACAAAACTAGTAAAAAAGAAACATTATAATTTTTTAGAAACGCTTGCAGAGTCTGTTTTTGATGAATTGTTTAAGGACAAAAGGATTGCAAAAATAATGCTCAAAATTGAAAAATTAGAAATTTTAAAACAATGCTCATCAGTTGGTATACAAATTACCAAAAAAAGAAGTCATGAAAAGTTCTGAAATTGGAAAAGAAGTAATTAAAAAAGAACTACCATTAATACCTAAACTACCTGGTGTTTACCGCATGCTTAATGATAAAGGAGAAATTCTTTATGTTGGTAAAGCAAAAAATTTACCTAATAGACTTAAAAGTTACATTGCAGAAAAAAACCATATTATAAGAACAGAGAGAATGTTATCTCAAACAAAAAAACTTGAGATTACAACTACCTCAAATGAAAGTGAGGCTTTATTGCTTGAAGCTAACTTGATTAAAAAGTACAAACCAAAATTTAATATTTTACTTAGAGATGATAAATCTTTTCCTTTTATATTTATTGGTAATAAAGATGTCTGGCCTCAGATAAGACGACACAGAGGAAAAAAAACCAAGGAGGGTTTTTATTTTGGTCCATTTGCATCAGCTGGCTCAGCAAATTGGACTATAAAGATGATACAAAAAATTTTCCATTTAAGAGTATGCGATGATACAGTTTTCAAAAATCGAGAACGACCATGCATTCTTTATCAAATTAAAAGGTGTTCTGGACCTTGCGTTGGATATGTCGAAAAAGAAGACTATAAAAAAACTGTTGATGATGCGATAGAATTCGTTTCAGGAAAATCAAGAAAAATTCAAAAAAGTCTTTCAGATCAGATGGAAAAAGCTAGTGAAGATTTAGATTTTGAGAAAGCTGTAATTTTGAGAGATAGAATAAAATCATTAAATATTATTCAATCTTCCCAAAGAATCAATGAAGCAAATTTAATCGAGGCCGATGTGATTGCAGGTTATAAAGAGTCTGGAAAAACTTGTATTCAGGTTTTTTTTTATCGTGCAAAACAAAATTGGGGTAACCAAGCATTTTTTCCAAAACATGATCCAGATGAAAGTCTAAGTAATATACTTAATTCTTTTGTTTCACAATTTTATGAAAATAAAAGTGTGCCTTCATCGATAATAATTTCCGAAGAAATAAAAGAAAAAAATCTGATTGAAAAAACTCTCTCTAAAAAAGAGGGTAAACAAGTAAACTTATCAGTTGCAAAAAAAGGATCAAAACTAAAAGTTATCAATCAAGCAACTAAAAATGCAAAAGAAAGTTTAAATCGAAAACTTTATGAAAGTCAGAATAATAGAGTATTATTTGACTCAGTTGCAAGTAAATTTAATCTTGAGACAAATATAAATTTAGTAGAAGTTTATGATAATAGCCATATTCAAGGAACAAATAGTGTCGGGGCCTTAATTGCATTCGGTGAAGAAGGTTTTATTAAGAAAAGATATCGAAAATTTAACATTAAATCTAAAAAGAATGAACAAGATGATTACGGAATGATGCGAGAAGTATTAAACAGAAGATTTAAAAGAGCAATTCAAGAAAAAGACAATTATCTCTCCTTTCCTGATTTAGTAATAGTTGATGGCGGAAAAGGTCAATATTCTGTTGCAAGAGACTCTTTAAATGAATTAGGACTTCACGAAATACCAATTATCGCGATTGCTAAGGGAAAATTTAGAAATAGTGGTAATGAAACTTTTTTTCATAATGGCAAAGAATATAAATTCAATAAAAATGACCCTACACTTTTCTTTCTTCAAAGAATTAGAGATGAATCTCATCGTTTTGCGATTAGTGCTCATAGAGCAAAGAGAAAAAGAGGGATTAGTAAGTCTTTGTTAGATCAGATTGAGGGTATTGGATCTATCAGAAAAAGGGCTTTATTAAATCATTTTGGATCTGCTCGAGCAGTAGAGTCTGCTAGTCTAGATGAAATAAAATCAGTTGAGGGCGTTGAGGAAAAAGTTGCAAAAAAGATATATAACTTCTTTCACGAATAGAGATTATGCTAAGAAAAATACCCAACATACTAACAGTAGGTAGAATTTTAATTGTACCTTTTTTTGTTTTAGCTTTCTATTTGCCTGGATTTTATGGAGATCTAACTGCTTTAGTATTATTCATAATTGCATCCTTTACAGATTTTTTAGATGGAATGTTGGCTAGACTACTTGGAGAAGAGTCTAAATTAGGAGAGTTGTTAGATCCAATTGCAGATAAAATTATTGTAGCTGCAGCACTAATTTTATTAGTTATGGATGGTACAATTAAAAATTATGAGGTTATTGCTGCAATAATAATTTTAACAAGAGAAATATTAATATCTGGTCTTAGGGAATTTTTAGCAAAAGGAAAAATTAAATTACCTGTCTCTAATTTAGCAAAATTAAAAACAGTTTTACAAATGGTCTCAATTGGTCTTTTACTTTCTGGGGATACAGGAAATAAAATTATCAATTTTCAAGACTATAATGCTCAAACTATTGGTATAATTTTATTATGGCTATCAGCAGCTTTGACTTTGTTCACGGGTTATGAGTACATTCGTAAAGGAATAGACCATGCTATATTAGAAGACAATAAAGATTAGGCAGCTTTTTTCTTTTTAACCAAAGCTAAATAACTCTCATTTAAATCAATTATCAAATCGCAAACTTTAAATTGATACTCTGCAATAGTAGATACAGGAGTTACTTCAGCTGCAGTTCCTGTTAAAAAACATCCAACGAAATCTTTTAATTCTTCTGGTTTTATTTTTCTTTCGTGTACTTTGATATTTTTAGATTTTGCAATTTGAATTACAGTTCTTCGAGTAATTCCATCTAAAAAAGAATCTGGTATTGGAGTATGTAGCTCACCATTTTTATCTTTGAAAAAAATATTTGCTCCAGTTGCTTCTGCAATATTATCCTCATGATCTAACATAAGTGAGTCTGTATAACCTTGCTTTTCAGCTTCGTGTTTTGAAAGTGTGCAAATCATATACAATCCAGAAGCTTTTGTGTCCCAAGGAATAGTATTAGGGGCGGGTCTTCGCCAGTTTGAAATATTTAATTTGATACCTTCAACCTTAAGTTTAGGATCAAAATATGAACCCCACTCCCAAGTTGCAATTGCCACATGAATTTTTGTTTGCTGAGCTGAAATAGCCATCATTTCACTGCCTCTCCAAACTACGGGTCTAACATATCCATTCTCTACTTTCTGAGTAGAAATTATTTTATTGCTCGCTTTATTAATTTCATCTTCGCTATATGGTATTTCAATTCCCATTCTCTTTGCTGAGTAAAATAATCTTGAGGTATGTTCTTCTAATTTAAAAATTGAACCATCATACACACGTTCTCCCTCGAAAACACAGCTTGCATAATGTAATCCATGGCTTAGCACATGAACCTTAACATCAGACCAATCGACTAATTCACCATTGTACCATATTTTACCTGATCTTTTATCGTAGGGTATCATTATGAAATAAAAAAATTCTTACTGAAAAAATATCTTTGTATCTGTAATATGTCAATATAACTTACCAATAATGAAACAACTTTTATATCTAAAAGATGATCAATTAAAAGATTTGATCGAAAAGCTTTTTATAGGTTACAGAGAAACATTTTCAGACTCAAAAAAAATATTAAATAAGTATAAAATTGGCCTAGCACACCAAAAAGTCATTCATTTGTTATCCATGTATGAAGGGATCACTATTTCAGAATTGCTTAAAAGACTTAAAGTAACTAAGCAAAGCCTTAATAGAGTTTTAAAAGATCTAATTAAAATAGACATAATAATTTTTAAAAAAGATGAGCAGGATACAAGAATAAAACATGTATTTCTTAATGATAAAGGAAAAAAAATATTTAATGAAATTTTTGAAATTCAAAAAAAAAGAATTCGTAGTGCATTACTTAATTCAAGCTCAGAAGAAGTCATTAACTTTGACAACGTTTTAAAAAAAATAATTAATGGATAATTTTGTAGCTCATATTTTAGTTGTTGATGATGATGAAGGGATCAGAACGCTTGTTAAAAAATATTTAAATGAAAATAATTACCTTGTTACAACTGCAAATAACGCAGAAGATGCTTTTGAAAAAATACAAATAATCAAATTTGACCTAATCATACTAGATATTATGATGCCTGGTAAAAGTGGCTTAGAGTTTATTAAAGAAAATCAAAAGAAACTGGATACACCTGTGATTTTATTAACTGCGAAAGGTGAAGCAAATGAAAGAGTTGAGGGTTTAGAAGTTGGTGCTGATGACTATCTTCCAAAACCTTTCGAGCCTAAAGAGTTGGTATTGAGAATACAAAATATAATTCGAAAAACAAAAAAAAGTGATCAAAAACGAGTTATACAATTTGAAAATATTAAAATTGATTTAAATAAACAACTAATAATCAAGAAAAATACAGAATACAAAATTAACAATACAGAGAAAAAAATTTTAGAAAAAATGATTAATAATCCTGGTAAAACTTTTTCACGAGAAGATATTGGTATTCTAACTGAACTAGATAAAGAGAGATCAATAGATGTAATTATCACAAGACTTAGAAAAAAAATTGAAATTGATCCAAAAAATCCAAAATTTTTACAAACAATAAGAGGAGCTGGATATGTTCTATGGATTGAGTAAATTTTTTAAAAATATACTCCCCAAAAGATTATTTTACAGAGCTTTACTAATTGTTGCTGTTCCAGTCATAGTTTTACAATTGGTAATTACTATTGTTTTTTTTGATAGCCTTTGGATCAAGACTAATAAAGGTATGACTAAAGCGCTAGTAAATGAAATTAATACTTTCATCGAAGTTTATTCTGATGAAATTTATAAAAAAGATGAAATTAAAAATGTTTTTTCAGTTTACCAAGACTTAAATATAGATTTTATAGATAACAAAGATTTTATTTATACTTTTGATGAAAGATGGTTTAGTCCGATAGATAGGACTTTAAGAAGAGAACTTAAGTCAAAATTTGGGAATGGAAATTATTGGTTTGATACAACCTCATACAAAGAGTTAATTGATATTAGAATAAAATATCAGTTTGGGTATTTTAAGTTTTTAGTTCCAAGAGATAGAGTGACGACTTCCTCGGCTCGTATCTTTGCACTATGGATAACAGTTCCTGCAATCATAATGATTTTAATTTCATTAATTTTTCTTAAAAATCAAACTAGACCAATAACTAATCTTGCAAAAGCAGCTGAAAAATTTGGTCGGGGAGAAGAAATTGATGAATTTAAACCCTCTGGCGCAGCGGAAATCAGACAAGCTGGTTATGAATTTGATAGAATGAGAAAAAGAATTTTAAGACATCTTAATCAAAGATCAGAAATGTTATCTGGCATTAGTCACGACTTAAGAACCCCTTTAACAAGAATGAAATTGCAAATAGCATTTATAAAAGATGAAGAATTAAGTAAAAAATTATCTGAAGACATTAACGAAATGGAAAAAATGCTTAACGAATATTTGCAGTTTACCAGCTCGTCATACCTTGAAAAAGATGAAGAATTTAATATTAGCGAATTAGTTGATGAAATAGTTAAAAAATATGAAAATGAAAATATATCATCCAAGATTTCACCTAGAATTTATATAAGCGGTAGAAAAAACTTAATCAAAAGATGTGTTAACAATCTTATAGATAATGCAATTAAATACGCGGAAAAGGTAAATGTAGATATTACTAAAAGCAGTAACAACTTATTCATTAAAATTGAAGACAATGGACCGGGTATACCTGAAGCAGAATATGGTAATGTTTTCAAACCTTTTTATAAAATTGATAAAGGTCGAGCTGAGACAAAATCAAGCGTTGGACTTGGATTATCCATAGCTTCGGACATTATCAGATCCCACGGGGGAAATATTAAATTAGCTAAGTCACCAATGGGTGGCTTAGAAGCTAAGATCTTTTTGCCTTTTTAGTTTTCTTTTTTTTTGTAAGTTTTAATTGATCAATTTTTTTTTCTAAATTTTCAACTCTTTTTGAAAGAACTTCAAACTCATCTTTGCTTGTTAACTTCATTCTAAAAACTATTTCATCTCTTTTAGATTTTAAAATAGTCATAATTTCATTGGCTATATCTTTTGATGATACTAAGCCTTGTTCAAATAATTTTGCAAGTTTTTCAATTACAAACTTTGAGTTTTTCATATATTAATCTAATAACTTATTATAATTATAACTTATATTTAAAAATAAAAATGTTCATTAATAATTTTGACCCAGTCGCATTTCAAATTTTTTCATTTGAAATTAGATGGTATTCTTTAGCTTATATTGTTGGTATTTTATTAGGGTGGTTTTTAAGTAAAAAATTTTTTATTTCTGAACTGAAAGTAAGGGAAAAATTTGACGATTACTTAACTTATCTAATTTTAGGTTTAATTATTGGTGGTAGATTAGGGTATGTTGTATTTTATAACTTTGAATTTTATATCAATAATTTATTAGATATCTTAAAAATTTGGCAGGGTGGTATGTCATTTCATGGGGGAGTTATAGGGATCATAATTGCAAGCTACCTTTTTGCGAAAAAAAATTCACAAAGTTCATTTAGTTATTTAGATATTGTGTCTTTTGTTGCACCCATAGGTATTTTTTTTGGCAGAATAGCAAATTTTATAAATTCAGAACTTTATGGTTTTGAAACAAATGTTGCTTGGGCAGTCCAATTTACACAAATAGATAATTTATATCGACATCCTACTCAGTTATATGAAGCATTTTTTGAAGGTATAGTTCTATTTTTAGTTCTCTTATATTTCAAAAATAAGAGTTTCGCCAAAAGACCTGGTTTTATCTCTGGTATATTTTTAGTTTTTTACTCAATTTTTAGATTTGCAATTGAGTTTTTAAGAGTTCCTGATGACCAACTAGGCTATTTATTATTCAATTTAACTATGGGACAACTTATAAGTATCTTTTTTTTAATAATCGGATGTTATTTATTAATCTCTAAATATGAAAACAGACAAAATAGTTAATTTACCCTTAGACAAGTTTATCAATATCTCTCTGTATAATAAAAAGTCTGGGTACTACATAAAAAAAAATCCATTTGGCAAAAAAGGAGATTTTATTACAGCTCCTAATGTATCGAGATTATTTTCTGAAATGATTGCTATTTGGGTTGTAAGTTTTTGGAAAAGTATAGGGTCACCAAAAGAATTTAACGTAATCGAACTTGGAGCAGGAAATGCTGCATTGATGAAAATTCTTATAGAGAGTTTTAAAAAGTTCCCTTCGTTTTTCAAATCCTGCAGATTGGTAATTTATGAGATAAGTCCTACTTTAAAGAAAATACAAAAAAAAGAATTATTAAATTCAGATGTAAATTGGGTAAATGATTTAAAAAAAAATTAAAAAAATTCCTAGTATATTTATTGCAAATGAGTTTTTTGATGCACTTGCAATTAAACAATTTCAAAAAAAAGGAAATTTATGGTTTGAAAAGTTCGTCAGTTTAAACAAAAAAACAACCTCTTTCTTGGAAAAAAAAATTAATATGAAAAATTATGAAAAAAAGATTAATTTTAAAATATCTAAAAATCAGAATTTTATAGAATATTCAGAGCTTGGTATTAATTACCTGAAACAAATTTCAAAAATTATCAAAGCAAGATCTGGAGGAATTTTAATCATAGATTATGGGTATAATGAAGATAAAATGAAAAATACTTTACAAGCATTATATAAACACGAATATTCAGATGTTTTATCTAAAATTGGGAACTCAGATATCACGCATAATATAAATTTCCGATTATTTGAAAAAATAATAAAAAAACTGGGTGGATTAAAGCATAGTTTAACAACACAAAAAGAATTTCTTACAAAAATGGGTATCTACGAAAGAGCTGAGATGATTGCAAAAAATCAAAACTTTTTAAAAAAAGCAGACATTTATTACAGATTAAAAAGACTAACAGATGATAAACAAATGGGAAAATTGTTTAAAGTTATGTTAATAAAAAATCAAAAAAACAATTTTAATTTAGGATTTTGATCTGATCACCTCTCGAAAATTATTAAAAAACAAAAATATAAGTCATGGTTTTTTTAATAAAAATGGAGGTACATCAAAAGGGATATATAAAAGTCTAAATTGTGGTCCCGGTTCTAATGACAACAAAAATAATATTTTAAAAAATTTAAAGATTGTCAAAGATAAAATAGGGAAAAAAGCAAAAAATATTTATTTAGTACATCAAGTACATAGCAATAAGTTGGTTTTTCTAAATGAAAACTCTAAATTAAAAAAAAAAATTAAAGCTGACGCAATTATAACTAATCAAAAAAAACTGCCAATAGCTGTATTGACCGCTGATTGTGTGCCAGTGTTATTATATGACTATGAAAAAAAAATTATCGCGGCTATCCATGCTGGTTGGAAAGGTGCGTATAGAGGGATAGTCAGAAATGTTATTAATTTTATGCATAAAAAAGGGTGTAATCCAAAAAATATAGTTGGAGCAATTGGTCCATCAATTACTCAAAAAAACTACGAGGTAAAAGCTGAATTTAAAAAGAAATTTATTAAAAAACACAAAAAAAACAAAATTTTCTTTAAAAATAAAAACGAATTAATTTATTTTGATTTACCAAATTATGTCAAATCTCAACTTAAATCACAAAAAATCAATAAAATTGATATGATTAAAATTGATACATTCGATAAAAAAAATAATTTTTTTAGTGCAAGAAGATCATTAAAATTAAATCTAAATGATTATGGTAGAAATATTTCAATAATTATGATTAATTAAACTTTTCATGAAATTATTAACTGGAAATAGTAATAAAATCCTAAGTAAAAATATCGCTAAATATTTAAAATCTAAACTTGTCAATTCTAGTATAAGAAAATTTGCAGATGGTGAAATTTACATTGAAATAAATGAAAATATAAGAGGGAATAGCATTTTTATAATTCAATCTATTTCTTCACCAGCTAATGACAATTTAATGGAATTATTATTATGTATTGATGCTTTAAAAAGATCATCAGCAAAAAATATAACTGCCGTAATTCCTTATTTTGGTTATGCGAGGCAAGATAGAAAAGTTGTACCAAGAACATCTATATCAGCAAAGCTTGTTTCAAATTTAATAACTCAAGCAGGTGCAGACAGAGTTGTGACAGTAGATCTCCACGCTGGTCAAATTCAAGGTTTTTTTGATATTCCTGTTGATAACCTTTTTGCAACTCCAATCTTTGCACGACACATTAAAAAAAAAATTAAAAGTAAAAATATAATCTGTGTTGCCCCAGATGTTGGTGGTACAGAAAGAGCGAGAGCACTTGGTAAAATTTTAAACATTGGTTTAGCTATTGTAGATAAGAGAAGACCAAAGCCTGGACAATCACAAGTAATGAGTATTATTGGAGATGTAAAAGGTAAAACATGTATCTTGGTTGATGATATAATTGACTCTGGTGGTACTATCGTCAATGCCGCTAAGGCATTAAAACAAAGAGGTGCAAAAGAGGTTTATGTTTATATTACTCATGGAGTATTAAGTGGGGACGCGGTTAAAAAAAATTAAAAATTCGGTTATTAAAAATTTAGTTATTACAGACACGATAGATAACAGCGAAAAAACAAAAAATGTTAAAAACATAGAAGTTTTACCTATTTCCGCCCTTATGGGAGAAGCTATAAAAAGAATTTCTAATTCAACATCAGTTTCAGATTTATTCAAATAATTACCTTGATTATTTATGAACATGGGTTAAAAACCTCTGTTTTATGAATTCTTTAGAAGCAAAGATCAGGGATAACAAAACTAAAGGTCAACTTAATGCCATCAGGAATGATGGTGGTGTTCCTGGGATTATCTATGGAGGTAAAGACCAAAATCAAAAAGTTTCTATATCTAAGAAATTATTAAAAACCTTGATTGAGAAAGAAAACTTTTTATCAAATATCATTACTTTAAATGTAGATGGAAAATCTCAAAATGTATTACCTAGAGAAGTAAAATATCACATCATAAGTGATGAACCTACTCATGTAGATTTTCTAAGAGTTCTTCCTGGAGTAAAAATTAAGATTGAAGTTCCAGTTAACTTTATTAATCATGAAAAATCTCCAGGTTTAAAAAGAGGTGGAGTACTTAACATTGTAAGAAGAAAAGTTGAATTAAAATGCCCAAGTGAAAAAATACCAGAAAGTATTACTTTAGATTTGGATGGTATCGATATCGGGTCAAGTTTTAAAATTTCCTCAGTAAAACTAGATGCAGAAGTAACACCAACTATCCAAGGAAGAGATTTCGTAATTGCAACCTTAGCAGCACCGACGGTAATGAAAGAACCAGAAAAACCAGCAGAAGCAGAAGCCGCAGAGGGTGAAGAGGGTGCTGAGGGAGCAGAGGCAGCTACAGCTGAAGGAGATAAACCAGCTGCGGAGGGCGATAAAAAAGAGGGTGACGATAAAAAACCTGCAGACAAAAAAGCTCCAGAAGAAAAAAAATAATCCACTAAATTTGAAAAACTAATTTTAACAGTTTATGCTTTTATTTGTAGGTTTAGGTAATCCAACTCCAGATAGTGAAAATAATAGACATAATGTTGGTTTTAAAATTATAGATTCCATCAATAAAAAGTTTGGGCTTACGAAACAAAAACCAAAATTCAAAGGTTTGTTAACAACTGGTAATATTGATAGTAGAAAAGTTTATGCCATCAAGCCCTTAACTTTCATGAATAACTCTGGAATATGTATTAGAGAACTAATTGAATATTTTAAAATTGAACCTGAAAATGTAATTGTTTTTCACGATGATCTTGATGTTGAATTTGGAAAAATAAAAGCGAAATTTGGTGGATCAAGTGCCGGCCACAATGGAATATCCTCTATTGATAAATTTATTGGAAAAGATTACTCAAGAGTAAGAATTGGTATAGGAAAACCAAAAGGACCTATTGAAGTATCTGATTATGTTTTGCAAAATTTTGACGATGAAGAAATTATGGGTGTAGAAAAAATATCCAAAAATATAACTGAGTCACTTTCGATACTTGTAGAAAAAAAATTAGATTTATTTTCAAGCACAGTTAATAATAAATAATGAGTTTTAAATGTGGGATCGTTGGATTACCTAATGTTGGTAAATCAACTCTTTTCAATGCACTAACAAATTCAAGCAAGGCACAGGCAGCTAATTTTCCTTTTTGTACAATTGATCCAAATATTGGAGTTGTAATAGTTCCTGATGAAAGATTAGACAATTTAGCTAAAATTTCAAAATCAAAAAAAAATAATCAATACCACTATCTCTTTTGTTGATATTGCTGGATTGGTAAAAGGCGCATCTAAAGGTGAAGGTTTGGGTAATAAATTTCTTTCTCATATTAGAGAAGTCGATGCAATTATTCACATGATCAGGTGCTTTGACTCTAATGATATTCAAAATGTAAACCCTTCTGTTGACCCAGTTAGAGATATAGAAATTATAGAAACAGAGATGATGCTTGCAGATCTTGAATCTATTCAAAAAAGGTTAGAAAAAAATAATAAAAAAAATGTTGATGAGGATCAAATCAAAATTCTTGAAATAGCTATGGATTGTATAAATAATAATAAAAGTTTTGATGATTTAAGAACCCAATTTAATAAAAAACAACTTAATCAATCTGGATTATTATCACTTAAACCTAAAATTTTTGTTTGTAACGTAGATGAACAAAGTGTTCAAAGTGGAAATAATTACACTCAATCATTTATTGATAAGTATGGAAACAATAATACTTTAATCGTCTCTGCAGACATAGAAAATCAAATAAATGAATTGGATAGTAATGAGAAAAAAAATTATATGGAAATGATTGGATTAAAGGAAACAGGATTGAATAAATTAATTAAGAAAGGTTACGAAATTCTCGACCTAGATACATACTTTACATCTGGACCCGAAGAAACTCGAGCATGGACAATTGAAAAAAATTGTACTGCTCCAAAAGCTGCAGGTGAAATTCATACTGATTTTGAAAAAGGATTTATTCGGGCTGAAACTATTTCTTACGATGATTTCATATCCAATGATGGGTGGGTAAATTCAAAAAATAATGGAAAAATGAGATTAGAAGGTAAAGATTATATAGTTAAAGATGGAGACGTTTTAAACTTCCGTTTCAATACGTGACCATATTCTTTTCATACTAAAATAAACTAGGATAGTTAAAATAATTAAATACACGATAGCTTTAAAACCCATTTGATGTCTTGACTCTAAATGAGGTTCAGCTGACCACATCAAGAATGTTGTTACATCTTTTGACATTTGCTCAACAGAAGCTATTGTACCATCAGAGTATTCTACTAATCCATCTGATAATTGATTAGCCATTTTAATTTTATTCCCATACATATATTTATTATAATACACACCATCATCTAAAGTAACTCCAGCTGGTGGGTCTTCATATCCTTGAAGCAATGAGTAAATATAATCTACCCCACCCCCTCTTGCTTTAACTAGCACAGACATGTCTGGTGGATAAGCACCTCCATTTGCAGCTTGAGCAGCTTGAACGTTATCATAGGGCATTACAAACTTATCTGATAATCTGCCCGGACGAGTAAACATATCACCGTCTGAATTAGGTCCATCCTTGACTTCAAAAGATGCAGCAATAGCTTTTGCTTGCTCTATAGAAAATTCTGGTCCCCCTTTCTCAGCTAAGTTTCTATAACTTAAATATTTCATTGAATGACAAGAAGAGCACACCTCTGTGTAGACTTGATAACCTCTTTGAAGTGCAGCTCGATCAAACTTTCCAAAGAGTCCTTTGAAGCTCCAATCGGTTTTTAAATATTCAACTTTTTCTGCAGCTTGAGTGCTTAATGAAAGTCCAGAAAATAAGATAATAAATGAAAATATTTTAAAAAAATTTTTCACTTATTTATTTAAACTTTCCTTGTTCTTTGCTGTGGCTAAATTAGGTGAACCACCTAGTATCGGTTCGGTAATACTTAATGGAATTGGAAGAGTTTTTTCTTTCCAACCTAAAACTGGAAGTATTACTAAAAAATGTAAGAAATAGTATGCTGTAGCTAATCTAGCAACTAACAGATATAATCCCTCTGCTGGCATAGCACCAACATATCCCAGGATCAAAACATCAGCTACAAGGATCCAATAAAATTGTCTGTATAAAGGTCTAAATACTGCTGATCTAATTTTTGAGGTATCGAGCCATGGAAGAGCTGCTAAAATTAAAATAGCAGATAACATTGCAACTACTCCTAAAAGTTTATCTGGGACCGATCTTAAAATTGCGTAGAATGGTAATAAATACCACTCCGGAACAATATGTGCCGGCGTAACTAACGGATTAGCTTCAATATAATTATCAGCATGACCTAAAATATTTGGCGTATAGAAAACAAAAAATGCAAAAACAATCATAAACATTAGTAAAGCAAAACCATCTTTTATTACAATGTATGGATGGAATGGTACTGTATCTTTTGAAGGTTTTTTAATGTCAATTCCAACTGGATTATTATTTCCAGGAACATGAAGTGCCCATATGTGAAGAACGACTAAACCTAAAATTAAAAAAGGTATTAAATAGTGAAGTGTAAAAAATCTTGTTAAAGTAGGATTATCAACTGAGTAACCTCCCCATAACCAAGTAACAATACCCTCACCTACTAAAGGAATTGCACTAAATAGATTTGTAATTACAGTTGCACCCCAGAAACTCATTTGGCCCCATGGAAGTACATAACCCAAAAATGCAGCTGCCATCATTAATAAATAAATGATGATACCTATTATCCAAATTATTTCCCTAGGAGCTTTGTAAGAACCATAAAATAATGATC
>CACHMD010000009.1:2500-44474 GCA_902580835.1 uncultured Pelagibacteraceae bacterium | reverse complement strand
AGTTATACTACTTGGTGCGACTTTAGGTATTTTATACTTAAATTTAATTTCAAAACCTAAAGATGAGAATGAGAATAAAGAAGCTGAGGAATTAGCTAATTTAAATGCTGAAATAGTGAGGTTAAAAGATAGCCTTAATTCGACAATCAATACATCGCTTAGTTCAATGTCTACTTCATTTAATTCTTTATCAACCGGAGTTACAAAGGATATGACTGAGGCCTTAACCAAAGTAGATGAGAAGGTTGGTAACTTTAATGAGCAAGTTAAATTATTAAATCAAAGCCAAGAGGGGATTACTAAAATTTTAGCAGGGGTTAAAAAGTATGGAACTTTGGCTGAATATTCTTTGGATGCTTTAATCAAAGATTTGTTACCAGCATCTCAATTTATGACAAATGTCAAAATGAAAGAGGACACTAGTGAAAACGTAGAATTTGCAATCAAGCTTCAAGGAGATGTCTTGGTTCCAGTAGATTCTCATTTTCCAGTAGAAAAATTCAAAACCATCACTGATGCATATGATGCAGATGATAAAAAAGCAGTTGCAGATGCTAGAACAAAATTAGCAAGTGCATTTAAGGCCAAGGCAAAAAGTGTCATGGAAAAATACATTGTTCCACCAAAAACAACTGATTTTGCAATAGTGTATGCACCAACTGAAAGTCTTTATAAAGAATTAACTGAATACCAAGATCCAAGCACAAAAGAATTATTAACTCAAGAATTAATGAAAAAATATAAAATTGTAATTTGCGGTCCTAATACTCTTTCAGCCTATTTACAGTCTTTACACATGGGATTTCAATCTCTTAAGGTTCAAAAGGGTGCAACAGAGATTTATAATCACTTAAAAACAATCAGCACAAGGTTTGCAAAGCATTTTGACAACGTCATAGTTTTAAGAAAAAAGCTAGAAGAGGCTATGAACGTAGTTGATAAGTTTGGAACTGATGCAAGATCAATCACTAGAACTTTAGAAAATATTAAAGATCCCGAGCAAGTTGAAAAAGCTGTACTGACAGAGAACGTTGAAAAATTTGTTGAGAGAAATAAACAGCTTAAAAAATAATTTCTTTTTTCATATATTACCGACTATAAGAAATCAAATGCGTTGGAACAAAAAATACAACTATCCATCAAGTTCAAGAGCTACCGAAGATGGAATAAGAAGATATGTTTTAGGAGAAGCAAAATTACCAAGTGTAACTTCAATACTTGATGTAACAAAGTCAGAGGAAGATAAAGCAGCCTTAGCAAATTGGCGAGAAAGAACTGGCCATAAAGAAGCTGAAGCAATTACAAAAGCAGCCAGTAGTAGAGGTTCTCAGATGCACAGCTATTTAGAGTCTTTTCTATTAGGAAGAGAAAATTTAAGTTTCTTTGAGGATAATGAACAATATAAAAAAATGGCAAAAGAAATAATTGATAAAGGTTTAACAAATAGGTTGGAGGAAATATATGGTGTGGAATGTACAATGCATTATCCTGAAAGATATGCAGGTACAGCAGATTGCGTTGGTGTTTATGAGGGAAAAGAAACTATTATTGATTTCAAACAATCCAATAAACCAAAAAAGACTGAATATATAGATTCTTGGTTTTTACAAACAGCTGCTTATTCATTAGCTCATAATGTCGTTTACAATTCAAATATCAATGCTTGCGTTATTCTTGTTTGCACAGTAGATAATTTGTTTCAAGAGTTTAAAATTCAAGGACCTGAATTAGTAACTTATCAAAATTTATTTCTTGGAAGACTTAAAAAGTTTAATGAACTCTCAAATTTGGAGTAATGTAAATAATGGATAAAATAGTAATCTATGATACCGAAACAACCAATAGCACTATTTGGGGATCAATAATTGAAGTAGGTGCGGTTGTTGTTGATAAAAATCTTAAAGAGATTGGAAAATTAAATATCAGAGGCAGAATGCCAGAAGGAGAGGTGCCCAGTGCAAAGGCCTTACTTGTTAATTCAACTAGCATTGACTTACTTACCAAAGGCAATTATTCACATTATGATTTTTTAGGTGCTGTTGAAAATTTTTTCACAAAGTGTGCTCCAGCAGTATTTATGGGTTGGTCAAATTTAAATTTTGATCGAAGAATGTTCCACTTTAATTTTTTTAAGGGTAATAGGTATCCTTATGCCACCCACTCTTCGCCCAATAGTGAACATGATGGTTTGCATATAGCTAGAGCAGCCCAAACATTAAACTCAGAGACCCTAAAAACAGAGCTAACCGAAGCAGGTAACCCAAGTCTTGCACTGGAATCTCTATCTAGAATGCAGGGTTTTGACACTTCAGCTAGCCATACAGCCTATGTTGATGCACAGAATTCATTGAAGGTTTTAAGAATTATAAAAGAAAAACATAAAGAAAATTGGGATACCTTTTTAAAGACATCAACAAAGACTAGCGTTGAAACATTTTTAAAAAATGAAGGCATATATTCTATTTTTGAAAATGTGAAGGGTCGGAATATGATGTATCTTACTAGTACGCTACATCCTAATCATTGCTTTCATCCGTCATATGCATCTTGGGGATATGTTTGGGACCTAAGAAGGGATCCAGAACCATTGTTAAACCTACCAGTAAATCAATTACGAGATGTATTAAAAAAATATAGCCCTAAGGCTTTAAGAGTTTTAAAAACTAATAAAGCACCAGTAATTTTAGATAAACAATTTGCTCTTAAACAAAAACCTTATTCAGAACTAGATTTAGCAACAATTCAAAAAAGGGCTAAACTTGTTAGGGAAAATGAAAATTTTTGTAAAAATATTCAAATCATAAATAGAGAAGCTGCAGAGGAAAAGGAACAAACAAAAACTCAAGTAGATTTATTACCAGAGGAAACTCTTTATGAGAAATTTATTCCAAATAAAGATACTGCATTATTTAAAACTTGGCATAGTTCATCTTGGGAAGACAAATTGAGATTATTAGATAAGTTTCAAGATAAAAGATGTAGCTGGTTTGGCCAAAAAATTATTTATCAAGAAGCACCGCAAATTTTACCACCTGATCTTTATAAAAATATCAAAAGTGAAATTGCTAGAAGAATTTTGAGTAAAAATAAAGAAAAGTGGCAAACTGTTAATATGGCTTACACTGAAATTGATTATTTAAGAGACCAAGCTTCTAATAGAGATGATGAGGAAGAATTAAAAAAATTAGATGAAATAAACGAATTTATAATGTCAATTGAAAAAAAATATGAAATTGCCTAGTTGACTTTGTATTAGTAAATTATAGAAAGATTGAATGCTAACAGATTTTAAAGACGAAGATTTTGATAACAAAATCAAAAACGAGGACATTTCTGTAATTCAATTTTCGGCTGCGTGGTGTGGTCCGTGTAAAGCTTTAAAACCAATCATGGATAAACTCGCTGTTGAATATAAAGATAAAGCAGGATTTTATTACGCTGATATTGAAGAGGGTGGAATAAATACTGGGAGTACCGCTGGAATAAGAGGGGTGCCAACTGTAATTATTTATAAAAAAGGTGTTGAAGTAGATAGAAAAGTTGGTGGTGTACCCGAGAGTCACATGAAAGAATTTTTGGATAAAAACATTTAATTTAAATTCAAAACTTCCGAACATAGGTATAAAGATCCAGTAATTAGAAGCAGATCTCCTTCATTTAAATTTATGCTCTTGATTGCATCTTCAATACTTTCTTTATAATTTACATTTGGCATATTTTTGAATTTTTCTTTTAATCGAAGTCCACTAATTGCATTTGGCTGGTTTTTAATATCTACAGTTGTTATTGAGGCAATATCTCTAAAGTGGTTAATGTATTTTTCGTGTTCTTTGTTATCCATCATACCAATAATGATATGTTTTTTACAATCTAGGCTTTTTAAATATTCATTTAATACTCTCGCTCCATCTTCATTATGATCTCCAGATATTAAAAAAAGATTGTCTTTAACTAAATCTTTTAATCTACCTGATTCAATTTTTTGAAGTCTTGCAATAGTATTGATTTTTTGAATACCTTTTTTAATATGATGATCTTCAATGCCCAGATCTAAAATTCGCAAAGTTGCAATAGCTGTTGAAATATTTTCCTGTTGAAATTGGCCTAATACATTTGGTTTTGGTAGTTTTAATCGACCAAATTTATCTTCATAATAGAAGAATTCATTTTCTCCATTTGAGAATGAAAAATCATCATTAAAAAAATACTTATTAGATTTATTTTGGTGAATAGTTTTTTTAATCTTTTCTAATGTTGAAATAGGGTATTGTTTTGCAACTATAATATTTGAATTTAAAAGGTTTGAGGTTTTTTCAAAAATAATCTTATCGATTGTTCTCTCATTTTCTGGAAGCCAGTCTAAGTGATCTTTTGAAATAGAAGTTACAATACTTGCATGATTATTTTTTAAGATATTTGTTGCATCAAACCTATGAAATAAACCTGCCTCAATCAGATTAAGATTATCAGGAAATTGAGCTGCCTTATAAAAATAACATGCAGTTAAAATTTCAAAGAATGTTATTGGATTATTCGCATTTACTCTCTCAACCTCCTCAAATAAAGAGGCTAGTTCATCATCTCCAAGTTGTTGGTTGTTAAAAACAAATCTTTCATTTATTTTTTGAATATGAGGACTGGTATAAACATTACACTTAATTCCTGCCTCTTTTAAAATTGAATAACAAGCTTGAATAGTAGAGTTTTTGCCATTTGTCCCAACAATAGTGATGGCTTTGATTTTATCCTGAGGATTACCAAGTTTTTCGCAAAGGTGAATTATTCGATCTAAGCTAAGATCAATTTCTTTTTTATGCAATTTTAGAAAGCGACTGAGTATTTTCTGTAGTTTCATCTTGGTCAGTGCTTATAACAGAATTTTTCTTTAACAATATTGACAATAAAGTTCCAATTTTTTCAGCTAGATCCTTTCTTTCAACAATTAAATCTACAAAGCCTGTCTTTTCAACATATTCACTCTTTTGAAAACCTTCTGGTAATTCTTCCTTAACAGTTCCTTGAATTACTCTGGCTCCAGCAAAGGCGATTAGCGCTCCGGGCTCAGCTATATGAATATCACCTAACATTGCATAGGAAGCTGTGATTCCACCAGCAGTCGGGTCTGTAATACAAACAAGATATGGAAGATTATTATTTTTTAATTCATTTATTGCGAGTGTGGTTCTTGTCATTTGAGATAAAGAAATTAAACTTTCCATCATTCTCATTCCACCCCCTGCGCTTACACATAAAAAAGGAGTTTTATTTTCAATTGCATGTTGAATACCATATAAGAAAGCTTCTCCTTCTGCAGCTGCCATTGATGCACCTAAAAAATCAAAATCAGATGCAACTGCGGTAATTTTAATATCATTGATAAAGCCACTTACGACCATCATCCCACAATCCATACCTGTTTTTTTTCTAGCAGATTTTAATCTATCTTTATAAGATTTTGAGTCTGTCCAGTTTAGAGGATCATCTTTTGGGATGGGTGTTTGAAATATCTCGTAATTATCTTTTCCAAATAAGATATCAAATCTTTGTTTAGGTTTAATTCTGTGGTGTTTATTACAATCAGGGCAGACCCATAGATTTTCTTCCAAATCTTTTTTTAATATTGGACCTTTGCAACAGGATGTCCAATCACTATTAGCAATGTCTTCTTTGGACGCTCTTTTATGAATGGCAGATTTGATTTTTTCACCTGCTTTGATTATTTTAGTGATCCAATTCATTTTATTTTATTTTTTAATTTTCTAACTAACTTACCTACATTTATGACAGGATTTTGTCTACTATTTAAACTTCTCGTAATTTCTTTACAAATAGCACTTCCCACTACTAATCCATCAGCAGATTTAAGCTTTCCAATTGTCTTATCTGTAATTCCAAAACCAATCACAACTTCTTTTTTAGGATTAATTTTTTTTATCCTATTGTAATTTTTAAGTATTTCTCGAGGTGATACTTTTAGTTTGCCACCCGTAGTACTTAGCATTGATATAAAATAATTCATTGGATGAGAGTTTTGTATAATTTTTCTAAGTCTTTTACTTGTTGTTGTAGGTGATAAAAGTTGGATAAAATAAATTGATTTTTTTTTACATTTTTTTGCGAAATCTTTATTTTCTGGCCAAGGTAAATCTACAACTATTAATCCATTTACTCCTGAGGTTTTACATTTATTTAAAAAGTTGTTTTCTCCATATTGAAAAATCATATTATAGTAACCCATCAATATAATAGGCTTGCTCTTGTCAAATTTTTTAAAATCTCTAACAATTTTAAATATATCAATTATTTTTATACCTTTTTTGATTGCTCTATATGCGCTAGTTTGAATTTGGCTTCCATCTGCAACAGGAGTATTGTGAGGCACACCTACTTCTAAAATATCTGCACTTTTAGATATTGATTTTAATATATCCAACGATTGTTTTTTTGAGCTATCCCCAGCAACAGTATAGGTTAATAAAGCCGGTCTATTTTCTATTCTTGCTTTTTTAAACGCAACACTAATTGGATTTAACATATTTTTTGCCTAATCTTTCCTCTAAAATTCCACGGTCTTTGTAAGCATCACCACAACTATTAATTACTACCACTGTATCATTACTAAGCTTTTTTGCTTCTTTGAGGGCAACAAAAAAAGCATGGCTTGGTTCTAAGGACGGTCTTAAATCCTCAAATTTTGTCACAAGTTTATAAGCACTTAAAGCTTCTTCATCACTTGCAGCCGTATATCTAGCTCTTTTTGTATCTTTTAAAAAACAATGAAGTGGCGAAATTCCAGGATAATCAAGTCCCGCAGAAATTGACTCTGTCTCTTCTATTTGTCCATCTGAGTTCTGATTAACATATTGAGCTGCGCCATGTAGAATTCCAATCTTTGAACCATAGGTTAAAGGTGCTGCATGTTTTTTACTTTTTGCAGGTCCACCAGCTTCTACACCAATAAACTCAACTTGTTTTTTGTCATAATCCATAAATTCATTCCAAAAACCAAAGCTTGAACTTCCACCTCCTACACAATTGTATAACTTAAGTTTTTTTGGAATTGATCCAAATTCTTTCATGAGCTGTATTTTTAACTCTCTTGATATTTGGCTTGTACTCCACCCACATATACGAACGAAAACTGCTGGGCCAACAGTACTACCAACACACATTGCTGTTGTATCACAATTAGCAACCCAGAATCTCATACATTCTGAGACAGCATCTACAAGTGTTTGACTTCCCGAGTAGACTGGTATTACTTCTGCTCCATTTTTCTTCATTGCTTTTACATTTGGCTGTTGTCTAGCAATATCCTTTGCACCCATGAATATCTTACATTTCAAACCAAACTTTTTAGCTGCCATACTTAACATTTTACCTGCATAGCCAGCACCAGTATCTCCACATATAATTTTTTTACCAGATCGTTTTGCAAGCAAACAATGAACAGTTGCGTTGTAGATTTTGTGCGCCCCCCCATTCGCATCTGACACAACTTTAGACCAAATTTGAGCACCACCAATGTGATTTGTAAGATTTTCTAGTTTTATAAATCTTGTGGGAGCCCCAACCCAATTTTGAAAATATTTATCTCTTTCGGAAATAAATTTTTTATCCTTTTTTAGTTTATTGAATAAAACTTCCAAATCTTCGATTGGTTTTTTTAAAGTCTCTGGAACAAAGTTTCCTCCAAATTTACCACCCCAAAATCCAAGCGAATTTCCTTGGTCGATAACTGGAATTTTTTTTTTAAGTTTCATATTTTTCAAACAAATTTAACAATTTATCAATTTTATTAATATCTTTTTTTCCATTTCGGTCTTCTAATGCTCCACTGAGATCAACAATATAGTTTTTATCTTTAAGATTAGGTATATCATCTATTTGGATATTTCCTGCAATCATTTTATTTAATTCACTTGGTACGTCATCTAGTAAACTATGATCAAAACTTTCAGATTTATGGTAACCCTTTGAGTCAAACAAAATTATATCTGAAATTTCCGAGTAACCCTTATATTTAATTACATCTTCTTTATTTGAAACAGTAAGAGCTGTGATTATTTTTTTTTTGAATTTAGATTTAATTTCTTTTGTTCTATAAGGATTTACATCGTAAAGTTGATAATAATCAAAATTTAAATTTTTTATTTTTTCTAAAATTACATCGTTGGGGTTCACAAGTACAGAAACAAAATTCACCTGTTTTTTATCTACGTTTATCAAATCTTTTAATTTTTCAAAATCAACAAATCTTTTACTTTTCTCAAAGTTCGTAATGAAACCTATCATTGTTGGTTTATGATTGTGATTTAAAATATAGTTTAAAGTTTCAGGATCTGAGACCCCACAAATTTTTAAACCTTTGATCATTGGCTTAAGTGATCGATTAGATTTTGAATATTTTTTTTGATATTCCCTTTCGTTATTGGCCTTCCCATTACAAGCCAGTCACTTCCATTTTTATAAGCTTGTTTAGGAGTCAAAACTCTTTTTTGATCATTTGATGTAAAATTAAATCTTATACCTGGAGTTATAATTTCTTTTTTAAATACTTTTTTAACTAGTTTTACTTCCTGAGCGCTACATACTATTGCATCTAACTTTGCTTTATTTGCCATTCTCGCTTGATGAAGAACTAATTTTTTTACACCTTTATTAAACCCAATATCTTTTAATGATTTATTGTCTAATGATGTAAGAATGGTCACTCCAATTAATTTAATTTTTCCCGAAACTTTTTTGGTTGCTTTTAAGGCTTCTAACCCAGAGCTTATATGTATAGTTAAATAATTAATTTTTAAATCCTTCATCGCTTTAATTGTTGATGCACAAGTATTTGGAATATCGTGAAGTTTTAAATCTGCAAATATTGTCTCATTTTTTAATTTAGATAGAAAAGGTCTACCATTTTTTGAGTTAAGAAATTCGAGTCCAAATTTATAACCTACATTTATTTTTGAATTTCGAGTTTTGCTAATAATTTTTTTAATTTTTAAAATATTGGTGCTATCACAAGCCACAAAGATTTTATTCTTTTTCATTATTTAACTTTTTAAACAAATCTTTAGACATTTTCCATTTTATTGTTCTTTTTTTTGGTACACTTACTTTCTCCCCAGTTTTCGGATTTCTTCTAATCGAAGCTTTTTGAATATTAACTCGGAAAGTTCCAAAATTTCTTAGCTCGACCCCTTCACCTCTTTTTAATGTTTCTTTAATCTCTTTAAGAATAATTTCTACTACTTTATCAAGATCTCGAATTAAAAAGTTTGGATAGGATTTTTTTAGTTCTTTTATAAGCTTTGATTTTACAATAGCCAATTTATTTCAATCAATTCAAATTATTTTTTATCTTTTTTCTTTAAATCTTCTGACAATGACGAAAAAGGTAAATTTTTTCCTGAACCTTCTGCACCATATTTTTCCAAAGCTTCTTTTTTTTCTATTTCTTCCAAAAGTTTGATACTTAAGGTTACTTTTCTCTTGTTTATATCTAAGTCAGCAATGGCACAATCAATTCTTTCTCCACCAGTAAATCTCGAAGTTCTTGTGTCAGCAGCATTTATTGCAATATTAGATTTCTTTATTGGGAAATCCATTTCACACCCCTCTGGTCTTACAATTAATCCTTTAGAGTCTGTGGAAATAATCTTAACTGTGATTGTTTGCTTTATCTTTTTGTCTTTAAACCAATCGAAAGGATCTGCTTGTGTCTGTCTTAATCCAACTCTTATTTTTTGATCAGAAACTTTTATCTCTAGAACCTTAACTTTAATTTTATCACCTTTTTTATAGTTATTTAGTTCTTGCTCACCATTATTTGAATATGTTAAATCATTACAATGTAGGAATGCGTCTACTTCTAAGTTTTCAACTTTAAGAAATAATGAATATTCGTTTTTGTTTACAACTTCTCCTTCAACAATTGATCCTACTGGAAATTTTTTATCAAAAACTTCAAAAGGATTCTCTAAAGTCAATCTGTGTGATATAGCAACTCTTCTTTTCTCTTTATCGATTTCAGTTATAACACAATTTATCATATCATTTATTTTAAACATTTTTTTTGCAGATGCATTTTTTTTACTCCAGCTTAATTCACTTGAGTGAAGTAATGACGTGAGCCCAGGTTCTAACTCACAAAAAGCTCCAAAGTCCATTATTTTTACAACCTTTACTTTATAAACTTTATTCAAATCATAGTTCTCTACATGCTCAAATGGGTCAGGTGATAATTGTTTTACGCTACAACCTACTTGTAACTTTTCTTTATCAACCGAAATAACTTTAAGGTCATGTTTTTCCCCAATATTAAAAACTTCATCAGGATGATTAACTCTTGAATAAGATATTTCTTGCAGATGTACTAAGACATCTAATTCACCATTTACATTAAAAAAACATCCAAAAGTGCTGTACCCTTTTACCTCTGCACCTTTTATGATATCGCCAACTTTATATTTTTCTATTATTTTTGCTTTGTCTTCTTTTTTAAATGATGAAATAATTTCTCTTCGAGAAACACAAGCATTTCCTCTTACTCTATCTAATTTAATTAAAGCAAATTTTTGTGGTTCATTCATCAAGTGACTAATATCTTTAAGTGGTTTATCACTAATTTGAGATCCTGGTAAAAACATTAAAGAGCCAGTGTCTATGTGCTCTACAATACATCCCCCTTTACATTTAGATGTGATTTTACCCATAATTGGCTCATTTTTTTCATAGGCTTCAACAAGCTTGTCCCACCCTTTAATTTTTTGAGCTTTATTGGCAGAAACTAATACTTCTCCATTTTTATCCTCAATTTTTTCTAAAAGAACTGGAATTGTCTCACCAAGTTTTATTTTGTCCTCCAAACCCATGCTCTTAAGCTCGTTAATATCTAGAACAGGCTCACTTTTCAGACCCTCCACAAAGAGAAAAACAAACTTGTCAGTAATTTTATTAATTTTTCCCTCAATTATCTTCCCTTCCTCTATTTGTATCTTTGAAAGTTTTGAGTTTAATAATTTTTCAAACTCCTTAGAAGCAGGATTTGATAAATCTTTATAAATTTCCATTAACTATTTATTTTTCCGTCTATAATTTTTTTAATTTTTAAAAAACATGCTCTTTTAGATAACTTTGAGGTATTTATCAATATGGAATCTTTAGTTTTCTTTAAAGGTGATATACGCCTATTATAGTCACTTTTATCACGATTTTTGATACTTTTTAAGATCTCTGAATATGAAACATTTTTTTTTAGATTTTTTAACTCTAGATATCTTCTTTTAGCTCTGATTTTTAAATTTGCAGTTATAAAAAATTTTAAATCTGCATCTGGAATAATCTTATAAGTAATATCTCTCCCATCTAAGCAAGAGCCATTAAATTTTTTTGGTGGTTTGTAAGCACATTGAACCTGGAAAGAGTAAACAAGTTTTCTTATATACTTATCTTTAGCTATTAAAGAAGCTTCATTTCCCACCTCATCTGATAATAATTTTTTATTTTGAAGGTTTTTTAAATTTAATTTTTGTATTCTCTTTTTTAAAAATTTTTTATTAAATTTTTTTTTTTGGTTTATTTTTAAAAAAGCTATCAATCTATAAATTTTTCCAGTATCTAAATATAAAAGGTTATAGTGTTTTGAGATAGTTTTAGCTAAAGTTCCCGCTCCAGCCGCAGCAGGGGAATCAATAGCAATTTTAATTAAATTTTTCTTTTTTTGCATTTTTTAGCGATTTTATAATTTTTAAAAAGGATGGAAATGATGATTTTATTGAATCTCTATCATGTATATGCCATTCACCACCAAAAGATAATGCCGCTATTACACTTGTCATAAAAACTCTATGATCTTTTAGGTATTTCTGGATTTCAATTCTTTTATCAATCTTTAATTCTGGATTACCAAATATTTTAATGGAATTTTTAGTTGTAATAACTTTAACACCCATCATCTTTAGAATTTTTGAGCCCCATTTCAATCTTGGACTTTCCTTTTTATTCAACTCATCTAAATCTTTAAAAATTGATATACCTTTGGCTTTAGCAGCAATCAAAAAAATAATTAAAAATTCATCTATGGCTTCACTGTTGAACTTAGAAGGACAATTAATAGATTTAAGAGACGAAGGACTTTTCACTAAAATGTCTGCAATTTGTTCCCCCTTGTAAATTTTTTTATTAAGTAGAGAAATTTTTACTCCCATCTTTTTTAAAATTACAATGACACCTGTCCTGGTTGGGTTTACATTAACATTTTTTATGATAATTTGTGAATTTTTTGAAAGTGCTGTCAGTGCAATAAAAAAAGCTCCTGAACTTATATCTGATGGGATGCTGTAGTTTATCGGATTGATTTTGTTTACTTTGTTAATTTCTATAAGGTCAAATTTTTGATTTTTTTTTACCTTAATTGGTAACTTTAAATGTTTGAATAGAAGCTCTGTATGATTTCTAGATTTTTTTGCTTTTATAATTGTCTTTCCATCAGCTTTTATTCCACCAAAAATAACACTGCTCTTGCATTGTGCAGAACCTTTATCCTCAAAAAATGAAATTGATTTCAATTTTTGCGATCCTCTTACAATAAGAGGTAAGTTATAGTTATTACGAAGCCGAAAAGAGGCTCCAAATTTACTTAAAGGCTTTGTTATTCTTTTAAAATCTCTTTTTGATAAGCTTTTATCTCCAACAATCTTTATTGGAAAAGGAGTGTCAATTAAAATTCCTGAAATTAGCCTACCAAGTGTTCCAGAATTTTTTGCATTTATCACAATGTTTTTTTTATACTTATAACCATTAACACCAACACCATATATCTTACAAACACCTTTTTTGTTTACAACTTTCACACCTAATTTTTTGATTGATTTGATAGCTGCTAAAACGTCATCAGACATTAATAAATTTTTGGCTTTAGAGACTCCACTTGCAAGAGACGAAATAAGCACCCATCTTATACTTATGCTTTTATCACCAGGTATCGAAATCTTTCTATTAAAATTAGAAACTTTATTTTTTAAAATGATTTTATTTGGCATTTAGTATTAATTAAATTTAAAACTATTACCAAAATATGCATTTTTAGCATTTATATCTTTTACTAAATTTGATGGTGTGTCTTGTGCAATAATTTTACAGTTACTCAAAATCATCGCAATATCCACACATGCAAGTAAATCTCTAGCTTGATGATCGCATATGCAAATAGTAATTTGATTCTCTTGCTGTAAATTTACTATTATTTCCTGCAACATTTTTATTGTCAAAACATCCAGAGCTGCAAAACATTCATCTAATAAAAGTACTTTAGGGTTGCTTAAAAGTGACAAAGAAATAACTAATTTCTTTTTTTGTCCACCTGATAAAAATTTTGCTTTAATATTTTTAATATTCTCAAGTTCGAATTTTGATAATAAATAATCAATTCTTTCTTGTCTCAAATTTTTGTCTTCTATTACAATCTCGCTAATAGCTTTGAGATTATCAAGAAGAGTCAAGTCATTAAAAAATCCACCATATTGTGGAACATAACCAACTTTAAATTTTTTTGTTCTTAAATATATTGGGTATTGTGATACATCTTCACCATTAATTCTAATTTTTCCATATTTTGGAGTTATTAATCCTGTAATTAAATTAAAAATTGTTGATTTTCCTACACCATTAGGACCAAGCATTCCAAATATCTGACCTTCATTTATTTTAAAACTTATATTATCTAGAATTATTCTATTGCCATATGATAAGGTTATATTATCAAACTCAATAATTGATTTAATCTTTTTAAACGATTTTATTCTAAATTTTTTTATTAAGGCCATTTTAATTCTCTGAATTAATTATTACTTTTTTATTTTCTTCGTACATAAATATTTTCATATCTTTAGTTGCAATATTTACTTCTATTACATCAGCTTTAAGAGAACCTTTTTCATTTCTCATAACTGCATTTTTAGAAATTATCATCAAATTTTTATCTAATGAAAAATCAAGATAATCTCCAGAAATTTTATTATCCAAATATGTAATTATTACATTTTTAGAAAAAATTGTATCATAATTTTTAACATTATACTTACCAAAGTCAGATGATATTTCTATCCATCTATAATCTTTCAATTTTATAGTTGCATTTACATATTTTAGGAAAATAAAATTGTTCTCATTTTGGTCGATCGTCCCTTCTTTTGCTTTTAAAAGATATTCATTCCCTTTTATATCTTTTGCGGAATAACTTACATCCTCTATTGTATTAAAACTTTCAATTTTTTCCTCTAAATCTTCTTGATTTTCATTTTCAATAGGCTCGATCTTTTTCTCAACTATTTTTTCTTCTTGGTTTGATTTGAAATATAAAAAAAATAAAAAAAAGAAAAATAAGGTAGTTATAGTGATTCCTAAAATAGTTTTTCTTCTCATCAAGAGATATTTGATTGTAATATATTATGAATATGTAGCACTCCAATGGTTTTAAGTTTATTTTTTTTATTAAAAACACATAAAGAGGTAATCTTTTTATTATTCATTAGTGACAAAGCTTTTACTGCCAGCTCATTCCTATCAATACCAATTGGATTTTTTGTCATAATTTCTTTTGCCAAGACACTGTGTAGATTTTGATTTTTCTGACTAAATCTTCTAAGCTCCCCATCGGTAATAATACCTTTCGTGTTATTTTTTTTATCTCTAACAAGCAAAAATCCTAATTTTTTTGAGCTTAAAATTTTTAATGCATCTTTCATTTTAAAATTTTCATTTACGAAAGGAATTGCCGTATCTTTTAGCATAAGATCTTCGACAGTTTTTAATTGTGAGCCTAAACTTCCTGCAGGGTGGATTTTTTTAAAGTCTTTTTTATTAAACTTTCTTTGTTTCATAGTTGCTATCGCTAAAGCATCACCTAATGCTAATTGTGAAGTTGTACTAGATGTAGGTATGATACCTCCAGCTTCAATTGCTTTAGGTATATAAAGTTTTATATCCGCAGACTTATAAAGCACTGAATTTTTTTGTGAAACTATACCAATAAGTAAAATCTTATTTCTGTTTGCGAATTGAATAATATTTTTCAATTCGTTAGTTTCCCCTGAATTACTAATTATAATCAAAATATCTTTTTTTGAAATACTTCCCAAATCTCCATGAGAAGAGTCACTCGCAGAAAGGAAAAATGCTGGAGTACCAACTGATGATAATGTAGACGCAATCTTATTTGCAATTAATCCACTTTTTCCAACACCACACAAAATTATTTTAGATTGACATTTTATAATTTGTTGGACCGCCAAATTAAATGACTCATTGATACTTTTTTTTAGTTTTATTAATGCTTTAATTTCAAGATCAATTACTTCTTTAGCAACTTTAATAAATTTTTTTTTTTTCATTTAGTGGGACCATATATCATCCTTAAATAAAGCCAAATCAAGTTCTACTCTAGTTCTCAAAAATTTAAGACAATCTTTATATAATTCAATTCTTTTTTCTCTTTCCAATATCTTGTTTAACTCGGAGTGAATTCTGTGTAGGTAAATTACATCATTAGCACAATACTTCATTTGAGCAGGTGTTAAATCACCTCCAAAATCAGAATTTTGAAATTGTTTACTGATGTCAATATTAATAAACTCTTTAATCAGTGTTTTAAGGGAATGATTATCAGCATAACTTCTAGCTAAACGACTAGCAATTTTAGTATCAAGAATATTATTCGTTTCTGTTTTAAGATAATATTTTATATGTGCCATATCAGCTCTACCATAATGAAAAATTTTAGCCACTTTTTGATCTCCTAATATTTTTATTAAATTTGGTGCTTGATAATTTGATCTATCAAGTTGAACTATATGTGCATCAGAATTACCTGATGAAATTTGAATTAAACACAAAGGATCACGTCTGACATTTAGACCCATAAACTCTCCATCGACAGCTATTACATTGCCTAAATCTAAATCATCTGGTAAGTCATTTTTATGAAGTTTGATATCAATATTCATTTTTAAGTCTTATATATATGAAAGGAAAAAATTGTCTAATTTTTGGTGGAAGTGGTCAAATTGGTCGTCATCTTATAAGAAAGTTAACGAAAAATGATTATAAAGTTACTATTGTTACAAGAAACATACATCAGAAAGGTCATATAATAAAAACCCAAGGAAATGCAGGTTATATTGATATTGTGGAGGCAAATATTTTTGATGAAGCTAAAATCAAAAGTCTATTTGAAAAGTCAGATATTTGTATAAATTTGATTGGTATTTTGTATGAAACAAAAAGAAGCTCTTTTAAAAATATTCACACTTTATTCCCGTCTCTATTAGCAAAACTTTGTAAGCAAAATAAATTGAAACATCTTATTCACTTATCATCATTAGGTGTTAGCGAGGCAACAGAGTCTGAATATGCTAGAAGTAAGCTAGAGGGTGAAAAGGAAATTTTAAAAAACTTTCCATTATCGACAATTTTAAGACCATCAGTTGTTTATTCTGTTGATGATAATTTTACCACTAACTTTATGACTCTATTAAATAGGCTTCCAGTATTTCCACTTTATTATAATGGACAAACCAAATTCATGCCTATTCATTCTTCTGATTTAGTCGATATAATTTTTAATATCATCTCTAAAAATATCTACTCACAGATAATTGAGTGTGTGGGAACCGAAACACTAACATTAAAAGAAATTATCGAAAAATTACTTAATCTTATAGATAAACGGAGAATTTTATTACCCGTCCCTTTGTTTTTTGGAAAATTATCGGCAAAATTTTTTCAATTATTTCCCAAACCACTACTTACAGAAGATCAGCTCAAACTTTTAAAATATGATAATATTTTATCAGGTAAATATAAAACAAATTCAGATATTGGCTTTCCAGCTAAATGTTTATTTGAAAAAGAAGTGGAAAAGTATTGTTATATGTGGAGACAGGGTGGACAATTCTCAAAAAAAAATATTTCTTAGAAAAACTTTATTGAGCTTTTTAAGCTGATTTGATTTTTTTTTCTATAAATTTTGGCACTTCATCCTTGTCAGTGACATCATCTTTCTTACCTTTAGGTTGGTAAGCATAAAGTAAATGAAGTTTGCAATAAGAAAAATCTTTCAATGAGGTCCTTCCACAAAAATAAAAACCTTTTTCATTTGGATGACCAATCGGCCACTTACAAGAGTTTTCATCCAATTCCTCTAGTGTTTTAGGATTTTCAGGCTCAAAATCTTTTTCAATTATTAAGGATTTAAATTTACTTCTTCGTCCCCTTTTTAATTTTAAATTTTTATTATCAATTGAACTTTCAAAGTTTTCATTAGAGGTTGCAGACCTAGTTTTTATTTTTGCTGAAAGATTTAACCGGTGAGCTTTACCTATAACTGCATTTCGACTAATACCACCTATTATTTCTGCAATTTGACTAGCAGTATTGCCTTTACCCCACAATTCTTTGAGTTTAGCTACTTTTTCATCTGTCCAACTCATAATAAATCTATATTTAGTGTTTAAATATAACTTTTACACAATATACTGATATAAATTTTATTTAAACAAGTAATTAATCTAAGTTATCAACAAAATTTATTTAACAAGTAAAATAGAAACATTCAATCCTGACTTGTATTTAATAATATTGTTTATACAAAGTTTTAAAATAATAAAATTTATGAGCTATTTGGCAAAGAATTATAATAGAAAAAAAATTTCATTTGTTAGAGGCAAAGGATCTTATCTCTACACTGCGTCTGGAGCTAAATATTTAGATTTTGTACAAGGCATAGCGGTTAATTGTTTAGGTCATGCTAATCCAAAATTAATTGAAACTATAAATCAACAATCAAAAAAGCTTTGGCATGTATCCAATGCTTTTCAAATTCCTGAGGGAGAAAAATTAGCAAAAAAATTATGTCAAAAAACTTTTGCAGATTACGTAATTTTTCAAAATAGCGGTGCAGAAGCTACTGAGGCTGCAATTAAAGTTGCGAGACGATATTTTTATTCAATAGGTAAACCAAATAAGACAAGAATTTTGTGTGTAAAAAACTCGTTTCATGGAAGAACTTTAGCTACAATTTTTGCAAGTGGATCTAAGAAAATGACAGAAGGATTTGGACATGTAGGTGGATTTGATCATTTTGTTTTTGGAGATCACAAATCTTTAAAAAAAAAGATAACCAAAAATACAGCTGCAATTATGATAGAACCTATAATGGGTGAGGGTGGTATTAAAGTTGTACCAGATTGGTGTTTAAAAGAATTGAGAAAATTATGTAATAAGAAGAAAATATTACTTATTTTAGATGAGGTACAATGTGGTATTTCAAGATCAGGTAGTTTTTTTGCATTTGAAAAATCAAAATGTATTCCAGATATAGTTCCAATTGCAAAAGGTATTGGGGGCGGGTTTCCAATTGGAGCAGTTTTAATGAATAGAAAAGTTGCTGCAGGGATGACTCCAGGAACCCATGGTTCTACTTTTGGAGGAAATCCATTGGCAATGGCAGTTGGAAATGCTGTAATGGATATAGTTTCAAGCAAAAAGTTTTTAGAAAATATTAAAAGATTATCTAGATATTTTTTTTCAAATCTTAATATTATTCAGCAAAAATATCCCAAAGTTATTAAAGATATCAGAGGGAGGGGTTACTTAATTGGAATTCAGCTTTACAAAGATCAATCAAAATTTATTCAAAAACTCATGGATAAAAAGTTATTAACCATTAGAGCTGCAGAAAATGTTATTCGTGTTTTACCTCCGTTAAATGTCAAAAAAAATGAGTTAGATCAAGCTATCAAGATTATCAATAAAGTGTGCGCGGAACTAAAATAAAATGAAACACTTTATTAATCTAAAAGATATTCCAGAGAAAGATCTTAGAAGAATTTTGATTGATGCAAAAAAAAGAAAAAAAGCAAGAAAGAAACTTAACACTCTTGATCCCGATAAAGGAAAACCTTTAAAAGGAAAATTATTGATACAAATGTTTGAAAAATCGAGTTTAAGAACTCGCTTGTCCTTTTTCTTAGCTATCTCCCAACTTTCTGGTCGAACTTTAACACTTAGACCAGATGAACTGCATTTATCTAAAGGAGGTGAAAGTATTGAAGATACCGCAAAAATATTGTCAAGTTTTGGTGATGCTTTTATGTTAAGAACCGATAATGATGAAAAGTTGGAGGAATTTAAAAAGCATTTAACAATTCCAATTATTAATGGATTAAGCCCGTCCTCTCACCCAACACAAATCTTGTCAGATGTTTTCACAGTTGAGGAAATTAAAAAAAAACCAATATCAAAATTAAATATTACTTGGATTGGAGACTCAAATAATGTTCTTAATTCCTTAATTGCTGCTTCAATAAAATTTTCTTTTAGTTTAAAAGTTGGTTGTCCAAAAAAATATCAACCTAATAAGAACATAATAAATTATATCAAAAAAAATAAAAATAAAATTACGATTTATAATGATCCAAAAAAAGCAGTTGAAGGCGCCGATGTAATTTTTTCAGACAAAGTAATATCAATGAATGATAAAGTTAATGAAAAAAAAAAATTAAAAGATTTTAAAAATTTTAAGATTAATAAAAATCTTTTAAAAAAATGTCCAAGAGCTATATTTTTGCATTGTCTCCCAAGAGGAAGTGAAGTTGATGAAAATGTTTTTAAAAGTAAACAATCAAAAGTTTGGCTACAGGCTTCAAATAGAGTTCACGTGCAAAAATCGATACTACTTTATTGTTTTGGAAAATTAAGGTAAAGGAAGCGGATTATCAGAATTTTGATTTAAATATAATATAACTGAAGCTCTATCTTTCTCTTTTTTCAATCCAGCGAAAGCCATTTTAGTTCCCTTAATCCATTTTGCTGGTCTTATTAGATAACCATTTAATTCTTCAAAGGTCCAATTTTTTCCATATTCAGTTAGTGCTTTAGAATATTTATAATCGGAGACAACTCCAACTTGTCTGTTAACTACATTGTAAAGTGCAGGACCGATATTATTTTTCCCTCCTTTGACAATCGAGTGACATGCGGCACATTTTTTAAAAACTTTTTCTCCATGAGCAAGGTCTGCCATCGCCATCAAGGCTGTAATATCGACTTTTTCTGAAGATGTATCTGATTTAGTTTCTGTGCTGGTTGTTACTACTTGTTCCACCTCTACGACATAACCTGGGGTTTTAGGTTTTTCTACATAAAAAATAGCATCGGAAAGTTTTCCAATACCAATAATAATTAGAGCAACCAATAAAACAGCAGCGATTATCTTGTTAAGTTCAAATGAATCCATTTAATTAAAATATTTTGAAGATATAACACTATAAATTTAAAATTGCTCATATATTTTGATGTACAATTTTGCCTCTGTTTATATTGTGCTCATAGTTAAAAAAATAATGAAAACTTTGGTAATAATTCCCTCTAGATTGTCTGCCGAGAGATTGCCGGGCAAACCCTTGGTGAAAATTAAAGGATTGTCAATCATTTCACATGTTTTTAAAAAAGCAGAGGAAGCAAATATTGGAGAGGTAATAGTTGCAGCAGAAGACCAAGAGATAGTTGATGATGTTAAACAAAATGGCGGACAGGCAATTTTAACAAAAAATAAGCATAAAACAGGTACAGATAGGATTTATGAGGTGTTTCAAAAAATCAATTCTACAGATATAGATTTAGTAATGAATCTTCAAGGTGATGAGCCTTTAATGAATATAGATGATATTAGAAACTTGAATAAAAAGATGATTGAAAGTTCTTCGAAATTAGGAACTTTAGCTTCCAAAATTGAGGACAAAGCTCTATTAAAAAATCCAAATGTAGTTAAGGTTTTGACAAAAGAAAATTTAGATCAAACAAATTTTCCAGAGGCATTAAATTTTATGAGAAATATTACTGAAGAAAAAGAAAACATTTATCATCATCTAGGCATATATTTATATAGCAAAGATACTCTTGAGAAATTTGTTTCTTTAAATCAATCGACTAGTGAGATCAAAAATAAACTTGAGCAACTTAGGGCTCTAGATAATAATATGAAAATTAATGTTGCTTTTGCGAAGTTTGCCCCTATAGGTGTAGACACAAAAGAGGATTTAGAAGCTGTCAAAAAGATCATGGAAAACAAGTCTTAATGAGTAAAATTTATTTTCAAGGTACATTTGGAGCTTATTCACATTTAGCTGCATTATCAATTTTCAAAGATGCTGAAATAATTCCATGTAAAACTTTTGATGAATGTTTTTTAAAAGCCTCAAAAGATGATAATTCAAAAATTATTATTCCAGAGTCTAATAGAATTACAGGCAATATTGGAATTGAATATTTAATCTTTAAATATAGACTTAATATCTATTCTGAATATTTTCAGAAAATAGAACATAACTTATTAGGTTTACCGGGCACCAAAATTTCAGACATAAAGGATGTTTACTCTCATGGACAAGCACTTTCTCAATGTTCTAAATTTATAAAATCAAATAGCCTAATTGAGCATGTGAGGGCTGATACAGCTGGCTCTGCTGAAATGGTTTCAAAAACAAAAGATAAGACAAAAGCTGCAATAGCTTCATCTTTGAGTGCTAAAACATATAGTTTAGAAATAATTAAAAAGAATATTGAAAATGAAAAAGGCAATCTAACAAGATTCTTAATTATGGGAAAAAATATATCTCAACCAGAATTTGGAAATAAAAAATATATTACGTCTTTTTTATTTAAGCTTAAAAGTAAACCTGCAGCTTTATATCAATCTTTAGGTGGTTTCGCTATTAATGGTGTGAATTTAACAAAATTGCAAAGTTATCCAGAAAAAAATACCTTCGACTCGTTCTTTTTTTTGTGTGATCTTGATGGTCATATTGAGGATACAAAAGTTCAAAAATCCTTAGAGGAATTAGGATTACATTGCCAAGATTTTCACGTCTTAGGTGTTTTTGAGGCGGACAAAATAAGAGGAAAATAAAAATAATCTTTTCTTGTAGACTAGAAATTATACCTGCTATAATAGTTTTGGGGGCTAGGGCGTTTGCTTCATGGAACCGGTCAGGGAAGAAATTCAGCAGCCGAACTAAAAGTGGAACGGGTCTAGTCTCCTCACTTAATTATGAATAAAAATTCTAAAGTTTTAGCTCTGAAGTATAGGCCACAAAATTTTGATGATTTAATTGGTCAAGAAGTTGTTACACAAACTATTGTAAACTCAATTAAGGCAAACAAAATACCTAATGCGTATTTGTTTACCGGAATAAGAGGAGTTGGAAAAACCACAATAGCAAGAATTATTGCTAAAGCTCTTAATTGCACAAATGGTGTAGAAAACAAATGTAAAATTAAGTGTGATAATTGTGATGAGATCACCAATTCAAGTCACATAGATGTACTTGAAATGGATGCAGCTAGTAAAACAGGAGTAGATGATGTTAGAGATTTAATTGAATTTTCAAGATATGGACCATCTTCAGCTAAATATAAAATTTTCATTATTGATGAGGTACATATGTTAAGTAAACAGGCATTTAACGCTTTGTTAAAAACTTTAGAAGAACCTCCACAATATGAGAATGGAGGGGGGTTAAAATTTATTTTTGCTACTACAGAAATTAAAAAAATTCCTATTACTGTGGTTTCCAGATGTCAGAGATTTGACTTATCAAGAGTTAAATCGGGTGAATTGTTTGAATTTATAAAAAAAATAAAAGATAAAGAGAAGGGAAAAATATCAGATGATGCTTTAAAACTAATTGTAAAAATTTCAGAGGGTTCTGTTAGAGACGCATTATCTTTACTCGATAGAGCTTTATTAAGTTTGGACAAAGATGAAGAACTAGATTTGAATTCCGCTCAAAAAATTTTTGGATATTTTGATAAATCACAATTAATCGATTTATTTGAATTAATCTTAAAGGGAGAAGAAAAAAAAGCCATAGAAATTTACAGAAAAATTTATGAGCAAGGGGTTGAACCGAAGGTATTTATAAATGACTTTTTAGAGCTGGTGTATTACTTTAAAAATATTAATTCATTAAATATGGAGAGTACGAATTTTACTTTGAATGATGAGGAGTTTTCAAAAATAAAGAAAATTGCTAACGAAGTTAGTGATGAAACATTAATATTATTTTGGCAGTTTACTTTAAAAACTCTTGGAGAGTTAGAAATTGTTAACAATCAAAGTCTATCAATTGAAATGTTTCTAATAAGATTAATGTATTTAAAATCCTCAACAATAAAAGAGCACTCGCCTTTGAGTGTGGATAAAATCGATCAATCAAAAAAGAAAGCTGATGAAGAAATCATAGTGAACGAAAAAAAAAATGAAACAATTAGTCAGGTTAAAAATATTTCACAAGAGCAAGAAGTAAAAATTGAAAATAATAAAGGAGTTAAAGCAGAGGAAAAGCTAGATATAAATTCATTCGACCAACTTTTAAAAATTTGTAATGAAAAAAAAGAGATTAAACTTAAGTATGAACTAGAAAAAAATGTAAATTTAGTTCATTTTGAAAACAATCGTATTGAAATATCTTTTAATGATAATCTAGATAAAAATTTTATTAAAGATTTATCTTTAAAACTCTTTGAATGGACTGGAGACAGATGGATTATCACATTAAGTAAATCAAAAGGTGAGTTATCAATAAAAGACAAGCAACAAAATAAAAAAATTAAAAATATCAATTCTGCCAAACAATCTAAATTATATAAAAATTTAATAGAAAAATTTCCTGATGCAGATTTAATCGATGTCAACCCAAAAGAAGAAAATGATTAGATGACAGATTTTACTAAAATATTAGATAAGGCTAAAGAACTTGAAGCAAAGATGAAAGAAAGTCAGGAAAATATAAAAAAGATTAGAGTAGAAGGTATATCAGGAGCCAATTCAGTAAAAGTTATTTTGGATGGAGAGGGCGTAATGCAAAAAATAGAAATCTCAGATGAAACATTAAAAGAAAATAAATCTGTTTTAGAGGATTTAATTGCCGCTGCTCACAATAATGCAAAATCAAAATTGAGAGAAAAAACTAACGAAGAAATTTCTAAAACAGCTGGAGGATTTGGAATTCCTGGCTTTAAATGGCCATTATAATAAATGCAAAATACAAGTGAAATTGACGTGCTAATAAAATTAATTTCAAAGTTGCCAGGTTTAGGACCAAAATCAGCTAAAAGAATTGTTTTAAAGTTAATAAATAATCGTGATGAGTTGGTAAAACCTTTAACCAAATCACTCGTAGATGTATATAAAAACATCTCTAGGTGTAAAATTTGTGGGATCTTAAAGGCTACTTCGATTGAGTGTAATTATGATCTTTGTAAAATTGAAAAAGAAAAATATGCAAGAATCTGTGTAGTCGAAAATATTTCTGACCAATGGAGCATAGAAAGTTCAAATATATATAAAGGTTATTTTCATGTTCTAGGAGGAACCATTTCCTCTATTGGACAAAACAAAGAGGATTTATTGATTAATTCTTTAGTAGAAAGGGTTAAGAAAAACAAAATTGAAGAAGTAATTTTAGCTACGAGTGCTACTGTAGAAGGCCAAACTACAGCTTTTTACGTCCAAAATAGTCTTAAAGAAACAAAAACTAAAGTTACAAGATTAGCACAAGGTTTACCTGTTGGTGGTGAAATAGAAACTCTTGATGATGGAACATTATTCTCTGCTTTCAAAAACAGATCTGAAATTAATTCAAGCTAGATTTTTTTTCTATTCTGTTTAAATGCAGAAGAGGCTCTGTATAACCTGATGGCTGATCTTTTCCTTTAAATATCAAGTCGCAAGCTGTTTTAAATGCTAAAGAATTTTCGAAATTATCTGACATCCTTACATAGTTCCTATCATTCTCATTTTGTTTATCTACAACTTTTGCCATGGCTTTCATGATTTCCATAACTTGAATTTTTGTTGTGATCCCGTGATGTATCCAATTAGTAATATGTTGTGAAGATATTCTTAAGGTGGCTCTATCTTCCATAAGTCCAATATTATTTATGTCAGGGACTTTTGAACAACCCACTCCTTGGTCAATCCACCTCACAACATAACCTAGTAGCGTTTGTGCTGAGTTAGTAATTTCCTTATTGATTTCATCAACTGACCAATTAGGTCTATCAGCCACAGGAATCGTCAATAGATCATCTAATTTAGATTGTTCTCTTTTCATAATCTTTTTTTGTTCATCAAAAATATTTATTTGATGGTAGTGTAGAGCATGTAATGATGCTGCAGTCGGGGAAGGAACCCAGGCACAATTTGCACCAGCTTTTAAATGACTGATTTTTTCATCTAACATTTCCTTCATTTTATCTGGCATTGCCCACATACCTTTACCTATTTGTGCCTTACCTGAAAAACCACATTTAAGACCAATATCAACATTATTATTTTCATAAGCAGAAATCCATTTGGATGATTTCATATCCCCCTTTTTAATCATTGGACCAGCTTCCATGGAGGTATGCATCTCATCACCAGTTCTATCTAAAAATCCAGTATTTATAAAAAAAACTCTATTTTTCAAAGTTCTTATACACTCCTTTAAATTTGCAGAAGTTCTTCTTTCTTCATCCATAATACCTATTTTGCAAGTGTATTTTGGTAAGCCAAGTAATTCCTCGACTTTCGAAAAAATTGAGTCGGTAAATGCTGTTTCATCTGGTCCATGCATTTTTGGTTTAACAATATAGATTGATCCAGTTCTTGAATTTTTCTTTTTCTTAAAATCGTGTAACGCAGCAGTGGTTGTTATAAAAGCATCCATTATTCCTTCTGGCACTTCGCTACCATCATTTAGAATTATTGATGAATTGGTCATTAAGTGACCAACATTTCTTATTAAAAGCAAACTTCTTCCGTGTAATTTAAGACCTTTTCCCTCTTTAGAAATGTAGCTTCTGTCAGGATTTAGTTTTCTCTCTAATTTTTTTCCATTTTTTTCAAATTGTACTTTTAGATCTCCCCTCATTAGACCTAGCCAGTTTCTGTAACATGCTACTTTGTCTTCAGCATCAACCGCCGCAACACTATCTTCATTGTCACAAATAGTTGAAACAGCAGACTCTGCTATTACATCACTTATTCCAGCTATATCATGAGCAGCACTGAAAGCTTTTGGATTAATTATAATTTCAAAATGTAAGTTATTATTTTTTATAATTATTGCTGATGGCTTATTTACATCACCTCTGTGACCTACAAATTTATTTTCATCTTTAAGTTTATACTCTTTATCTTCTTTTAAAATTATAAGATTTTTATCTTTTATTTTGAGTGCAGATATATTTTTCCAACTAGTCCCATCAATTGGAATATATTTATCAAAAAACTCTCTGACATATTTTATTACTTCTTGTCCTCTATTTGGGTCATATCTTTCACTCCCCCCTTCCTCTGACTCAATAATATTTGTACCATACAAACTATCATATAAACTTACCCATCTAGCATTAGCTGCGTTGAGAGTGTATCTAGCATTCATTATTGGAACGACTAGTTGAGGTCCGGCAATTTGAGTAATTTCATCATCTACATTTTTAGTCTCTATTTTAAAATCTGATCCCTCTTCCTTTAAATAACCGATTTCGCTTAAAAACTTTTTATATTGCTCAATTTCGATTTTATTTCCTTTATTTTTTATATGCCAATCATCTATTTTTTTTTGTAAATTTTCTCTAATTTGGATCAGTTCTTTATTTTTAGGTGCCAAATCATGTACAGCATTATCAAAACCCTCCCAAAATTTTTCAGAAGAAATATCTAAATCTTTTAGTAATTCCTTATTTACAAATGACAGCAATTCATCTGAAATTTTTAAATTGTTAACATTTTGATAATTTTTAGACATAAATAATTACTAAAACCCCCATAAAACTAAGTCAAATAATTAATAGCAGCATTGACATTTTGTTGTCAATTTCCATAGTTAATATTATAGAATATGAAAAATTATCTCAACTTTGAAAGTGATATAAAGAATTTAGAAGATGAATTAGATAAACTTAAAGATCCATATAATCAAAGTGGACTTTCAGAAGTAGATACACAAAAAATTTCTCAGATACAAAACGAGTTAGATGAAAAATTAAAAATGGTATATGCAAACTTAGATCCTTGGCAAACTACAATGGTAGCTAGACATGAGGATAGGCCGAAGTCAAAATTTTTTATAGATAATTTGTTTGAAGATTTCATCCCTTTATCAGGGGATCGTTTTTATGGCGAGGATCTTTCAGTGCTTTGTGGGTTTGCGAAGTTTAATGGTTTATCAGTTTTAGTTATCGGACAGGAAAAAGGAGAGGATTTAGATTCAAGAATCAAAAGAAATTTTGGCATGATGAGACCAGAAGGTTACAGAAAGACTATTCGACTAATGCAGCTGGCTGATAAATTTAATATACCAATCATATCATTTATTGATACTCCGGGCGCTTATCCTGGTGTTGGTGCAGAGGAAAGAGGCCAGGCAGAGGCCATCGCAAAATCAATAGAATGTTGTATGAAATTAAAAGTTCCAACGATTGCAATTGTTATTGGGGAAGGTGGCTCGGGAGGTGCAATCGCTCTTGCATCATCTAATAAAGTTTTAATGTTAGAAAATGCAATTTACTCAGTTATTTCTCCTGAGGGATGTGCAACAATTTTATGGCGAGATCCAAAAAAAATGCTAGATGCAGCTAAAGCAATGAAGCTTTCGGCTAAAGATTTACTAGAGCTTGAGATAATAGATGAAATTATACCAGAGCCATCTGGAGGTGCGCATAGAGACAAAGATTTGATACTAGAAAATGTTAGAAATGCTTTAAATAAAAATTTAGAAAATTTTAAACAAATGTCCCCAGAGGAAATATTTGATGGTAGAAAAAATAAATTTTTAAAAATAGGTAGAGGTAAAGGATTTATGAGTAATTTAAATGAATTAAGTTCGCTAAATTTAGAAAAAAGTAATTTTAATCACTTTTTAAAATCCAAAAAAATATTTGTTGTAGGTGCTGGACTTGCAATTTTTGTTATAGGATTAATGCTTTACTTTTTATAAAGCTCCACAACAATGTTTAAATTTTTTTCCTGTAGCCTCACATTTTTCATTTCTTGAAATTTTTCTGTCATTATTTAAGGCCAATAAGCATTTTGGGTTATCAGATTTTATTTTAGTTTCTTGTAAATTTTTTGTTTGTGATTGAACCAAGGTAAGATTCATTAATATTGTTGTTAAATCAAGTTTCAATTTATTTAACAAACTTTCAAATAAGTGAAATGCTTCTTTTTTATATTCCACTAAAGGATCTCTTTGACCGTAAGATCTTAACCCGATTACTTGTCTAAGTTGTTCTAAATACTGAATGTGGGATTTCCAATTTATATCAATAGTTTGTAAAAATATTCTTTTTTCTATATCCTGAGATTGATCTTTACCTAACAATTTTATTCTTTCCTCCCTGGAGTCTTGAAATTTCTTATTTAATGACTCCCTTAATTCTTTATCACTACAATTTGTAAGTTCCTCTAGGTATGAATATATAAAATTCTTACCTAAAATTGATTTAAGTTTATTTTCAAAATCAGTGCTTTTAGGATTGGACTTTTTCTTTATTTTAAGTCTAATAAGGTCATCAATTATTTCGTTTAAAAAACTATTAGAATAATCAAAAATTGTGTCACTATTCATGGCATCTTCTCTTTGACTAAAGATTACATTTCTTTGGTCATTCAAAACGTTATCGAATTTAATTAATGTTTTTCTTATGTCAAAATTTCGAGCCTCTACTTTTTGCTGGGCTCTCTCTAAAGCTTTATTTATCCAAGGATGATCAATACTTTCTCCATCTTTAAGACCAAGTTTTTGTAATATATTATTCATCGAGTCTGATCCAAAAATTCTCATTAAATCATCTTCAAGACTTACATAAAAGATTGAATTTCCCTCATCACCTTGACGTCCTGATCTACCTCTTGCTTGATTGTCAACTCTTCGAGACTCCATTCTTTCTGTTCCAATTACAAATAATCCACCAAGTGATTTAATTTTTTCTTTATTCAACTTTAATTCTTCATCTGGAATTGAGCCTTTCTTTCCACCAAGCTGAATGTCTACTCCTCTACCAGAAATACTGGTAGTTATAATTACAGAATTTTCTTTGCCAGCATTTGCGATTATTTCTGCTTCACTTTCATGATTTTTAGCATTAAGTACTTTATGTTTAATATTCTCTTTGTTTAATAGATTTGAGTATCTCTCCGATTTGTTAATACTAGAGGTGAATACTAATAAAGGTTGACCTTTTTGGTGGCACTCTTTTATCTTTTTAATGATAGCATCATTTTTTTCAGTCTCAGTTCTAAATATTTGGTCATTAAAATCATTTCTAATCATTTTTTTATTAGTTGGAATGACAACTACTGGAAGATTATAAATTTCGTAAAATTCTTGAGATTCTGTCACCGCTGTTCCAGTGCAACCAGAAATTTTATCATATAATTTAAAATAATTTTGATAAGTAATTGAAGCTAAAGTTTGATTTTCAACTTTAATGGGAATTCTTTCTTTTGCTTCTAAGGCTTGATGAAGTCCATCACCAAATCTTCTTCCTTCAAGAATTCTACCGGTTAATTCATCTATAATTTTCAACTCATCATCTTGAATGATGTAATCTTTACCTTTTTGAAATAAATGATTTGCTCGTAAAGCTTGATTAACATGATGAACTAAACTCAAATTTTCAGGATCATAAAAGTTATTATTTTTTAAAATTCCTGCATTTGAAAAAATTTTTTCAATATTGTTTATTCCATCATTGGTTAAAAGTACATTTTTGTCCTTTTCATCAATCTCGTAGTCTTTTTCTTTTAACGATCTGATTAATTTATCTATAGCCAAATATTGGGCTGTTCTATCCTCTGCTGCTCCAGAAATAATCAGTGGTGTTCTAGCCTCATCAATTAAACAGGAGTCTATTTCATCAACTATAGCAAAAAAGTGCTCTCTTTGCACCATTTCATCTTTTGAAAATTTCATATTATCTCTTAAATAATCGAAACCTAATTCACTATTAGTTGCATAAGTAATGTCACAATTATAATTTTGTTTTCTTTGAGCATCATCTTGATCATTGTTTATGTAACCAGATGATAATCCTAAAAAGTTATAAATCTCTCCCATTTCTTGAGAATCTCTTTTAGCGAGGTAATCATTTACAGTTACTATATGAACCCCTTTTTCATGAAGAGCATTAAGATATGCTGCAAGAGTAATAGTAAGCGTTTTTCCTTCGCCAGTCTTCATCTCGGCAATTTTTGACTCTTGTAGGACTATTCCTCCTATTAACTGTACATCGAAATGTCTTTCCCCTCTTTTTCTTCTTGATGCCTCTCTGACTAATGCAAATGCTTCAGGGAATATCTGCTCAATTTTTTCTCCTTTTTTAATTTTTTCTTTAAATTCGATAGTTTTTTTTGGAAAGTCCTCATCTTTTAAATTTTTGATTTCTTCTTCTAATGAATTAATTTTGTTTACAATTTTAGCAATTCTATCAAGTTCTCTTTGATTATTGGATTTAATTAGTTTTGAGAAAAAGTTAAGTGGATTTAGCATTAGTTTTTGATTTATTATTTACTTATAACCATTTATATAATCATTAAATAATTATTTTAAATAGAATGGGTATTAATTTAACAAATTTTCTATCATCTAAATCAAAAAGCAAGAGATTAAACGAATTTCAAGATCTTGATCATATTGATGGTGTAGCAATTTCCACGATTAGTGCTGACTTATATAATAGTACTCGAGATGATTTGGTTATGTTTTATTTTAGAGATGGAGTTAACTATGCGTCTGTTTATACCCAATCTAAAATAATTTCTGAAAATATTAAATGGAATTTAAATCAAAAAGCAAAAAAAATTTTTTCATTAATAGTGAATACAAGAAATGCTAATTGTTTCACTGGAAAACAAGGTTATAAAAGTCTCGAAAAAATCGCAGAAATTATCTCTCAAAAATTAACACAAAAACAGAAAGAGGATGAAGATCAACCAAAAAAAATTAATTCAAAGGAAATCATTTTTGGATGTACCGGAACTATTGGTGAGATTTTTCCTGAGGAAAAAATAATCAATAAAATTCCTGAACTAATTGAGAAAATAAAATATACACAAAACAAGTATATCTGGATGAAGTCTGCTTTAGGGATAATGACGACCGACACTCAGCCTAAAATGGCAATGGAAGAATGTTCAATTGGTGGAAGTGATGTAAAGATATTTGGGATTGCTAAAGGCTCAGGCATGATACAACCTGATATGGCTACAACCTTAGCATACATTTTTACTGATGCTGATTTACCAAATGATGTACTTAAAAAACTTTTAAAAAAAAATATTTCTAATACTTTTAACGCTATCAGCTGTGATAGTGATACTAGCACTAACGATATGGTTTCAATTTTTTCAACAGGTAAATCAAAACATTCTAAAATTAAAAATGCTAATGATGAAAAAATCAAAAATTTTGACATGGCTTTAAATAAGGTTTTATTAAATTTAGCTAAAAGAGTTGTAGCTGATGGTGAGGGTGCTTCAAAATTTATAACTATTAATATTCAAGGTTGTAAAAATGAAGATGATGCAAAAAAAATAGCTTTCTCAATTGCAAATTCACCTTTAGTAAAAACAGCTATCTCAGGCGAAGATGCCAACTGGGGAAGAGTGGTAATGGCAATAGGAAAAGCAGGTGTACAAATTAAACATGAAAAATTGTCTATTAAATTTGGTGAGATAAGTGTTGTTTCTAATGGAAAGCTGAATTCTGATTATAATGAGGATGAAGTATCCGAATATATGAAAAGTGATAGCATTGATATTGATGTTGATATTTCGTGCGGTTCCAAAAGTTTCAAAGTTTACACGATGGATTTGACAAAAAAATACATTGAGATTAATGGAGATTATCGAAGTTAGATTTGTTCTATTGAAATTTATAGAACTATTACTAAATAATTATCATGATCAAATATAAGTTGATTTGCAAAAATTGTGATTTCTCTTTTGATAGCTGGTTTGCTTCATCTAAAGAGTATGAAAAACTCAAAAGTAAAAGTTTTTTAAATTGCCATAAATGTAATTCTCAAAAAGTAGAAAAAACTTTAATGGCTCCTAAATTTATTAATAGAAATAGCATCGATAATCTTGAAAAAAAGAACACAAAATTTAATGAAATAAAAAACAAGATTAAAGAGTATCAAAAATTTATCAAAAGCAATTTTGATTATGTTGGTGAAAATTTTGCTTACGAAGCTAGAACATTGCAGTATAACAAAAAAAATAAGAAAAAAGGTATTTACGGCACAGCTACAAAAAATGAAATTCAAGAGCTAAAGGAAGAAGGAGTTGAGACTGAAATGATTCCATGGATTGAAGATAAGATTAATTAAATTTTATAAAATTTTCCAATATAATTAATAGATTTATCTGAGCTTATCGACCATTTGTTGGTAATAATATTAAATTTCATTCCATCTAGATTTTGTAATTGAAGATTATATTTTTTAGAAATTTTAATTAAGTCATTTGGATCTATAAATTTATCCCATTCGTGAGTCCCAATCGGTAGCCATCTTAAAATATACTCCGCACCTATTATTGCAAATAGATAAGATTTTAAAGTTTTGTTAATTGTTGCGACAAACATTATACCTTCTTTTTTTAATAGCGATGAACATGATTTTAAAAAAATATCAACATCCTCAACATGTTCAATAATTTCCATATTCAAAATTACATCAAATTTTTTATCTATTTTTAAATTTTCTGGTGAAGCAGTTAAATAATTAATCTTTAAATTATTCTTTTTTGCATGAAGTTTAGCAACTTGTATATTTTTTTCTGATGCATCTATGCCAGTAACTTCTGCTCCTAATCTGCTCATAGGTTCTGATAGTAAACCACCACCACAGCCAATATCTAATAATCTAATTTTTTGTAATGGCTTATCTGAATTTTCAAGTTTAAAACTACTAATTATTTTTTCCTTAATATATGAAATTCTAATAGGATTAAATTTATGTAATGGTTTAAATTTACCAGTAGGATCCCACCATTCTTCTGCAATTCTAGAAAATTTCTCTATTTCTTTTTTATTTATTGTGCTAGTTTTCATTTCAAGATTAACAATATATTGAAGATGTATTTAATCAATAAATTTTAATTAAAAATATTTATCATGAAAATTGTGGTATTAAAATTTGGTGGAACATCAGTTGGTACAATTAAAAAAATTAAAAAAGTTACTGATATTATCATTGAACATAAAAAGAAAAAAAACAAAGTAATAGTTGTTTCTTCAGCTATGAGTGGTGTGACAAATGATTTGATCAAAAAATCAAAACAGATTAGTAACAATTTCATAGATTCCGAATATGACGTTTTAGTATCATCAGGTGAGCAGGTTGCATGCTCCTTGATAGCTGGAAGATTAAACCATAAAGGTTTCAAATCAAGATCTTGGCTAGGTTGGCAAATACCGATTTTTACTAAAGGTCCTTACACAAACTCAAGAATTCAACAAGTGAATAAAAATAAATTATTAAGATTTCTTAAAGAAGGAGGGATTCCTATTATTACTGGCTTCCAAGGGGTAAATATGAACGAGAGAGTAACCACGATAGGTAGAGGAGGTTCGGATGCAAGTGCAATTATGATTGCAAAATCTTTTAAAGCACAAAGATGTATTATTTATACAGATGTAGAGGGTGTATACACCACAGACCCAAATAAATTAAAAAAAGCAAAAAAAATTAAAGTAATTTCTTATGAGGAAATGTTAGAAATGGCATCTTTGGGTGCTAAAGTTATGCAGCCTGTTTCAATTCAAGATGCAAGATTAAATAGAATTAATATTGAGGTAAAATCTTCATTTATAAAAAAACCTGGAACATTAATTACAAAAAGAACAAATTTAAATAATAATAGAATTATTACAGGAATTTCTACAACGCATAATGATGCAAAAGTTACTTTAGTTGGTGTAAAAGATAGACCAGGTGTGGCAGCATCAATTTTTAAACCACTATCAATCAATTCTATTAACGTTGATATGGTAGTACAAAATATTTCACCAAATGGAAAAGAAACCGATTTAACTTTTACAATTAAAGCTGAAGATCTAAAAAAAACAAAAAAGATAATTCAAGAAAACAAAAGTATAAAATTTAAAAAAGTGTTATTCCAAAAAGGGGTCTCAAAAATATCAATAATTGGTGTTGGAATGATCACAACTCCTGGTGTCACTTTTAGAATGTTTCAAGCCTTAGCACATAAAAAAATTAACATCCAAGTTATATCAACATCTGAAATTAAAATATCTGTTTTGATAAATAAAAAAGATGCTAAAAAAGCCTTAGTTACATTGCATAAAGAATTTAAATTACAAGAATAAAAAAAATGAGCATCAGACCTTTTAGAGATATTAAAAGACGAAAGACCAAAACTATAAATGTAGGCGATGTTAAAGTTGGAGGTGAAAATCCTATAACTGTACAATCAATGACCAATACTTTAACATCAGATGTTAAGAGCACAATTAAACAAATTCAAGAAATACAATCTCAAGGAGCTGACATCGTTAGAGTTTCTTGTCCTGATGAGTCATCATCTAAAGCACTTAAAGAAATTACAAAACACGTTAATATTCCAATAGTTGCAGACATACATTTCCATTATAAGAGAGCGATTGAGGCTGCAGAAAATGGAGCGAGCTGTTTGAGAATAAATCCTGGAAATATTGGAGATAAAAAAAAAATTATTGAAGTAATTAAATCTGCTAAAGATAATAATTGTTCAATTAGAGTAGGCGTTAATGCTGGTTCATTAGAAAAAGATATACTAGAAAGATTTAAAGAACCTTGTCCGGAGGCACTGGTAGAAAGCGCAATAAGAAATATTAAAATTTTAGAGGATATGGATTTTTCAAATTTAAAAGTAAGCGTAAAATCTTCTGACGTCTTTTTATCCGTAGAGGCCTATCGTCAACTTTCAAAGAAAATAGATTATCCACTTCACTTAGGAATTACTGAAGCTGGTAGTTTTATATCAGGGAGTATTAAATCCTCAATTGGCTTAGGAATTCTCCTTAAAGAGGGAATTGGAGATACAATTAGGGTGTCTCTCTCTGATGATCCAGTGAAAGAAGTGGCGATTGGAAATGAGATACTAAAATCATTGAATCTTAGAAATCGAGGAGTAAAAATCATTTCCTGTCCGTCCTGTGCAAGACAAGGCTTTCAAGTAATTGATACTGTAAGAGTTTTAGAAGAAAAATTATCACACATCAAGACACCAATCACTCTTTCAATTATTGGATGTGTTGTTAATGGTCCTGGTGAGGCTGCCATGACAGACGTAGGAATTACAGGTGGGCAAAAAGGAAGTAATATGCTTTACCTTTCTGGTGTACAAAGTGAAAAAGTTATGACAGATGAAATGATTACGAGAGTGATTCATGAAGTTGAAAAGAAAGCTTCCGAATTAGAAAATAATTCAAAATGATACCAAAAAAAACTATCGAAGAATTACTTATTCGACATTCTTCTTTAGAAAAAGATTTAGCGTCAGGAAATGTAGACAAGAAATTGTTTGCAGAAAAATCAAAGGAATATTCTGATTTAAATGAAATTGTTCATAACGCAAAAAAATATGCTTCATATAAAAATGATAAAATTGAACTAGAAAAAATTCTAAATGATAAAAATTCTGATGAGGAGTTAATGAAGATGGCTCACGCTGAATTAAATGACCTTAACTCACAATTTGAAAAAAATGAAAAGAAATTAAAATTATTTTTACTACCAAAAGATGAGGCTGATAAAAAAAATGCAATTATAGAGATAAGAGCTGGAACTGGCGGTCTAGAAGCAAGTTTATTTGCGGGTGATCTGTTTAAAATGTATGAAAAAGTTTGTAATAAAAAAAAATGGTCATTGGAATTAATATCTATTTCGAGAAGTGACGCAGGTGGATTAAAAGAAGTTATAGCATCTATTAAGGGTAACAATATCTATTCAACTTTAAAATATGAAAGTGGTGTACATAGAGTTCAAAGAATCCCAGATACAGAAACTCAAGGTAGAGTTCACACTTCAGCTGCAACCGTTGCTGTATTACCTGAGGCAGAAGAGGTTGATTTAAAAATAAATGAGACAGATTTAAGAATTGATGTTTTCAGAGCCGGTGGTCCTGGTGGTCAATCTGTTAATACAACTGATAGTGCAGTAAGAATAACCCATATACCATCTGGCTTAAGTGTTTCACAGCAAGATGAAAAATCTCAACATAAAAATAAGGCAAAGGGAATGAAAATACTGCGAGCAAGATTATATGAGTTAGAAAGAACCAGAATAGATCAAGAAAGATCAGCGGATAGAAAAAGTAAGATTGGCACTGGAGATAGATCTGAAAGAATTAGAACTTATAATTTTCCACAAGGAAGAGTCACAGATCATAGAATAAATCTAACATTACATAAGTTAGAAGAATTCTTGGAGGGAGAAGCATTTGATGAAATAATTGAGTCTTTATCTTTAAAAGCACAAGAGGAAAGTTTGAGCAAACTTTAAATTATGGATATACAGAGTGCATTAAAAAAAGGACAATCCATTTTAATAGATAATAATATCATATCAGCAAAACTAGATAGTGAAATTTTAATGTCTCAAGCAATTAGAAAGAATAAAAAATTTATAATTTTAAATTTACATAAAGAAATTAAAAAAAGAGATCTTGACTACTTTGACAATTTAATTCAAGAAAGAGCTAAGAGTAAGCCTATAGCCCAAATCATAAAAAAAAAAGATTTTTGGAAATATGAATTTATCGTAAACGATAATGTATTAATACCAAGACCAGATACAGAAATTTTGATTGAACAAGCCCTTAAATTAGTAAAAAATAAAAATAGGCTGCAAATATTAGATATTGGAATTGGCTCTGGTTGTATTTTAATATCAATTTTGAAAGAAAAGAAAAATTTCATTGGAACTGGCATTGATATAAGCAATAAATCGTTGCAAATAAGCCAGGTTAATGGTCACAAATTGAGAATAAATAATAGATTGAGATTATTTAAATCAAATATTGACAATTTCAATACAGGCAAATATGATTTGATATTATCTAATCCTCCTTACATAAAAAAAAATAATTTAAAATGTTTGGAAAAAGATATTGGTTTTGAACCCGAACAAGCATTAGATGGTGGGTTAGATGGATTATCAGAAATCAGGAAAGTTATAAATAAATCGTCTGAACTGATAAAAAGAGGTGGTCATTTCATAATAGAAATAGGTTTTGATCAAAAAAATAAAGTAAAAAAAATTTTACGTGATAAGGGGTTTTATATAAAAAGAACTGTTAAAGATTTATCAAATCATGATCGCTGCATAGTAAGTATTAAAATTTAATAAGATGGTTACATTTAGAAACAACAATGGACGAAGAACCAATTTTCGAAGGAATGAGAGAAATTTTAAGTCTAATGTGGATAGAAACAAATTTAATAATAGTTTTTCAACCTCTGGAAATTTTCAAAGAAAATCGCCAGGTAGAAATAATCACAATGCACCTAAATTAATTGAGAAATATAATAACTTAGCTAGAGAAGCCTTATCAACTGGGGATAAAATTTTATCAGAAAATTATTTTCAGCATGCAGATCATTTTACGAGAGTATTAAATGAGAAAGGGATTCAAAAAAAAATGAGTTTTAAAAATAAGGATTTAGAGGTATCCACTGACACAAATCTAAATAGAGAAAATAAAGAAAGCTCTATATCAAATGAAAAAGATGGTGCTGAAGATAAACATTCAGAGATTAATTAATTCAGACCAATTATTTTTTCAGATTTTAGCACATCTAATTTAATTCTTTTTGTTTCAAAAATCTTTCTTTCATCACCTTTTAAAACTTTCCCTGATGGAAGTTTTAAAGTTTGGGAATTTATCTTTTTTCCATTGACTATCACCTCATAATGCAGGTGTGGTCCGGTTGATTTCCCTGTAGACCCAACATAGCCTATAGTCTGTCCTTGTTTTACCCTTGTTCCTTTTCTGATGCCTTTAGCAAATTTCGACATATGTGCATAAACAGTTTGATAAGTAGAATTATGTTTTATAACAACACAATTACCACCACCTCCACACCATCCTGCTTTTTTTATTACTCCATCACCAGATGCCATGATTGGCGTTCCCATTGGTGCAGCAAAGTCTGTACCTCTGTGCATTTTATTAAAACCATCAATTGGATGTTTTCTCATTCCAAAAGGTGAAGAAAGTCTTGCACCATTTATTGGTGTTTTCATTAATGCCTTTCGAACACTTTTTCCACTTTTATCATAATGTCCCTCATTGTTTTTTGAATCAAAATAATATAATGAATTATCTTCACCACTTAACTTTAGATTTGCATAAAGTATATTGCCTGTTTCTATTACATTTTTTTTATCGTCTAAAAAAATTTCATACATTATTTGGAAACTATCTCGTTTTCTAACATCTCTCTGAAAATCAACTTGAAAGCCATAAATTCTAGCAAACTCGACTATAATTCCTGCTGGAATTTTTTGATTTGCAGCTGATTTATAGAGACTTTCTAAAATAATACTTTCATCATAAACTATCGATTTATTAAGTTTAGTTACTAAAATCTTCTGATCAAATTTATCCGTTTCTTTTTTTCTTGTAAGATAAATCTTTTCTGTATTCGATACTTGAAATACAAATTCTTTAATAACTGAGCTTGCTTGATCTATTGTAAAACTAAACTTTTGATTAATATTTAGTTTATTTAAATTTATTTTTTTACTTAACTCTTTTTTAATCTGTTCTATTTCAGACTTTTCTACCAAGTATTCCTCCAATATTTTATCGAATGTTTCACCAACATTAATCTCATGCTCAATTTTCTTAAATCTTGGCTCTAAGCTGTCTAATATTTGGTTAAATGATTTTTTGAAATAGACGTTATCTAATAAATTTAAGTAATTGATAAATATCTTTTTTTTATTGAAGTTATAGTAAGATGTGAATGTTATTGTTATTACAATTAGAAAAAAAAGAGCGAAAATTTCTAAGTTTTTTTTAATATTTAGTTTAATTTTTTTTAACATCTTATATTGTAGAAGATGTTATTAATAGTTTAGGAATTGGCAAATATCAAAAAAATCCTTTAAATTAAGGTGATTTTAACGATTTTTTTATTCTTAAAAGCTTGATTTCCTCTAATTTTAGCCTATAAGCATCGAACTTCTCACTAAAAATTATTGTAAAACAATAAAATTAGCGAGGATTATTGACCCTTTTTGGCTCAATTAGCTATTTAAAAAGTAAAAATTTAAGAAGAGAAGTGTGGACGGTTAAGGTTACCAAAATTTGTCGTACACACTTCAACATTATATAAATTTTATTCTTAGAATTTATATAGAAGCTAGTGTGCGCCGTTTTTAAACTTGAGAGTTTGATCATGGCTCAGAACGTACGCTGGCGGCACGCCTAACACATGCAAGTCGAACGAAGTAGCAATACTTAGTGGCAGACGGGTGAGTAACATGTGGGTATCTACCCTTTGGCCTGGAATAACACGAGGAAACTTGTGCTAATACCGGATAAGTCTTTACGGAGAAAGCTTTATGCACCATTGGATGAGCCCGCACTTGATTAGTTTGTTGGTGGGGTAATGGCCTACCAAGACTGTGATCAATAGCTGATTTGAGAGGATGATCAGCCACATTGGGACTGAGACACGGCCCAAACTCCTACGGGAGGCAGCAGTGGGGAATCTTGCACAATGGAGGAAACTCTGATGCAGCGATGCCGCGTGAGTGAAGAAGGCCCTTGGGTTGTAAAGCTCTTTCGTCGGGGAAGAAAATGACTGTACCCGAATAAGAAGGTCCGGCTAACTTCGTGCCAGCAGCCGCGGTAATACGAAGGGACCTAGCGTAGTTCGGAATTACTGGGCTTAAAGAGTTCGTAGGTGGTTGAAAAAGTTGGTGGTGAAATCCCAGAGCTTAACTCTGGAACTGCCATCAAAACTTTTCAGCTAGAGTTTGATAGAGGAAAGCAGAATTTCTAGTGTAGAGGTGAAATTCGTAGATATTAGAAAGAATACCAATTGCGAAGGCAGCTTTCTGGATCATTACTGACACTGAGGAACGAAAGCATGGGTAGCGAAGAGGATTAGATACCCTCGTAGTCCATGCCGTAAACGATGTGTGTTAGACGTTGGAAATTTATTTTCAGTGTCGCAGCGAAAGCGATAAACACACCGCCTGGGGAGTACGACCGCAAGGTTAAAACTCAAATGAATTGACGGGGACCCGCACAAGTAGTGGAGCATGTGGTTTAATTCGAAGATACGCGCAGAACCTTACCAACACTTGACATGTTCGTCGCGACTTTAAGAGATTAAAGTTTTCGGTTCGGCCGGACGAAACACAGGTGCTGCATGGCTGTCGTCAGCTCGTGTCGTGAGATGTTGGGTTAAGTCCCGCAACGAGCGCAACCCTCACTTTTAGTTGCCATCATTAAGTTGGGCACTCTGAAAGAACTGCCAGTGATAAGCTGGAGGAAGGTGGGGATGACGTCAAGTCCTCATGGCCCTTACGTGTTGGGCTACACACGTGCTACAATGGTATCTACAACAGGAAGCAAGACGGCGACGTTTAGCAAATCCTTAAAAGATACCTCAGTTCGGATTGCACTCTGCAACTCGAGTGCATGAAGCTGGAATTACTAGTAATCGTGGATCAGCGTGCCACGGTGAATGCGTTCCCGGGTCTTGTACACACCGCCCGTCACACCATGGGAGTTGGTTCTACCTTAAGGCAAGGTTTAAAACCCTTGACCACGGTATAGTCAGCGACTGGGGTGAAGTCGTAACAAGGTAGCCGTAGGGGAACCTGCGGCTGGATTACCTCCTTTCTAAGGATGAATAAAAGTAAATTTTTATTCTAAATAATATACATAGGTTAATGTTGACCGTCCTCATTTCTCTTCTTAATTAGTGTTTCTCTTGCATGGGGGCCGGTAGCTCAGTTGGTTAGAGCACACCCTTGATAAGGGTGGGGTCGAAAGTTCGAGTCTTTCTCGGCCCACCATTTAAAGATTAAGGGGGATTAGCTCAGCTGGGAGAGCGCCTGATTTGCATTCAGGAGGTCAGCGGTTCGATCCCGCTATCCTCCACCAAGCACTTAGTTATACAAAATTGTAAATAAATTAATTAATATCAATATCTATATCCGAACATTAGAAATGTTATTAGCTAATGTTCAAACAAAAATTTGATTCAACACAGAATTTTTTTCTGTGCATAAATCAAGCGTTTAAGGGCGTGTGGCGGATGCCTTGGCACTGAAAGCCGAAGAAGGACGTGATATACTGCGATAAGTTTCGGGGAGCTGTATGTAAGTTTTGATCCGAAAATTTCCGAATGGGGAAACCCACCACTTTATGTGGTACTTTAAATTGAATACATAAGTTTAAAGAGACAACCTGGAGAACTGAAACATCTAAGTAACCAGAGGAAAAGAAATCAATTGAGATTCCGTTAGTAGTGGCGAGCGAAACCGGACTAGGCCAGCATTTTTGATAAAAAAATTTGAATAGTTTGGAAAAGCTAACCACAGAGGGTGATAGTCCCGTATAAGTAATGTTTGTCAAAATTCATGAGTAAAGCGGGACACGTGAAATCCTGCTCGAATATAGGGGGACCACCCTCTAAGCCTAAATACTCTTCAGTGACCGATAGTGAACTAGTACCGTGAGGGAAAGGTGAAAAGAACCCCTATTAGGGGAGTGAAATAGAACCTGAAACTGCATGCCTACAATCAGTCGAAGCTCTTTTTAGAGTGACGGCGTACCTTTTGTATAATGGGTCAGTGACTTAATTTATTTAGCAAGCTTAAGCCATCTAGGTGTAGG
>CACHMD010000008.1:0-45267 GCA_902580835.1 uncultured Pelagibacteraceae bacterium | reverse complement strand
AAATATTTTTGAACCATCTCCCCAAGGATAATCATTAAAATTTAGAACTTCACCAGCGGGTAAAATCTTATGATACCTATTACAAGTATAGAGATAAGACTTATTACTTTTAACAATATCAAAATAATTTTCTATATCAGAAAATTTCATTTCTTGAAAAGATGAAAAATTTACAAATAAATCTATTCTGTTATTTTTTAAAACTTCTGAATTATCAGGGGGGATCAAAAAAAGTTTTATTTCAGGTTTTAATAAGTCTTCTTCTTTTTCTACAACACAGATACTTTCTTCATTTAAAATGTTATATTTCTTCAATAATAAATAATCATGGATAAGTACTTCACTTAGATTAATTGAATATATTTTTGCTTCAGGATAAATAGACAACATACCTGATAAAAAGTTAATTTTGCCATCTCCAATTACACACGCAGAATTTATTTTTTTTCTTATATTTTCTCTTATTTTTTTAAAAAAAAACACATGTTGAATATTATCTATATTAATAATTCTATTTTGCTTTTTAAAAAAATTCTTATATTTTTTGTACTCTTCTGTTTCAAATACTTCATTTCCATAAATTTTACTCTGGAAAAATTTGTGTGCTAAATCAGCAACTAAATTTTTATTTGTAAAAGATCCAAAGCCAAGAAATTTTTTAGTATCTAGATATTTTTCATCATCTAACCTGTTTAACCAAAATGATGATTTATAATTATTTGATTTTTTTAAATAATTGTTTAATTTTTGTAGAATACTCACGTAAAATCAATATATACAACTTATAATTATTACTTATATGAAATTTAATATTCTAATTACAGCATTTCCCTTTGTTAATGAATATAAAAAATTAAAGAAATTTTTTAAAAATGACAATTTTAACATCAAGATTGTAAAAACTACTCAATCTTTGAAAGAAAAAGACCTTTTAAAATTGATAAAAAATATTGATGGCGTGCTTTGTGGAGATGATGAGTTTAATAAAAATGTATTAAAAAAGGCAAATAAACTCAAAGTATTGTCTAAATGGGGCACTGGTTTAGATTCTATTGATTTAAAAACTTGTAAAAAATTAAACATCAAAGTCTATAATACTCCTGGAGCTTTTACCGAAAGTGTAGCAACCCAAGCTTTGGCCTTCATTCTAAATTTTAATAGAAAAATTCTTCTAAATCATAATAATATTAAAAATGGGATTTGGAATAAACCTCAAGGTTCGACTTTAATTAATAAGAATATTGGTATCATTGGTTTAGGCAGCATTGGTTCTAGAATTTCTGAAATGTTAATGCCTTTCAAATGTAAAATTTTTGGAAATGACATAAAAAAAATTAACTTAAAAAAATTAAAAAAACTTAATTTAAAAATGAAACCTAAATCTTTTATATTTGCTAAATCTGATATAATAATAATCGCAACTGATTTAAATGACTCCACCAGACATTTAATAAATACAAAAACATCTAAATTAATTAAAAATAAACCTTTATTAGTTAATATTGCCAGAGGTCCAATTATAAATGAAAAAGTCTTAGTATCATTATTAAAAAAAAAAATTATTACAGGAGCCTGCTTGGATGTCTTTGAAAATGAACCAATAAATATTAATTCAAAAGTCACAAAGTTTAAAAATGTAATACTTACAAGTCATAATGCTTTTAATACAACTGAAGAAGTAAACAAAGTTCATGTTAATACTTATAAGAATTTAGTATTGGGATTTAAAAATGAAAAATTTAAAAAAAAAACTTGAAATTTACGAAAATAAGAAGATTTTAATTACGGGCCACACTGGATTTAAAGGAAGCTGGTTAAGTTTTTGGTTAAACTCTTTAGGAGCAAAAATTTATGGTATATCAAATGGTATACCTACAAAACCCTCTTTTTTTAAAGCATGTAATGTACATAAAATATCAAAAAGTTTTTATTTTGATTTAAATAATAGACAGAGAGTAAAAAAAATAATACATAAAATCAAACCTGATTTTATTTTTCATCTTGCCGCACAATCACTTGTCAGTAAATCTTATAGTGATCCTGATATAACTTGGGAGACTAATTTAGTTGGTACCAAAAATGTTCTGGAGGCTTTATTAAGTTATAAAAAAAATTGCTCTGTCGTAATCGTTACAAGTGATAAGTGTTACAAAAATATCGAAACTCATAGACCTTATAGCGAATCAGATATTTTAGGAGGAACAGATCCATATAGTGCATCAAAAGCAAGCGCCGAGATATTATTTAATAGTTATTATCAATGTTTTTTTAAGAAAAATAAATATATATCTTTGGCATCAGCTAGAGCAGGTAATGTAATTGGTGGTGGTGATTGGGCAAATGATAGATTAATCCCTGATTGCATTAAACTTTGGAATAAAAATAAAAAAGTTATAATAAGAAATCCCAAGGCAACAAGACCATGGCAGCATGTGTTAGAGGCTTTATCAGGCTACTTGCTTTTAGGTTATAATCTCAAAAAAAATAAAAAAATTTCAGGAGAGTCATTTAATTTTGGACCCGACTTAAGAAAATCATATAACGTTGAAAATATATTAAAGTTGGCTCAAAAAAATTGGAAACAGAGTGAATGGGTAATCCAGAAAAAAAGGACAAAAAAATTTAAAGAAGCAAAACTTCTAAGCTTAAACTCATCCAAAGCAAGAAGAGTTTTAGATTGGAAAATAAAAATAAGTATAAGTATTGTAGTTCAATTTGTTGTTTTATGGTATCAAACATATTATTTCCAAAAAAAAAATTTAATAGAGATTACAAAAAAACAATTAAAATATTTTGAAAATTTGAGATGAAAGTTGTTATTTTAGCAGGTGGTTTGGGCACTAGACTCTCTGAATATACAAATTTAATACCTAAACCGATGGTAACCGTAGGTGGTAAACCAATAATTTATCATATTATGAGCCATTATAGCAATTATGGATATAATGATTTTATTATTGCAGCTGGTTACAAGCAAAACATAATCAGAAAATTTTTTAAAAAAAATAAAAATAAATGGAATATTGAAATTATTGATACAGGTCAAAATACTATGACTGGGGGTAGGATTAAAAGATTAAAAAAATACTTGGGTGAAGGAGATTTTTTAGTAACTTATGGCGATGGTTTATCAAATATAAATTTGAAAAAATTGGTATATTTTCATAAAAGTAATAAAAAAATTGTTACCTTGACAGCTGTCAGACCGCCAGCAAGATTTGGCGTGATAAAAATATTTAATAAAAAAGTAAAATATTTTAAGGAGAAATCATCTTTAGACGAGGGTTGGATCAATGGTGGATTTTTTGTGATGAATCATAAAGTTTTTGATTATCTTAAATCTGATAGCACTTATTTAGAGAGAAAACCTTTTGAGGAATTATCTAAAAAAAACCAGTTGTTAGCATTTAAACATACTGGAAAGTGGTTTTGCATGGATACTAAGAGAGATAGAGATAATTTGAATAATTTATTTAAACAAAAAAAACTTAATTTTTAATTGAAAAAAAAAATTCTTATAACAGGTGGTACAGGATTCTTAGGTTATAATTATCTCCAATTTTTAAAAAAAAAAAAAATTTATTCCCTTTATTCCCTTTCAAGAAAAATTCCTAATTCAAAAAAAAAAATAAAAAATGTAAAGTATCTTGTTGCCGACCTATCAAATCCTAAAAGTTTACTTAAAATTAATAAAATTCAATTTGATTATGTTGTAAATTTTGCTGGAAATATAAATCATAAAGAAAAAACTAAGACCATGAATTCACATTTTAAAGGAGTTGTAAATCTAGTCAGAATATTAAATAAAAAAAATTTAATTAAATTTGTTCAAATAGGAAGCAGTGTAGAATATGGAAAAATAAAATCTCCACATATAGAACCAAAAAAAATCCCATTACAAAAAAAAATTTATTCTGTTTATGGTTATGCTAAATTACTTTCCACAATTTTTCTTATGAAGGAAAATCTAAAGAACAATTTTCCATCAATTATAATAAGACCCTATTTAATTTATGGACCACATCAAACTCCCAATAGATTAATTCCATATACAATCATTTCATGTTTGAAGAAAAAAAATTTCCCTTGTTCACATGGATCTCAAACTAGAGATTTTATATATATTTCTGATGCAATAAATTTCATTCACAAAGTAATGATAAACAAAGATGTTGGAATTATAATAAATTTAGGATCAGGAAAAAGAATAAAGGTAAAAACAATTATAAAATATATAGTCAAAATTTGTAAAGGTGGCTATCCAAATTTTGGAAAGATCAAATTGAGAAATGATGAACAATTAAATTTATATCCATCCGTTTCATTTGCTAGGTCGAAAAAATTAAAACAAAAAATTGGAATATTAGAGGGTTTAAAATTAACTATTTCACATTATAAGCAAAATTATAAATGAAAAAAAACATTTATGTAATTTCAAATGATAAAATCTTCAAAGATAAAGATAAAAATTTATATGGTCCTAATAACGATCTAGATAATATTCTTTCATCGTTTAAATCAAAATTTAATGTTTATTTAATTGCCAGAAAAACTGAAACAAAAAATAAATTCAGATTAGGTAAAATTCAAATGATACAAAAAAAAAAACTTACAAAAGATATCAAAATTTTTATGATTTCATTAACACCATATAATTGTTTCATTTTATTTTATTTTACATATATCAAACGATTAAATGTGAGTGGTCATGTATATTTCAGAAGTGATGGTTTTTTAGAATATAAATATAGGTATGGTTGGTTTGGATATTTTCTTTATTTTTTAATGTTTGTTTTTGTCAAAAAGAAATTGAACTTTATCAGTTGTTCAAAAAATTTTACAAATATTAACTGTAATTCAATAGTTTACCCCTCAGAATGCGATGATGACTGGTTTCTTAATAGAAATGAACCTCAATTAGACAAGATTAATTTTTTATATGTAGGTCGTTTTACTTATGACAAAGGAGGTGAATTTTTGAAATCATTATATCAAAATAAAATTAAAGAAAACTTTAAATTCACGATTGTTGGTATTGAAAAAAATATTTTTGGCAAAGAACAAAATCCACTATTTGATTTTTATGGAGTAATAAATAAAAAAGATGAAATGATAAAAATTTATGATCAATGTAATATTTTTCTGTTACCATCATATATAGAGGGTTTTCCGAAAGTTATTAATGAATGTTTGGCAAGACAAAGACCAGTAATTATTTTTAATGAAATTGATTATGTAGTAAATGGACGAGAGGGTATATTTCAATGTAAAAGAAACTTTGATGAACTTTTTAAATTATCTAAATATATCATTGAAAATTATAAAATAATTCAAAATAAAATGCTTTCAAATAAAAATTATACCAGAATAAATTTTCAAAAGAATTTATTAAATAAAATTTAGATTTATTAAATGTTACATTTAAAAATTGAAAGAGAAAAATTTAATGACTTCTTTGCATATGGGGTGGCATTTTTCCCATTAGCTCTTATTTTAGGTCCCTTTATTGCAGAAGTAATTTCGTTTCTTTGTATTTTATATTTTTTAATTTGTTTAGATAAAAATAATTATAAAAAATATTTTCTAAATAACTATTCGAAGTTTTTTATCATATTTTACTTATTAGTTCTTGTAACTTCACTTATAAATTTTAATAATTTTAGATGGTTTATACCTGCATTATTTTATTTTAGAGTATTTTTGTTTGCACTATCCATTTGGTTTATTTTAGATAAATCTAACTTTTTTGAGAGCAAAAAAAGAAATATTATAATTATAACTTTTTTTGTTTTAATTTTTGATTCCTTGTTTCAAGCCTTTAGAGGAGAGAATTTACTTGGATACGAAATTCAAACAGAAGGAAGAATTTCAAGCTTTTTTTTTGAGGAATTAATTTTAGGAGGTTATGTTTTAAGATTACTACCAATAGTTATAATTGTTTTATTGATTAATAGTAAAGATAAAATTAATTCAATAGTATTAAGTATTTTTTTAGCATTGAGTTTTTTAGTGATAATTTTCAGTGGTGAGAGAATTTCAACATTTTTAAGTTTTTTATATTTAATTTTATTATTTTTATTAAGCGCAAGGATAAGAAAATTTCTTTTAGTTTCCTTATCTATTTTAGGAGTTCTTTTAACTATAATTTCAATTTCTGATATTGGAAAAATCAATTTTAAAAAAAGATTAGTCGATAAAACCATCCAACAAATTTCTGGGAATGATTTAAATCCAGTTTTATACGAGAGAAAAGGTGTAAAACGAGAGCTAGATAAACTTTTTGGAAAATTTTATATTTTTTCTTACGATCATCATGCCCATTATATTTTAGCCTCAAAAATGATAAAAGATAGTCCTGTGGTTGGAAAAGGAGTTCGTGGTTTTCGGTGGTTATGTTTTAAAACTGAAAAATATAAAAATATAGACAACTCTGGATGCTCTACTCACCCACATCATACTTATTTACAAATTTTAGTTTCAACAGGAATTTTTGGTTTAATGATGTTTTTATTTTTATTTTTCTACATTTTAAAAATTTACTTTAAAAATTTAGGTCAGAAATTTGATCAAAGAAATGAAAATTTAATATATCAAAATATTCTTATTGGAATTATAATCGTTAATTTATGGCCATTTGTGCCCTCGGGAAATTTTTATAATAACTGGTTAAGTTTATTATATTTTTATCCTGTTGGTTTTTATTTATATTTTAGAAACAAAGCAGATAACCATGAAAAAACTAGTTAGCGTTTTAGTTAATTGTCACAATGGTGAAAAATATCTTAATGAAGCAATCGATAGTATTTTAAAACAATCTTATCAAAATTTTGAAATCATTTTCTTTGACAATGCCTCAACTGATAAAAGCTTGGATATAATTAAGAATTATCAGGATATAAGAATAAATATTTATCAATCAAAAGAATTTCTTACACTTTACGAGGCACGTAATAAAGCCCTAGATTATTGTAAAGGAGATTTTATATCCTTCTTGGATGTTGATGACTTTTGGCATGTTGATTTTTTAAAAAAAAGAGAAAATTTTTTTAATCAAGAAAATAAAATGTTCTCTTATTCAAATTGGAACTTTCTACTCGAAAAAAAAAAAAAATTAATTAAATCAAAAGAAAAAATTTTTTCAGGTATGATTTTCAATGATTTATCAAAAAATTATGTAGTTAAAATAAGTGGTTTAGTTATCAATAAAAAGATCTTCGAAACAATACCTGAAAAATTTAACTCTAATTACAATATAATAGGAGATTTTGACCTGGTTATGAAAATGGCTTTAAGTTTTGAAGCAGAAAGTATTAATGAAAATCTGGTAACCATAAGAATCCACAAAAATAATTTTTCTAACTTATATAGAGAATTACATTTTAAAGAATATCAGGACTGGTATAAAAATCTGAATTTACAAAAGGATATAATTAAAAAAAATCTAAAATATTTTAAAGAAAAATTATCTTATCTAAAAATCATATATTTATTAGTGACCAGAAATAAATTAAAAAGTATTAAAGAAATAATTAATTATCCAAATAATTTTAAAAAGTTAAAATTATTAGTAATACTTCTAACTCCAAATTACATAATAAATAAGCTATTAGAAAAATAACTTTATTTAATAATTCTTATTACATCAAATGCTTCAGCTTTTTCAGCTCCACAAATACCACCCCTGTATATTTCTAGAGCATCAATATTTTGGATTGATCTTGGGTGAGGATATTTACGAAGTTCTTTTTTGTAAAAATTAAGAAGTTTTCTTTTTTTTTTATAAAACTTAGTGATATCAACAAATTTCTTAGGAATAAATTGTTGACCTGATGGACTTGCCCAATCTGTTGATGATGGAATTTCATAAGTGTAAAATTCTTTAATTTTAAAATAATTGTTTGGCCTACATGCTGTAAATGTGCTTTCAAAAGTAATTCTATGATCTATATTATTATCACCAGGATGGTTGGTAAAAATTGTGTCTGGCCTAATCTGTTTTAGCACTTTAAAAATTTTATCATTTATAAAATTATGTTTATACTTATTAAGTTCAAGGTTTTCTAAACCCAAAAAATCAACAATTTTAAATTTTGCATAGTTCGAGGCTTTGATTGCCATATTCTTCCTTTTATTTATTTCATAATTCTTTTTTTTATCAAACTTATTTTCATATCTTCCCCCAACCCCATCGGAGATGTATAAAACATGAACTTTATTTTTGAGACTTACATTTTTAAGAATTGTTCCACCACAACCAAGTACTTCGTCATCTGGATGGGCTGCGATAATTAAAATATTTTTCATTAAACGCTTATGTTTTAACAAAAGAAGATATATATACAATTAATATAATGATAAACAAAACTGTTAAAAAAAGGTCTATTTCATCAAATAAATTAAAAAAAAGATTGGATATAAACAAAAAACTTGGAAGCAAAGATTTAACTTCTTGGTTATTCAAGAGATATAATATCAAAAAAGGAGATCATATCTTAGAGGTAGGCTGTGGCGTTGGACAACACATTAAAATAGAAAAAAAAATTATTGGAAAAAAAGGCCTAATTTTAGCAACTGATATTTCGCAAAAATCTTTAAAGAATATAGATTATACAAAAAATGTTATAGTTAAAAAAATTGCAATGGAGAAACTACCAAAATATTTAAACAAGTTGAATTTAAAATTTGATAAAATTATATCCAGTTATGCATTTTATTATGCAAATAATCCCTTAGGATTATTGTCAAAACTTAAAAAATATTTAAAAAGAAAAGGTAAATTTTTTATTACTACTCCATGCTATCCACATACACTTACTGAATTTGCAAAAAAAAATAAAACCCTCTCAAAGAAAGCAGAGTCCTATATAGATTTTGGTGTAAAAAAATTAGAGCCTTTCATCAAAAAGAAAGAAAAAAAAATATTTTATTTTAAGAATAAATTATTATTTAGATCGCAAACTGATTTAATTAATTTTTATAGATCCACTGTCTATTTCAAAAAAGAAAAGGAAAAAATCTTAATAAAAAAATTTCAAAAAAAAAATAAATTTGAGGTTATTAAGAGTGCTAAACTTTACAAATTTGGTCTATGATGTCAGGTAAATTTGAATTAGTTTTTTTAACGTTTTTTCTTATTACAAACTTATTTATTTTTTTTAATTTTGATTTTTTAAAAGATAAGATTAAGATATTTGATAAGCCAGATAATATTTTAAAAAAACATAAAAAAAAAACTTCATTATTAGGTGGAACGATTTTAATATTTAACTTTCTTCTATTTTTTTTTTTAAGTTTTTTTTTAGAAAAAAATCTAATAGATCTTGGAAATAAAGAAATCAACTCTTTTTTACTTTTAGCAATTTCGTTTTTTCTAATTGGATTATATGATGATAAGTATAAAATTGATCCTAATTTCAAACTTTCGTTAATATTAATCGCAACAATTTTAATAATGTTAATTTACCCAGATTTTTCACTTCGAATGATTAAGATCTCTTTTCTTGAAAAGAATTATTTTTTTAATAATTTTTCAATTCCTTTTACAGTTTTATCATTTGCTCTATTAGTAAATGCATTGAATATGTTTGATGGAATAGATTTACAATTAACTACATATTCAATTTTTATATTCATAGTTTTAATACTGAAAGATGTATTCCTAACTTTTTCAATTATCATGTTAATGTGTCTTATTTTTATATGTATTCTCAATTTTAAAAAAAAACTTTTCCTTGGAGATAATGGTGCTTTTTTATTGAGTGGAATTATAGGTTTTATATTTGTAAATCAATATAATAACGACCCTCTTTTTTTTTCTAGTGATGAAATCTTTTTATTATTAATGGTTCCAGGCATTGATATGTTAAGATTATTTACTATGAGAATAATTAATAAAAAAAATCCATTCAAGGGTGATCTTAATCATATGCATCATTTATTAAAAAAAAAATATAAAAACATTATCAAAACAAATTTTGTATTATCTTTATTTTATCTTATTCCATTTTTATGTTTAATCGCTGGCTTTAAAACCTACCTAATTCTTTGTATTTATTGCATTATATATATTTCATTTTTGAAAATTATATCAAAGACATCAAAATGACAAAAATTTATCTTATAGTTACTAAAATAATTAATAACATAATTAATTTTTAAATTTTCTGTATTTATGAAAGTAGACTTTTTTAGACATTCAATACCGCTTAACACATATTTGAATTTTAAAAAAATAATTAAGAGTGATATTATTACCTCTGGACCTGTAGGAGAATTGGTTGAAAAAAAACTTGCTCAATATTTTAAGGTAAAAAATGTAATCTTAACTAGCAGCTGGACTACAGGAGCAATAATTACTCTGTTAAGTTTAGGTTTAAAAAAAAATGACGAAGTTATTATTCCGTCAATGACATTTGCAGCTACTGCTAATGTTGTTGAACTTGTAGGCGCTAAACCCGTGATCGTTGATATAGAGAAAGAAACATTACTTTTGAGTTTTGAGGAAATAAAAAGAAAGATCAATAAAAGAACAAAAGTAATTTTTCCAGTTCATCTTTATGGAAATATGTTCGATACAAGAAAATTAAAAAACTTTATTGATAAAAAAAGATATAATATAAAAATACTTGAGGATAGTGCTCATGCTATCGAATCAACTTTTGATGGTTACAAATCTGGCAAGTGGTCAAAAGCAGCAATATTTTCTTTTTATGCTACTAAAAATATTTCATGTGGAGAGGGAGGCGCCGTTATAACTAATGATGACGAATTAGCAAAAAAAATTCGTAGACTTAAAAATTTTGGTTTAACACAAACAGCTTTAGAAAAATACAAATCAAAAAAATATTTTGAAGTTGAAATGTACGAGCCTGGAATTAAAGCAAATCTACCTGATTTATTATCATTTTTGATATTACCTCAAATAAAAAATATTAATAAAAATCATATCTTAAGAAAAAAAATATTTGACAGGTATATTAAACTTCTCAGAAACATAGATGTTCAGCTTCCTCAAATTCATAATAAATGCAAATCTTCATATCATATTTTTGTAATTGGAGTTGAAAGTAATAAGAGAGATAGAATTATAAAGTTTTTAAAAAAAAAAGATATAGGATGTTCTATTCATTATAAACCCTTACACAAAATGTTTTTCTATAAAAAAAAATATAATCTAATCAAAAACAATTTTAAGATAAGTGATAACTGGGGAAAAAGCTGTATAACATTACCTTTCCATTTAAAACTCACTGAGAAAGAACAAATTCATGTTGTTGAAATTTTAAAGGCAGCGATTTTAAAAATTAAATGAGATATTTAGTTACAGGCGGTGCTGGATATATAGGAAGTTGTGTATCTCAGCACTTGATTGATAAAAAACACGAAGTTATCATAGTTGATAATCTTTCGACCGGTTTAAAAACAAATATTCCTCAAAAAAGTCAATTTTATAAAATTAATATTCAGGATAAAAAAAAAATAAGAAAAGTTTTAAAAAAACATAAAATTGATATTGTAATGCATTTTGCAGCCTTCATTAACAATGAGGAGTCAGTCTTAAAACCACAAAAATATTTTAAGAACAATTTCTTAAATGGAAAATCATTTTTTTCATGTTGTATTGAACAAGGAGTAAATAAGATAATTTATTCTTCTACTGCAGCTGTATATGGAAATAAAAATAAGAAAGTCAGCGAAAAGGACAAACTAAGTCCCATGTCTCCATATCCATTATCAAAACTCTTTTTAGAAAAATACTTAGATAAAAATAAAAGAAAAATAAGTTGTATTATATTAAGATATTTTAATGTAGCGGGCGCTGATCAAAATTTAAGATGCGGTTTTAATATTAACAAAGGATACAATCTAATTTTGAATCTATGTCGATCTGTATATCAAAAAAAAAAGCTAATTATTAACGGCAATAACTACAAAACTAAAGATGGAACAACAGTCAGAGATTTTATTCATGTCAATGACTTGGCTGAAATTCATTACAAAGCTTCAAAATTAATTAATAATAAAAAAGTTTTTTACAAATTAAATTGTGGATATGGTTTTGGTTTTTCGGTTTTAGAAATTTTAAAAGAATTTAAAAAGATATCAAAAAAAAAAATTAATTTCACATTTGGTAAAAGAAGAAAATTCGATATTATTGTTTCTATTTCTAATCCGTCAAAATTAAAGAAACTTATTAATTGGAAACCAAAATATCAGTCACTAAGTTATTTAGTAAAATCGTCTTTAAATTGGTTTAACAAATCCTACAAAAAAAATAATAATAGAGCTTACAAATGAAAGAATTTAAAAAGTTTTGGTTTTTTTTACCAAATAAAGAAAAATTTAATTTTTTTTTAATTGTTTTTTTTGCGATTATACAAGCTTTTTTAGAGCTAATAAGTATTGCAGCTGTAATACCATTTATCACATTTTTAATTAAACCAGAGGAACTAAATAATTATCAGTTTTTATCCGATTTTCTTTATTCAAAAAATTTTTTAGAACATGAAAATTTCATAGTTGTTCTATGCCTAGTTTTTTGTGCTATTTTTCTAATAAAGAATATATTTATAGTTCTAATAAATAAAAAAATTTTTGAGTTCATTTTTAAATTTAGAACAAGTTTACATATTGATTTATTAAATAAAGTTTTACATCAAAATTACTTATTTTTCATAAATCAAGGTTATTCAAAAATTAATAATGTTTTATCTGAAGAAGTAAATAATTATAGTGTAAATACAGTTAGACCAACAATCAACTTATTTAGAGAAATTATTATCTGCATTGGTTTACTTTTACTTGTCACCTACACAGGTCATTTAGAAAATTTGATTTTTATAATTCCTTTTATTTTTTTGATTATTTTAATCCTAAAAAAAATTAATCGATCTATTCAGGATTGGTCTAAGACGAGAATTCAAAATAAAGAAAATTTAGTTAAACTGAAATATGGATTGATACATGGAGTAAAGGAGATCTTGATTAGTGGAAAAATAACAAATTTAGTAAAACATTTTAATAAAAACTATATTTCACTTCAAAGTATAGATGTAAAAAATAACACTATCTCTACGTACCCCAAAGCATTGTTAGAACAAACCGTTATATTTATTTTCATTTTGATTGTAATATTTATGAATTTAAGCGGTGACAATTTTGATGATACTATAATTATACTAGGTTTTTACTTAGCGGTGTCCTATAGATTATTACCAGCAATAAATAATATTGCTGTTTCTAATCAACAATTAAAATTTGGTAAACCATCACATGATAAAATTTTAGAATATTTTTTATTAGAAAAAAAAAATGTTTTTGATAAATCTCAAGAAAATGTTTTAGACTTTAATGATAATATTAAATTAGAAAATATATTTTTTTCATACAAAAATGAAAACTTATTTGAAGGTTTAAATCTAAGAATAGATAAAAATGAGATAATAGGCATTTATGGAGAAAGTGGAACTGGAAAGTCAACGTTGTTAAATATTCTTGTCAATTTAATTAAACCACAAAAAGGTTATATTTATTTGGATGATAAATTAATTTCAGATAAATTTGATATTCGAAAATATCAAAATTTATTTTCAATAGTTACACAAGAAAGTTTTTTAATTAATGAGACAATTTTAGAAAATATCGTAATTGATAAAGACAATTTTGATAAAAAAAAACTTGAGAAATCATTAAAATTTGCATCTTTAAATGAGACTATTAGTTCTCTAGAAAGTGGTTTGAATACTAAAGTGGGAATGGCATTAAAAAAATTGTCATCTGGTCAAAAACAAAGAATTGCTATAGCAAGAGCATATTACAGTGATAGAAAGATTTTAGTTTTAGATGAAGCTACCAACGCATTAGATGAAAAAAATGAAAAAAAAATATTTGAAAATATACAAAAATTGAAAAATTATAAAACAGTAATAATAATTTCACATAAAACTGAAAATTTAAAAATTTGTGATAAAGTATATTTCGTGAATGAAAAAAAAATAAAATTAAAAAGTTAATTTTTTAAAACATATAGGTTATTGATGATTAAAAACAAAAAAATTTTAGTAGTCGGAGCTGGTGGTTTTATCGCAGGTCATTTAATTAAAGAATTAACAAAAAATGGAAATTCAATAACTGCAACTGACATAAAACCCAAAGAATATTGGTTTCAGGACTTTGATACTGCTAAAAATTTTTATTCAACAGACATGAAAGACATAGACAATTGTAGGAAAGTTACCGACAATATTGATTACGTTTTTAATATGGCTTGTAATATGGGTGGTATGGGCTTTATTGAAAATAATAAAGCTGAATGTATGCAATCTGTCTTGATTAATACTAATCTACTAATTGCATGCAAAGAAAAAGGTGTTAAGAAATATTTTTTTTCTTCAAGTGCTTGTGCTTATAATAAAAAAAAACAAGAGGATGTATTTATTAAAGGTTTAAAAGAAGATGATGCATATCCAGCTGATCCAGAAGATGGTTATGGATGGGAAAAGTTATTCAGTGAACGTATGTGTCGACATTTTATGGAAGATTATGGAATACAGGTCAGAATAGCTAGATATCATAATATTTATGGTCCTTATGGAACATATGATGGGGGGAGAGAAAAAGCTCCCGCTGCACTTTGCAGAAAAGTTTTGAATGCGAAAAAAAATAATAATAAAATTGAAGTTTGGGGAGATGGTATGCAAACACGAACCTTCTTATATATTGATGATTGCATAGAGGGAACACTTAGATTGTTTGAATCAGATTATTCTGATCCAGTAAATATAGGTAGTGATGAGCAAGTCTCTATAAACCAGATGATTGAAATAATTGAAAATATATCAGGGATTAAAAAATTAGAACGTATATATCAATTGGATAAGCCCAAAGGTGTGAGGGGTAGGTCAAGTAATAATGATTTGGCAAAAAAAATTTTAAAATGGAGTTATAAAATAAAACTTAAAAATGGTCTAAAAAAAACTTATGACTGGATAAGCTCTGAGGTAAATAAGCAAGGATCTAATTTAAGCAGATTTACAAAATCTTAATTGTCAGCAAAAAACAAACTTGATACTTTTAGCTACTATTATATCTAGATCATATAACCTTATTTATTTAAAATTGTATATTTATGGTCAAGCAAATTATTTTCAAAAAGATAAAATTTAATAACTTTAATTATGGTCAATTTGATAAATTGATAACCAAAAAAGGTTTGTTTGTTTTTCCAGCTGGACCGGCTCTTGCTTCAATTCAAAGATTAGATCAGTATTATAATTCTTTAAAAAAATCAGATTTTGTTTTTTTTGATAGTGGATTATTTGTTTTACTACTTGGCATTTTTAAAAATATTAAAGTTAACAAGTTTTCAGGATACAGATTTTTAAGCTTATTTTTTAATTATCTAAAAAAAAATAAGAATCAATCTATATTTTGTATTGACCCAAACTTAAAATTTTCAAAATCAAATAAATTGTATTTAAAAAAATTAGGTCTTAAAAAAATTAATAATTACATAGCACCCAAATACAAGACAACTAAGTTAATTGATAAAAAATTATTAAGATTAATATTTAAAAATAAACCAGTTTTTATTTTAATCAATATTGGTGGGGGTGTTCAGGAGATTTTAGGTCTTTATCTAAAAAATAATTTAAAATTTAGTTCAACAATTTTATGCACTGGTGGAGCAATTTCATTTTTCACTAAAGATCAAGCTCCCATTAACGATTTTATTGATAAATTTTATCTTGGTTGGTTAATAAGATTAATTTTTAATCCATTAATATTTTTCAAAAGATACTTTTTTGGTCTTAAATTGATCCCAATGGTAATCTTTAGTAAAATAAAAATTATTAAATGAAGTAAATTTTGAATGTTATATGTATTGTGTAGATAAAATAATTACAAAATGTATAATTAATAAAAAGTTTAAATGAAAAAAAAAATTGCATTGATTTTTGGAGTTACGGGTCAGGATGGTGCTTATCTGTCAAAATTTTTGCTTAAAAAAAAATATAAAGTTTATGGAGTTAAGAGGAGGTCATCAATAATTAACACACAAAGAATTGATGATATTTACGTAGATATAAATTCAAAATCGAACTTTATTCTTTGCTATGGGGATTTGACCGACTCTTCATCGATACTCAGTTTAATAAAAAAAATTAAGCCTAGCGAAATATATAATCTTGCAGCACAATCACACGTAAAAGTTTCATTTGAAGTACCTGAGTACTCTGCTGATGTAAATGGCCTTGGCGCTTTAAGAATTCTTGAGGCAATTAAAAATTTAAATTTTGAAAAAAAGATAAGATTTTATCAAGCAGGTACATCAGAAATGTTTGGTAGAACAAAAGAAAGATTTCAAAATGAAAAGACACCTTTTTATCCAGCAAGTCCTTAAAAAACCAATTAGAGAAAATCAGATAATGTCAGGTTTGTTAGAAAAAACTAATGAAAGTTATGCGATAGCAAAAATTGCAGGTATACAGATGATTAAATCCTTCAATCAACAATATAAAACTAATTATGTGTGTCTAATGCCATTTAATTTGTTTGGACCAAATGATAATTATGATTTAGAAAATTCTCATTTTTTTCCTGCGCTTATAAAAAAAATATTTTTAGCAAGTCAAAAAAAGCAAAATAAAGTTGTAAAGTTATGGGGAACTGGAAAACCTTTAAGAGAAATATTGTATGTTGATGAACTTGCTGATGCGTGTGAATATTTTTTAAAACTAAAAAATTCTCCTTTAATAGTAAATATAGGCTCTAAAACAGAAATGAGTATTAAAGATTACGCTAAAGAAATTAGAAATAAAATAGATAAAAAAGTCAAAATATTATTCGATAAAAACAAAAAGATAGACGGTGTAAAGCGTAAAAAATTAGATACTAATTTAGCAAAAATAAATGGCTGGGAGTCAAAAATGCATTTTAGAGATGCTATTGATCGAACAATAAAAGATTTCAAAAAAAATAATAAATAGAAATTTACTTTTTAAATTATGATTATTCTAGAATTATCTATTTTTCTGTTAAGCGTAATTTTTATTTCGTTTTCACTTGCTGGCCTTGGAAGTTTAATAAATTTTGAATTAAATAGAAATTTTTTTGAAGAAATTTTTCTTGGATTTGTAATTGTGGCTTTAGTAATTACCTTCACACACTTTTTCTTTAAAATTAACTTTTTGATAAGTTTACTAGTTTTTTTAGTAGGTCTTTTTTTGTTTTATAAAAATAAGAATAGTTTTGATTTCTTGAAAAAAAAAAAAAATTTACTCTATCTGTTTTTAATAATTTTTCTTATTCCAATGTTTATTTCTCAAAAATATCATGAAGATTTTGGTTATTATCATCTTCCATATTCCTTGGCATTAATTGAAGAAAAAATAATATTTGGATTTGCAAACATAGATAAGCCTTTTGTATATAACTCTATTTGGTTAAACTTGAATCCGATATTTTTTTTAAAAGATAACAATTTTAATTTTCAAACACTACCTGTTTTTTTATTATTTATAATTTTTATAATTTTTTCATTAAACAAAATTTTAGAAAAAAAAAGTATTAAAATTAGTGATTTTTATTTGGCTCTAGTCGTTTTTTATTTTTTGTTAAAATTTACGAGAATTTCAGAATTTGGTGTTGATATTCCTGCTGTAATCTTTTCAGTTTTAGGAATTTATTATTTCATTAAATTTTATGAAGTTAACGAGACTAAAAAAAGCTTTTGTTTTTATTTAAATCTTATATATTCTATTTTTTCTGTTTTAATCAAATTTAGCACCATACCAATTTTGATATTTACAATTTATTTGTATTTCTCAAATTTTAAAACTCAAAAATTTAATATTTTCAGAAAAAAATTTTTTCTGATTTATTTTTTGTGTTTATGTTATTTTACCCAACAATTTGTTTATACTGGATGTTTTATATTTCCATCAAATCTGACGTGTTTAAATGTAAGCTGGTTTAATTCAGATTATTTAAATTTATCAAAACAACTTGAGCTTACCAACAAAGGATTTTATCATGTCAAAGACAATTTTAGTCCAGATGAATATTTAAGTAATTTTAAATGGTTTTTGTTTTGGATAAAAAGGAATTCTATTGAAATTATTGAACACCTGATAACCATTTTTTTACCAATTGTATTTTTCCTTTTCACTTTAAAAAAAAAAAAAGAAAAATATTTAACATTTAAAAAAAAAACAATTTTTTTATTTTTTGTAATAATAAGCTTAGTCTATTGGTTGAATTTTTCACCAGTTGTAAGATTTGCGACTCACATTTTCATAATCTTAGTTTTCTTATCATTAATAAATATATTTAGTTTAAAGGAGTTTTCTAAAACAAAATTTCTGATCTTCGTTTTAGTTTTCTTAATTTTTAATGTTTCAAAAAATGTATTAAGAATAATTAAAACAGAAAATATTTTTCTTGGAATTCAAAAAGTAGAAAATAATTACATTCAAAATAGAGATATTAGTAATGAACATATAAATGTTTACTATCCCGATATTAAGAACAATAATAAAAATGGTTGGCAAGGAAGACTTTGTTGGAATACTCCTTTCATTTGTTCATATAATGAATTAGGTGTTAGTAAAAAAAATGGATATTTGATTATAAAAAAAATAAAAAACTAATTATGATTAAAAGAGATAATTTCAAACTTTCTATAATAATTCCTTGTTACAATGAAAAAAATACTATTGAGTTAATTTTAGAAAAAATTCTACAAAGTTTGAATGATTATAAAATTTTTAACTATGAAATTATTATTGTTGATGATTATTCAAAAGATGGGACTATCAAAATACTTGAAAACTTAAAAGATAAAGGAAAAATAAAGATTTATTTTCATGAATTAAATTTAGGAAAGGGTGCAGCAATTCAAACTGCACTTAATTCAGTCACAGGAGATATTGTAATTATTCAAGATGCTGATTTAGAGTATGACCCTGTTGATTATAATAAATTACTGACACCTTTTTTTGAGGCTAATGCAGATGTTGTTTATGGTTCAAGATTTTTAGGAGGAGGAAAATATGTAAGAATTCACTTCTTTTGGCATTACTTGGCAAATAAAATATTAACCTTTATTTGTAATTTATTTATAAATTTAAATCTTACTGATATGGAAACTGGTTATAAAGCTTTTAGAACATCGGCATTAAAAAATATCACGCTAAAAGAAAAGTCTTTTTCATTTGAACCTGAGGTCACAATTAAACTATCAAAAAAAAAATATAAATTTTTTGAAGTTCCGGTTTCATATAATGGTAGATCTTATGAGGAAGGAAAAAAAATTGGTATAAAAGATGCATTTATCGCTTTAAAAGCAATAATTATCTATTCAATTAAAAATTAGAAATTTTTAAGTTTATCTTTGACTAAAATTTTTCTTTAGGTATAAATACCTCGCCTGGTGATTATAGCGAAGAGGTAATACCCGATCCCATTCCGAACTCGGAAGTCAAGCTTTTCAGCGCCGATGGTACTTTGTCTTAAGACATGGAAGAGTAGGACTTTGCCAGGCTAAAACCTTAGAATTATGAAAATAAAAAGTTCATTAAAATCAATAAAGAAAAGGGATTTAAACTCGAAACTTGTTAGGAGAAGAGGAAGAGTTTACATTATAAATAAAACTAACCCAAAATTTAAAGCAAGACAAAAATAATTTTTATGGATAATGAAAACCATAAAAAAACTTGGAATAATTTTACTAAATTTGTATTGTGGGGAACTGTCACAGTTGTGTTAGTATTAGTGTTAATGGCGTTGTTCTTACTATAATATTTTTCAATGAAAATTGGATCAGTTTTAGAAAATCAAAAAATAGAAAAAAGAATTTCAATTACTCCTGAAATTGCAAAAAAATATATTTCAATAGGATTTGATGTTCATTTATCAAAAAATTATGGCGTCCACTTAGGAATTTCCGATGAAGAATTTAAAAATGTAGGTGTCAAATTTTCTGATGATGAAAATGAAGTAATAAATCTCTCAAATATAATTGTTCAATTAGGATTATTGCCTGAGGATAAATGTTCATTAATCAAAGAAAATAAAACTCTCGTAGGTGTTTTAAATCCTTATGATAATAAGGAGAAATTAGATAAACTGAGTAAAAATAAAGTAAATCTTTTTTCATTAGAATTATTACCGAGGATAACTAGAGCTCAATCTATGGACATCCTATCTTCTCAAGCTAACTTAGCTGGATATAAAGCAGTAATCGAGTCCTTTGCTTATTTTGAAAAAGCTATACCCATGATGATGACAGCCGCTGGTACGATTCCAGCAGCAAAGATTTTAGTTGTTGGTGCTGGAGTTGCTGGATTACAAGCAATAGCAACAGCAAAAAGAATGGGAGGTATAGTTTTTGCTACAGATGTAAGGATGACCTCAAAGGAACAAGTTGAAAGTTTAGGTGGAAAATTTTTGACAGTCGAGGGTGCTGAAAATTTAGAGACCGAAGGTGGTTATGCAAAAGAAGCCTCAGATGACTTTAAAAAAAAACAAGAGAATTTACTTTCTGAAACTTTAAAAAAAATTGATATTGTTATTTGTACTGCATTAATACCTGGAAAAAAAGCACCTGTGATTATCAAAGAGAATATGATTAATAATATGCAAGCTGGATCTGTTATATATGACTTAGCCGCTATACAGGGTGGTAATACTGCATTGACTAAAGTGGATGAAATTATTGAAAAAAATGGAGTTAAAATTATGGGTGAAAGTAATATTTTAAATAAACTACCAATGTCTGCTTCTAGCTTATATGCAAAAAATATGTTTAATTTCGTTGAAAATTTATTTGATAAAGAAAACAAAAAATTAAATATTAATTTAGAGGACGAAATAATAGAAAAAACAATCATTAAATAAAATATGGAAATTGATCCTTTAATATTCAGGCTTAGTATATTTATCCTCTCAATATTTGTAGGTTATTATGTTGTTTGGAGCGTTACTCCATCTTTACATACTCCTTTAATGTCTGTTACCAACGCTATTTCATCTGTAATTATTGTTGGTGCAATAATTGCAGGATTATCTGGTAATTCAGATAGTGTGTTTAATACTTCTAGCATTTTTGGTTTTTTAGCCATTGCATTGGCGGCGATAAACATATTTGGTGGTTTTTTAGTGACCCAAAGAATGCTTGCAATGTACAAAAAAAAGAAAAAGGATAAAAAATGATATCAGCAAATTTATCAGCAATTTTTTACTTAGTTTCTGGTGTGCTTTTTATATTAGCTTTGAGAGGTCTGTCGTCTCCAGAAACATCAAGACAGGGAAACTTTTTTGGTATTCTTGGAATGATAATAGCTGTAACTGTAACTTTTTTATCTACTGGTAATTTTTCAAGTGGATTTGTCTATGTTTTAATATTTATTTTAGTTGGAGGTTCAATTGGAGCTTTTATTGCTTACAAGATACCAATGACTGCGATGCCAGAGTTAGTTGCAGGATTTCATAGTTTAGTTGGTCTTGCAGCGGTTTTTGTTGCAATTTCTGCTTTTTTAAATCCAGAAGCATTTAATCTAGGAAAACCAGGAGAAATAAAGCTTGGTAGTTTAATTGAGATGTCAATTGGAGCTGCGGTTGGAGCTATTACATTTTCTGGTTCAGTAATTGCTTTTTTAAAATTACAAGGAATTATGTCAGGTTCACCAATTACATTTAAAGGTCAGCACCCTTTAAACGCTATAATCTTAATTTCAATAATCGCTCTAATTTATTTGTTATGTTCAACGCAATCATCAAATTTATTTTGGATATTATTAGCAGTCTCGTTCTTAATTGGTTTTCTTTTGATAATCCCAATTGGTGGAGCAGATATGCCGGTTGTTATTTCTATGCTTAACTCCTACTCTGGTTGGGCAGCTGCAGGTATAGGTTTCACTTTAGAAAATACAGCATTAATAATTACAGGTGCTCTTGTAGGATCATCTGGTGCTATTTTATCTTACATAATGTGTAAGGGAATGAATCGTTCATTTTTTAACGTAATTTTGGGTGGTTTTGGTGCAAGTGATGAAAAGTCAAGTACTTCATCTAAAGAGCAAAGACCAGTAAAAAGTGGAAATGCAGATGATGCTGCATTTTTGATGAAGAATGCTTCATCAGTTATAATTGTTCCTGGTTATGGTATGGCTGTTGCACAAGCTCAACACGCATTAAGAGAGATGGTTGATACTTTAAAAAAAAACGATATTAAAGTTTCTTATGCTATTCATCCTGTTGCAGGTAGAATGCCAGGTCATATGAACGTATTATTGGCTGAAGCAAATGTACCTTACGATGAAGTTTTTGAATTAGAAGAAATTAATAATGATTTTGCAAATGCAGATGTAGCCTTCGTAATAGGTGCGAACGATGTAACTAATCCTGTTGCAAAAACTGATCCACAAAGTCCAATTTATGGAATGCCAGTATTAGACGTAGAAAAATGTAAATCTGTTCTGTTTGTTAAAAGAAGTCTTTCACCTGGGTATGCGGGTATCGACAATGATCTTTTCTATAAAGAGAATACACTTATGCTTTTTGCTGATGCAAAGAAAATGACAGAAGATATTACAAAAAATTTATAGATAAATGAAAATTAAAGTTTTTTGTGATATCGCTGATTTAAAAAACATTAAAAAGTTTAATAAAAATAAATTTGTGAAAGGGTTTACTACAAACCCTAGCCTGATGCGAAAAGCAGGAGCTAAAGATTACAAATCTTATTCAAAACAAATACTCAAAGTTTGTAATAAAAAACCAATTTCATTTGAGGTTTTTGCTGACAATCCAAAATTAATGATTGAACAAGGTGTCAAGATAAATAAGTGGGGTAAAAATGTATATGTAAAAGTTCCTGTTACAAATTCTAAAAAAAAATTCACTGGTAAAGTTATTAAAGAATTAAATGGTAGAAATATAAAACTTAATATTACTGCTGTTTACACAGCTAATCAAACAGCCAAAATTTTAAAAATGATAAATAAAAAAACAAAAGTAATTATTTCTATTTTTGCTGGAAGGGCAGCAGATACGGGAAAAGATCCAGTGCCTGAATTTATTAAAAGTATAAAAATTGCAAAAAGTTTTAAAAATGTTCAAATTTTATGGGCAAGTGTAAGAGAACCTTATAATTATATCCAAGCAAAACAATTAGGTTGTCATATTATAACTATACCACCATCGATTATTGAAAAAATACAAAAATTTGGAAAATCTTTTGATCAACTTACACGAGAGACGGTTAAGAATTTTTTGATTGATAGTAAGAAGTCTAAATTTAAACTATAAGATATTTGGTTGCGGGGGACGGATTTGAACCGTCGACCTTCAGGTTATGAGCCTGACGAGCTACCAGACTGCTCCACCCCGCGATATACTTAAATTCTATTTTTTAATTTGTTAAGTTTTTTAACTCTCTTAATATTTTCTTGAAGTATTCTTTTTTTCTTCTCAGATGGTTTTTCATAAGTATTTTTTAACTTTATAACCTTAAAAAAACCGTCTCTCTGAAGTTTTCTTTTTAAAACTCTTAGAGCTTGTTCAACATTATTATCTTTAACTTCTATTTTAATAAATACCTCCAAAAAAATGTGTAGTTAACATTTTTATATTTTTATGTCTATCAAATTTATTCACAATAAAGGATTATATTGATTGGTTTTGTTTCTCTTTTTGTTTTTTTTCTCTTTTAATTCGTCTTTCAGCTTTTTCTAATGCTTGAACTAAATCTTTTTGAGTAAATAAATTTAAAGCAACGGGGTCTTTTGGGTTTAAATTATTATAATTCCAATAACTTTTATTTCTTATTGAAGTTACAGAATTTTTGGTTACACCAACGAGTTTTGCAATTTGTGAGTCTTTTAAAATATTGTGATTTTTAATCAGCCATAATGCTGAGTCTGGTTTGTCTTGCCTTTTTGAAAGAGGAACATATTTTTTAATTTTTTTCTCTGAATTTGATATTTCAATGTCAGTATTCTTTATTTCCAAAGGTCTTGATTGATCTTTTGAAGATAATTCAATTTCCTCTCTTGAGAGTTGTCCTGAGATTATTGGATTGTAAGCTTTAATTCCTTTTGCGACCTCACCATCAGCTATCCCTTGCACCTCTACTTCATGTAATTTACAAAAATCAGCTATCTGTTTGAAAGTGAGTGTTGTATTTTCTACAAGCCACACAGCTGTTGCCATAGGCATTAGAGGAGTATTTGTCATTAACTTTTATTTTCTGATCTGAAATTTTGAAATTTTTTGTTGAATTTACTTATTCTACCTTTATCTAGTAACTTTTGTTTCCCACCTGTCCAGGCAGAATGTGATTTTGGATCAATTTCCAATTTAAGGACATCACCCTCTGCTCCCCAAGTGGATCTAGTCTCGAATTTGGATCCATCAGTCATTTCAACTTTTATAGTATGGTAGTTTGGATGTATTTTTTTTTTCATCACGAGATTTATAGCAAAAGAAATTTTTAAAACAATTAAAAGTTAGCTAATTTTTCAAGAAATTTAGAGTGAATTTCTTCTGATGATGCTAAAACTTTTATGTTTTTAATGTCATCAAGATTAATTTCATTAATTATTCCACCAGCTTCTTTAACAATAATTATTCCAGCTGCAATATCCCATAATTTTGCGTTTTCTTGCACATATCCATCCAGTCTACCTGAAGCCACATAGGCAATATCTAGTGAAGCACAACCAGTTCTTCTATAGGTTAAGTCAGGTTCTTTTTTCATTTTTCCAATAGCGAATAAACATTCATCTAAATTATTTTTTTTTGAGACACGTATTCGCTGATTATTAAAAAAAGCTCCATTATTCTTTTCAGCATAAAACATTTCATCTTTAATAGGATCAAAAATCAATCCACATATAATCTCATCGTCTGATTTCAAGGCAATGGAAATTGCAAAATGTGGTATTCCATGTAAAAAATTAATTGTTCCATCAATAGGATCAATTATCCATGAATTAGAGGTGTCCTTATTCATTTCAATACCATTTTCTTCACTAATGATTGAATAGTGTGGTCTTGCTTTTTTAAGCTCCTCTATAATTATTTTTTCTGCCTTAACATCAGAATTAGTTACAAAATCTCTTGGTCCTTTTTTGGATACTTGTAACTTCTCTAATTCACCAAAATCTCTTATTAAAATTTTAGATGCTTTTTCACATGCCTTTATCATCACATTGAGATTTGCAGATATTGAATTCATAAATTAAATTTTTTTGATATATTCTAAATTTCTGGTATCTATGACAACATTATCCCCCGTTTCAATAAATGGTGGTACCTGAATACTTAATCCATTTTCTAAAACTGCAGGTTTATAAGATGATGAAACAGTTTGACCTTTTAGTGCAGCGTCTGTGGTTTCAATTTTACAAGTTACCTGGTTCGGTAAATCTACAGAAATTGGGTTGTCATTATAAAAACTTATTGTTACCTCAAGATTTTCAGTCAATAACTTCCCTTTTTCACTAATTAGACTTTTTTGAATTTCTATTTGTTCAAAGGTTTTTGGATTAATAAAAAAGTACTTTTCTTGATCCTCATATGAAAATGTAAAATTAGTTTCCTCTAATGAGGCCTTTTCAATTGTTTCATTTGATCTAAATCTTTCATTAAGTTTGGTATTTTTGTTTACACTCTTCATCTCCACTTGAGCAAATGCTCCACCTTTTCCAGGTTTAACATGCTGTGTTTTCAACACCTGCCACAAATCATTTTTATATTCTAGCAACATGCCTACTCTAATTTCACCTGCATTTATTTTCATATTAATTTTTTTATCGCATTTTTTGGTTTAAGTTTTTTATTTTTCCAAACGTAGCCTGAAATAGCTAAAAAGTTTGCATTATTCAACAAAAGATTTTTATAATTATTAAAGTTAATACCACCGATGACAACAATTGGAGTGTTTGTGATCTTTTGAGCTTTTTTAAGTAAACTTATTGATGCTTTATATTTAACTTTTTTTGTTTTAGATGAATTAAAAGCTCCAAAAGCTAAATAGTCAGCTTTATTTTTTATTGCAATTTTTGCGAGTTTAATTGAATTATGACATGTAATTCCAATTATTTTATTTCTGATTAATTTTCTTGCTTCTCTTATTTTCATATCATTTTGACCAAGATGGCACCCATCGGCATTTAATTTTTTTGCGAGGTATACGTCATCGTTAATTATAAATTTTACCTTAAATTTTTTACATATCTTTTGAATTTTACGCCCAATTATTAATTTTTTTTTGAAACTATCTTTTTTAAGCCGTAGTTGAAAAAAACTTATTTTTTTTTGTTTTAATACTTCATTTAAATCTTTAAAAAAATTTTTTTCGATTTTAGGTGGTGATATTAGGTAAATAAATCTTTTTTTATTATATCTCAAGATCTCTTGACCATTTTCCTTGAGCAGCCAATGTATTCATTTTGGCTCGGTGGTTAAAAATCTGCTGAGTACCCTCAATATTCTTAATATCTTTTGACCAGTACTTTAAGGCACCTTGTTGAAGAGCCCTCCCGTAGGAATAGCTCATTATAAAGCTGCTATCATTATATTTGTTAATTAAATTTAAATTTTCAGTCGCCTCTATTTCGGATTGACCTCCAGACAGGAAAGCTATACCTGGTACTTCTGAGGGTACTGAGGATTTTAAACATTCTAAAGTTAATTTTGCCACTTCCTCATTAGTAATTTTTTCTTTAGATCTGTTTCCTGCTAAAATCATATTAGGTTTGAGTATAATTCCCTTCAAATCTACTTTATGTATTATTAGTTCTTCAAAGCATTCTTTTATAACTTCAGAAGTTTTTTCCAAACACTCTTTAGCAGAATGATCACCATCCATTAAAACCTCAGGCTCAACTATTGGAACCATATCGCACTCTTGAACTAGAGCGGAATATCTCGCTAATGCATGTGCATTAGAGTGTATTGAGAGTTTGCTTGGATAACTTTTAGTTATATTATAAACACCTCTCCATTTAGTAAATTTTGCACCTAATTTGTAATATTCTTTTAATCTTTCCCTTAATCCATCAAGACCCTCAGTAATTTTTTCATCTGGTGAGCCAGCTAAAATTTTTGCTCCAGTGTCTACTTTGATACCTGGCATTGATCCTGTATCTGAAATTAATTCTGGAATTGTATTTTTTTTGGATGATGTTTGTTTAATTGTTTCATCATAAAGAATTACACCTCCAATACAATCTTTCATTGAGGATGAGCTAAAAAGCGTTTCTCTGAACAACAATCTGTTTTCTGGGGTTGAGGGAACATTTACACTATCTAATCTTTTGGTCATTGTTGCAGTACTTTCATCTGCAGCTAAAATTCCTTTACCGTTTCCTAAAATTTTTAATGCTGTATTATATAGTTCTGACATTTTATTTTAGGGCTTTTATACCAGGAAGTTCTTTTCCTTCAAGATATTCTAAAAAAGCACCACCAGCAGTTGAAACAAAATTAAAATCTTTAATTGCATTTAGCTGATTAACAACCGCCACAGTATCTCCTCCACCAACTACAGAAAAAATTGAGTCACTTTTATTTTTTTTGATAATTGTTTTTGCAATCTCAATGCTACCTTTAGCAAAATTTGGGTTTTCAAAATAACCAGCAGGACCATTCCAAAGAACTGTTTCGCTATTTTCAATTATATTTTTTATTCTTTTAAGTGTTTTAGGTCCCACGTCTAAGATTAAATCATCATCTGTTATGTCCTTGAGATCTTTTATCTGAGCATCGTCATCTGCACTTTTGCCTATTAAAACATCTTCTGGATAAGTAACTTCACAGAGTGCATTTTTTGAAATTTCAAAAATTTCTTGTATTATACTCTCACAATTTTCCTCACTAATTGATTTTCCAATTTTATTACCTTTGAAGCTCAGAATATTGTTAGCCATACCTCCCACAAAGATTATGTTATTAAATTTAGGTATTAAATTTTTGATTATGTCTATTTTTGTAGAAATTTTTGATCCACCAATAATACAAGTAATTGGTTTTTTGATTTCAATAGTAACTTTTTTTAAAGCATTTACCTCAGTCTCAAATTGTAATCCAGCAAATGATGGCAGAAATTCTGTAATTTTGCACACTGAGGCATGTGTTCTATGTGAGCAAGAAAAAGCATCATTTACGAACAAATCTGCAAAACTAGCTAGGTGTTTTGAAAAATTTGACTCATTATTTTCTTCTGCTGCATAAAATCTTATGTTTTCAAAAAAGACAACTTTCTCCTCAGGCTCTTTAAATAAATCATCTCTTTTGATTTTTAAAATGTCCTCACTTATAAAGTTGACTTTAGTTTGTATCTTTTTTTCTAAGAAATCACAAATTGGTTTAAGAGAGAGATCTTTATTAAATTTGCCTTTAGGGCGTCCGACATGAGAAATTATTAAAATTTTTGCATTTCTTTTTCTTAAAAATTCGATGATAGGTATAATCTTAATTATTCTGGTTTCGTCGACAATGTCACCATTTTTCAAAGGGACGTTTAGGTCTAATCTTAATAAAACTCTCTTACTACTAAGATTTGCACAATCTTTAATATTGTTCATTAAGAATTCTTATGAAGATATTCTACAATATCACACATTCTATTTGAGAAACCCCATTCGTTATCATACCAGGCTGAAATTTTACCCATATTTTTACTCACCACTTTTGTTAAGCTTTCGTCTACTATTGAAGAAGCAGGATTATGATTAAAGTCGATTGAAACAAGTTTTTCTTTTGTAGTTTCAAGAATTTTATTTTCTTTGCTAAAATTTTGAAATGCTAAATTAATTTTATCAATTGTAATGTTTTTTTTTGTGCAAAAGACTAGTTCAATCAATGAAACATTAGGCGTAGGGACTCTCATAGCCACACCTTCTAATTTACCTTTAAGGGAAGGTATAATCTCACCAATTGCTTTTGATGCACCTGTTGAGGTTGGCACAATAGACTGGCTTGCCGATCTAGCTCTTCTTGGGTCTTTATGAGAATTATCTAATATTCTTTGGTCACTTGTAAAGGAGTGAATTGTGGTCATGAACCCTTTTTCAATTTCGAAATTTTCGTTTAAAACATGGGCTACAGGGGCAAGACAATTTGTTGTGCAAGAAGCAGCAGATATAATCTTATCCTCTTTTTTTAATTCAGTCTCATTTACTCCATATACAATAGTTTTGTCAGCATCTTTACACGGAGCAGAGACAATAACTCTTTTTGCACCATTATTAATATGTGCTAGTAATTTTTCTTTAGAGTTAAATTTACCTGTACACTCTAAAACATAATCCACTCCATATTTATTCCAATTAATATCATTTAAATTTGTTTCTTGGCCAAATAAAATTTTATCTTTGTTGATAATAATATGATTTTCATCAAAATCTATTTCTGCATTAAATTTTCCGTGAATAGAGTCATATTTTAATAGAGATGAACATGTTTCAGAATTAGTTCTATTATTGATGTATTTAATTTCTATATTTTTATTTTTATTCTCGATAATTGATCGAACAATCATTCTTCCAATTCTACCCATTCCATTTATTCCAATTTTGACTGTCATAATCTTTTTTTAATTTTTTTTACTATTACCTCTGAGCTTAATCCAAAGTGATTATATATATCTTTATAAGGAGCACTTTTTCCAAAATCATCAATTCCAAAATTAAGTCCTTTGCTGCCAGTATATTTTTTCCAATAACCAGTTTCAGAGGCCTCTATAGAAACTACAAGCTTAGTTTCATTTAAAATTTTATTTTTGTAGATTTCAGTTTGTTGATCAAATAATTCCTGGCAAGGCATTGATATTACTTTTGAGTAAATGCCATCTGTGGCTAATTTATGACTAACGTCTATTGCAAGACTAGTTTCAGATCCTGTTGCTATAATAGTTGCACTTATTTTATTACTCGTTCTTAAAACTTCATAAGCGCCTGCTAAAGACAAATTTTTTGTTGATTTTTTTGTACGAACTGGATTTAAGCTTTGTCTTGTTAGGGCTATTACGCTTGGAGAACTTTTGCTATTTAATGCCAATTGCCAACACTCAAAAGTTTCTATTAAGTCAGAGGGTCTAAAAATATTCAAATTTGGTATTGATCGTAAACTTGTCAATTGTTCTATTGGTTGATGGGTTGGTCCATCTTCTCCAAGACCAATCGAATCATGTGTAAAAACAAAAATAACTTTTTGTTTCATCATGGCAGCTAGTCTTATTGATGGTTTACAGTAGTCGCTAAATATTAAAAAAGTTCCACCATAAGGAACAAGCTCACTATGAAGTGAGATACCATTCATAATACCACACATCGCATGTTCTCTAACTCCAAAATGGATATAATTTCCGGAAAAATCATTTGATTGAATAATTTTATGATTTTTGGTTTTGGTATTATTGGATCCTGCTAAATCTGCTGATCCACCAATTAAGTTTGGAAGTTTGGATGCAATTTCCAAAAATTTTTCTGAACATTTTCTAGTAGCTATTGGTTGTAATTTTTTTAAGTAGTCTGATTTTACTTTTTCTATTTCTGCATTGATAGTATTTTTATTAAATTTTAGTGAAAATTTTTTTTTATTCTTATTAGCTTTTATTGATGCTTTTTTACCGATTGATCTCCATTGATCCATTAAGTTTTTTGGAATTTCAAAAGTATTGTGTGGCCAGTTCAATTTTTTTCTGACTAATCTTATTTCATCTTCACCTAATGGACTGCCATGAGATGAGGCTTTACCACCTTTATTTGGGGATCCGTATCCAATCGTAGTTTTACAAGAGATTGCTATAGGTTTTTTTGATTTTTGTGCTTTTTCAAGAGCCTTTGTTATTTCTTTAAAATTATGTCCATTAATTTTTAAATAGTTCCACCCATAGCTTTTAAACCTTTTTTCATGATCATCAGAGACTGCTAAGCTAGTTGGACCATCTATTGAAATTGAATTGTTATCAAAAAGTAATATCAGGTTTTTAAGTTTCAGGTGTCCAGCAAGACTTAAAGCTTCATGGCTTATTCCCTCCATCAAGCAGCCATCACCCGCTAAAACGTAAGTTTTATGATTGATAATTTTTTTTCCCAATCTTTTTTTTAAAATTTCTTCCGAGATTGCAAAACCAACTGCATTAGATATTCCCTGTCCTAAAGGCCCTGTTGTAGTTTCTATGCCAGTGCTTGGATGATATTCGGGGTGGCCTGCACATATTGAATTAAGTTGTCTAAATTTTTTAATTTGTCTTAAAGAAATACTTTTATAACCAGTCAGATAGAGAAGCGAGTAAAGTAGCATAGAACCATGTCCTGCTGACAGAACAAATCTATCTCTATTAATCCAATTCGGATTTTTTGGATTAAATTTTAAGAAATCCTTAAAAAGAACAGTTGCAACATCAGCCATTCCCATTGGCATACCTGGATGCCCAGAATTAGCTTTTTCGACAGCATCTATAGACAAAAATCTGATACAATTCGCTAATTCTTTATAAAGTTTACTCAATTAATTATCCTGCCTAGACTAAGAAGATTCTATTTAATAATATAATTATATATATATGAATTCTGTGATCGAAAAAGAAAAAAAATTAAATTTAGCTTTAGCAAAATTAAAAAATTTGAACTTAAAAAACCCTGACGTTAAAAAAAATATAGAGAATATAAGTAGTCAAAAAAATCAATTAGAAATTGAAAAGCAAGAAATAGAAGAAAAATATAAAAGTTTAATTAATGATTATAATAGTTTAAGTAAAAAATTAGACGAATTACAAAATCAAGAAAAAGCTGAACAAAAAAAACAGATTGAGTTTTCCGAAAAAATTGATGAATTAAATCAAGAAACAGATATTTTGTTAGATGAGATAGATAAATGGCAAACGTAAGTATTAAGTTTAACGGGAAAGAATTTTTGTTGTCTTGTGAGGACGGCCAGGAAGAGCATCTTGAAGAATTATTAATTCAAATCAATCAGAAATTTAATAATCTTAAAAATGAGCTTGGAAATCTTGGAGAGAATAAACTTCTGTTAATCACAGCTGTTAAAGTAATGGATGAATATTATGAAACTAAAAAAAAAGTAGATCAAAAAAAGAATGAGTTGAGAGATCTCTCAAATAAATTTAAAGAGCTTAAAACTTTAATTTATGAGTATAGAGATAAGAAAGAGCTGGAAATAAACTCACTTAATAAAGATCACCTTAAATTAAAAAATGAAATTGAAATAAATCAAAAGAGTTATGAGAAGTTAATTGACGAAGCTGCTGATGAAATTTCAAGTTTTGTTGAAAAAGCAAATTTAGAAAATATTTCTAAGTAAAATTCTAGTGAATAAATCTGAGATCAGAAAAAAATTATTAAAAGCAAGAAAACTAAATAACAATAAAAATTTAGTCATAAAATTTAGCAATATTGTAAAAATTTTAAAAAAAGAAAAAGTAAACAAAAAAATAATTGGTGGTTATTATCCATATAATCATGAAGTTGATTCAATTCAAATTCTAAATAAACTTGAAAAACTTGGTTATCAAATATCATTGCCAAAAATTAAAAAAAATAATCAAATGGATTTTTTATACTGGTCAACAAAAGAGCCTTTATCAATAAATAAATATGGAATACCTGAACCTTCATCAGATCAAATTGTCTATCCGAGTATTCTTTTAGTACCACTTGTAGCTTTTGATAATCATTTAAATAGAATAGGTTATGGAGGTGGTTATTACGATAGGTATATTAAGAAGGTAAAAAAAAACAAAAAAATTATATTAATTGGATTGGCTTATTCTTTTCAAAAAGTAAAAAAAATACCAGCTAACAAATATGATATGAAACTGGATTTTATTGTAACAGATTAAAATTTTATATGAGAATTTTATTTTTAGGAGATGTGGTAGGGAACTCAGGTTGTTCGAAAATATTGAATAATCTTTTAAGCCAAAAAGAATTGAATAAAATTGATTTTGTAATCGTCAATGGAGAAAATGCAGCTGAGGCAGGAGTTGGATTAACAAAAGAAATTTGTGAGGATTTTTTTAAATGTGGTGTTGATGTCATTACTACTGGTAATCATGTTTGGGATCAAAAAGATATTATGAAATTTATCGATAATGAAAATAGGTTACTTCGCCCAAAAAATTTATTTGAGCCAGCACCAGGTAAAGGATTTGAAGTTTTTCAAAATGAAAAAAATGTAAAAATTGGTGTTTTAAATTTAATGGGAAATGTTTTTATGAAAAAATGCGATGACGTATTTGAGATTTCAGAAAAATTTTTAAAAGAGCACAAATTAAAAGAGGATTATGATTTTCTAGTTGTTGATTTTCATGGAGAAATTACTAGTGAAAAAAATGCAATAGGATATTTTTTTGATGGTAAAGCTACTTTAGTAGTTGGAACACACACACACATTCCAACAAATGATGCAAGAATTTTGAAAAATGGGACAGCTTATCAAACAGATGCAGGTATGTGTGGTGATTATGACTCGGTTATTGGTATGAATAAAGATAACTCTTTGAACAGATTTATGAAAAAAGAGTCTACCAAACATTTTCCAGCAACTGGTGATGCTACTTTAAGTGGAGTAATTGTTGATTGTGATATAAAAACTGGTTTAGCAAATAAAATTGAAAGCTATGTTTTTGGAGGTCAGCTAAAGAATACTTAATTAGTTTATGGCAGGACATTCTCATTGGGCAGGAATAAAACATAAAAAAGGTAAAGCCGATAAGCAAAGATCTAAAATTTTTTCAAAGTTGTCGAAAGAAATTACTGTTGCAGCAAAACTTGGAGATAAAGATCCAGCAATGAATCCAAGATTAAGATCTGCGATTCAAGCTGCAAGATCAGCAAATATGCCAAAAGAAAATATTGAAAGAGCAATTGATAAATCTTCAGTTAATACTGAGTCAAATTTTGAAAATTTAAGATATGAGGGCTTTGGACCAGAAAAAGTAGCGGTGATAATAGAAGCATTAACAGATAATAAAAATAGAACAGCGTCCAGTATTAGAACAATTTTTCAAAAAGCAGGTGGCAATCTAGGAACTCAGGGTTCTGCCTCTCATAATTTTAATCAATTAGGTATAATAAAGATCGATAAAAAAGAAGTCTCAGATGATCAAATTTTTGAGCTAGCCACTAATGCTGGAGCTGATGAATGTAAATCGGAAAATGATTTTCACGAAATACAATGTCCTGTTAGTGAAATTTATAATGTTAAGAAAGAATTAGAAAAAGAAATTATTAATTTCATATCAACAGAAATTGAATGGGTGCCACTTAATAGTGTAAAAATTTCTAAAGAAAAAAATGAAGATTTAATAAATTTCTTTGAATTACTCGAAGACAATGATGATGTACAAAATGTTTATTCTAATGCTGAATTTGTAAATTAAATTATGTTAATAATAGGTATAGATCCTGGAATTTCTGGTTCAATTTGTTTTTTTGATAATGGAAAAATTCTTGACGTTATTGAAATGCCTATAATGACAGATGGTAAAAAAAATAAGAAACAAGTAAATGGCTCCCAAGTTTATAATGAAATTACCAAAAGAATTAAACAATTTGAAAAAAATCAAATTAGAGTTGTGATTGAACATGTTTCTGCAATGCCTGGCCAAGGCGTTACTAGTATGTTTAATTTTGGACAATCGTTTGGAATTTTAAAGGGTATTTGTACCGCGATGCAATTACCCATGTACTTTGTAAGGCCCACAAAATGGAAAAAATATTTTAATCTTTTAAATTCTGAGAAAGATGCCAGCAGGACAAGAGCAATAGAAATATTTCCTTCTTTTTCATCTCAATTATCAAGAAAGAAAGACTCAAATAAAGCTGATGCAATTTTGATAGCAAGTTTTTATCATGAAACTTACAAAATTGACGAATAGCTTTAAATATTAAGACAAAATCATGACACATTTAAGTGTGAGAAGACGATATGGAAGCTGATATCACGTCGCAAGCAGTTGGGTTAGCCTCAAGTGCTGATTTTTCTTTAATAAATTTATTTATTAGAGCTGACATAGTTGTTAAGTCAGTGATTATAATGTTAATAGCTTGTTCTATATATTCATGGGCAGTAATAATTGAAAAATATAGATTGTTTAAAAAAATAAATCAATCTACTGAAGAGTTTGAAGCAAAGTTTTGGAATTCTAAATCTGCAGAAACCTTTTATAATAATTTACCAGCAAACGTTCAAGATCCGATGGCTTTAATATTTAAAGATGCGATGCAAAACTTATTGAAGAGAAGATCTAGAACAGATTTAAATAATAGGATGACTACAATGTTGGAGACGGGTATTGAAAAACAAATATCAAAAATCACTAAAGGTTTTACTTTTTTAGCAACAGTTGGATCAACAGCTCCATTCATAGGCTTATTCGGAACAGTTTGGGGAATCATGAACTCTTTTCAATCTATCGCAATTTCAAGAAATACGAGTTTGGCAATTGTTGCACCTGGAATAGCTGAAGCACTTTTCGCAACTGCATTAGGTCTACTAGCAGCAATACCTGCGGTTGTTGCATATAATAAATTTAATAATGACTCAATTAAGTATTCCCAAAAATTAGAAAATTTCTCAAAAAGATTTTTAACGATTATCTAAAATGGCTTTTAAATTAAATCGTTCATCAAAAGAACCAATGAGTGAAATAAATGTAACACCATTTGTGGATGTAATGTTGGTGCTTTTAATTATTTTTATGGTTACTGCCCCTTTGTTAACCGTAGGAGTTCAGGTTGATTTACCAGAAAGTTCTGCCGACTCTCTTCCTGAGGAAGCTGAACCACTAACTTTGACAATAAACTCTAAAGGTGAAATTTATATTCAAGAATCAAAAGTTGAATATGAAAAAATAATAGCAAAAGTCTTAGCGGTTTCAAAAAATAGAACTGATACAAGAATTTATGTAAGGGGTGATAAAACAATTAATTATGGAAGAGTATTAGAAATTATGGGCTTACTATCTGGGTCTGGTTTCACCAAAGTAGCTCTTATATCTGAACCATACAAAGAAAGGTAAGTAGTGAATAGAAGTATTATTATATCTTCTGTATCACATCTAGTTTTAATAATGATTACAGCTTTTAGTTTACCTTTCTTAGCTAAAAAACCAATTGATCTTCCCCCGATAGTATCTGTAGAATTAATACAGATCACAGATAAAACCAATATTCCTTACGCACCGAAGGCAAAAAAAATTATAGAAAAAATTAAAGAGAAAGAAAAAAAGTTAGTATCTGAACAAGCTCCCCCAAAAAAAGTAAAAAAAATTAAACCAGATGCAGTTCCATTACCAGATGATAAGCCTAAAAAGGTTGAGAAAATAAAAGAAGATAAACAAAATCCAGAAAAAATTGACAATGAGGTTAAGCAAGTTTCTGAATTTGAAAAAAAAGAGTTATTCGATCCAAATAATATTGCAGCCTTAATTGATAAATCTAAAGTTGAAAGTGCTGAAACGATCAAAAAAAATAACAAAATTACACAAGATCAAAAAAAAAATGTTGAGAACGCAGGTTTATCTTTAAGCGAAGAGGATGCTTTAAAAGCTCAAATATTTGGTTGTTGGAGTATTCCTCTGGGTCTGCCTTATAATGAAAATTTATTAGTAAGAATTAAACTTCAACTGAATCCAGATGGAACAATTCAAGAGTCAGAGATTTTGGATCATGCAAGAATGAATAAACCTGGTCAAGGTTTTTATAAGGTTTTAGCGGAAAGTGCTTTAAGAGCAATAAAATTATGCCAGCCCTTAAGAGTTCCTACAACTGGATATGAGAGATGGAAAGAATTACAATTAAATTTTGATGCAAGAGAAATGTTAGAGGGATAGAATATTTTTATGAGAAATCTGATTATTTTATTTTTTATATTTATAGTACCTACTAATGCATTAGGTTTAATTGAGGTTGATATTACACGAGGTAATTTGAATCCACTCCCTATTGCAGTGTCACCATTATCAATTGATGATGAATCAAAAAAGAGTTTTGAGAAAACTTTAAAAAAAAAAGATATTGGATCAGAAATTTCTAAAGTTATCGAAAAAAATTTAAAAACTTCAGGTCTTTTTAATCCATTAGATAAAAATGCTTTTCTACAAGCGCCTGATATTGCTCATCTTAAACCGCGTTTCGAGGATTGGAATTTAATTAAAGCCCAAGCTTTAATCACAGGTAAAGTAAAAAATGTTGATGATAAACTTAGAGTTGAATTTAGATTATGGGATGTGCTGGCTGGTAAAGAGATGATGGCTCTCGCATTTACGACAGTTCCAAATAACTGGAGACGTGTTGGACATATAATTACAGATAAAGTTTATGAGAGATTAACTGGAGAAAAAGGTTATTTTGATACGAGGATAATCTATGTTGCAGAAGAGGGGCCAAAAACAAAAAGAATTAAAAAATTAGCTATCATGGATCAAGATGGTGCAAATAATAAATTTTTAACTTTAGGAAATGAACTTGTTTTGACACCAAGATTTAATCCTACAAGTCAAATGGTTACATATTTATCTTACTTTAGAAATTTACCTAGAGTTTATCTTCTTGATATAGAAACAGGTATTCAAGAAGTGGTAGGTGATTTTCCAGGAATGACTTTTGCTCCTAGATTTTCTCCAGATGGAAAAAAAATTATAATGAGTTTTGCTAAGGATGGAAATTCAGATATTTATACGATGGATTTAGAAAATAGAATTGTAGAGAAAATTACCAATCATCCCTCTATAGATACTTCACCATCTTATTCCCCGGATGGAAAATTTATTTGTTTTAACTCTGACAGAAGTGGGTACCAACAAATTTATGTCATGAAAAGTGATGGTAGCAATGTTAAAAGAATTTCTTTTGGAAATGGTTTATATGGTACTCCTGTTTGGTCTCCAAGAGGGGATTTAATCGCTTTTACAAAATTACATAAAGGTAAATTCTACATCGGTGTAATGCGAACTGATGGATCTGGTGAGAGATTGTTGACAGAAAATTTTTATCAAGAAGCTCCTTCCTGGTCGCCTAATGGACGAGTTTTAATTTTTTATAGAGAGACTAAAACTGATGATAAAGGAGAGGGTTTTTCTGCTAAATTGTGGTCAATTGATTTAACAGGCTACAATGAAAGGCTTGTAGATACCCCAACTGATGCATCAGACCCATCATGGTCATCTTTATTAAGTAATTAACTTAAAATATGTTGATTTTTTACCTTGAAACATTTAATTAGTTGTGAAAAAGTTAGTTAAAAGAAATATTGACCAAGGAGCATTAATGAAATTAAACAAAATTTTAAAGAACACTTTTTTAGTATTATTTGCATGTTTAGTGTTGTCTGCTTGCGCAACATCAAAAAAATCTACAGGACAAATGCAAGGGGATGTTTACACTGGAACTGATACAGTTGAATATTTAGCTTCAGGTGTTCCTGACAGAGTTTTCTTTGCAACTAATGAGTCGGTTTTGACTACTGCATCAAGAGAAACTTTAAGAAAACAAGCGGCATGGTTAAGAAAAAATTCTGATATTACAATCGTACTTGAGGGACATGCTGACGAAAGAGGAACAAGAGAGTATAACTTAGCGTTAGGTGAAAGAAGAGCTAATGCTGCTAAAGATTATTTAATGACTTATGGAATTTCCTCTAACAGAATTTCAGTTCTAAGTTATGGAAAAGAAAGACCAGTTGACTCTGGTTCTAATCCTTTGGCTTGGTCAAAAAACAGAAGATCTGTTACAGTAAAAGCAAATTAATTTTAAAAAATTTAAGACCCTTAATTAATTCAATTAGTTAAGGGTCTTTTTTTTGCCATTATTTTAATCATAAGATTATTTTGATGCGACACATTTTAAGAAAATTTAAAATTATTACACTTTGTTTAAGTAATTTTTTTTTGATAACTTATTCTTATGCTGACAATCATAATATTTATGAAATATTAGATCAACTTCAGAAAGATATAAAGACACTAGAAAAAGCAGTATACTCAGGATCAATAGAATTAAATAGTGATAGCTCTGTAAATTTAAATTCAAATTTAGATAATAATTCAGAAGATGTTCTTACAAGACATTTATTAAAACTTTCAGAAATTGAAAATCAATTTCAGGAACTTACAAATAAGTTTGAGGAAATAAATTTTAAGTTAGACAAACTATCCAACAGGATGTCAAAAGTGCAAGCAGATAATCAAATAAGATTTCAGGACTTAGAAAATGTTGTTTCTTCTGATGCAACTACAAATAAATTAACAAAAAAAACAAATAATGAGCAAATGGAAGTTTTACCCGGAAGTTCTCAACCTCAAGATTTGGGATCGATATCATATAAAGATACAGCGACAAATGAAACATCACAAAAAACAAATTCTGTAGACTCAACAGCTTTAGTAGTAACTGAAACTTTTCAAGCTGAAGAAAAAATTCTTCCAAATGAGACCCCAGATAAACAATATCAGTTTGCTACAAGTTTTTTAAAAGTTGGTGATTATTCAACTGCTGAAAGAGCATTCAGAGAGTTCGTTGACACAAATCCTGAACATAATCTAGCTGGGAATGCTCAATATTGGTATGCAGAAACTTTTAGGATACGACAATTGTATACGGATGCAGCCTCAGCATATTTGGAAGGTTATCAGAGATACCCTAAAGGTGAAAAAGCACCTATAAACTTATTAAAGCTTGGTGTATCAATGGTACAAATTGGAGAAAAAGATCAAGGTTGCAAAATGATCAATGGTGTTGAAGAACAATATCCAGAGGCAAACCAATCTGTGATACAAAAAGCTAAATATGAGTCTCAGAAATTCGAATGCAACAACCAAAATTCCTAAATTTTTAAGAGATAACTTAAATAATAAAAGAATAAATAAGATTTATAAAAAATTTGAGATCTCTTTAAATTTAGATGAAAGTTTTGCAGTTGCAGTTTCAGGTGGTCCAGATAGTCTTGCTTTAGCTTTTTTATCTAAAATTTATGCAATTAAAAAAAATTTAAAATCAAAGTTTTATATTATCGACCATAAACTTAGACCTGAGTCTACAAAAGAGGCTAAATTCGTTTTAAATTTGCTTAAAAAAAACTTTATAAATTCAGAAATATTAACTTGGAAAGGAAAGAAACCAAAGAAAAGCATTCAGTCAATTGCTAGGACAAAAAGATATGAAATACTTTTCAAGAAATGTAATCAATTAAAGATCAAAGATATTTTAATGGGGCATCACGAGGATGATTTAATTGAAAATTTTTTTATAAGACTTCTGAGGGGTAGTGGAATAAAAGGTCTCACATCTCTAGACATAAAGACAACAATAAAAAAAAAGAACATATTAAGACCTTTAATTGATATAAAAAAAGAGGATTTAATTTTTATTTCAAAAAAAGTTTTTAATTTTTATGTAGAAGATCCAACAAACTATGATGAAAAATATCAAAGAGTTCGAGTAAGAAAATTAATGAAAAATCTTGAGAGAGATGGTTTAGATAAAAATAAATTAAAAAAAACGATTAAAAATTTAAAAAATGCAAACAGAGTAATAGAGTTTTACGTTGATAAAAATTTACGAGAAAATACCTCTTTTTTAAATAATAAAAAAAGATTAGTTATAAATAGTGATTTTTTTCTCCAACCCCAAGAGGTTACTTTTAGAGCTTTTTCAGAATTATTAAAATTAATTGGTGAAAAATATTATTCTGTAAGAGGAAAAAAATTAGAAAAAATTATACAGGAAGTTGAAAATAATCGATTAAATAGAGCTACATTAGGTAGTTGTATTATTGAAAAGGTCAATCAATCAATAATTATATCTAAAGAACCCTAAAATAATGCCACTTTACACAAAATGCCACTTGTTAAATTGATAATAATTCTTATTTTAAGCCTATGAATATGAAAAACATTGCAATGTGGGCTATCATAGTTTTTTTAACTATTGGTCTTTATAATATGTTTAAAAATCCCCAAACAAATATTAGAGGTGGGGACAAGGTTATATTCTCAGAATTCTTGACATCTGTTGAAAATGGAGAAGTATTAAAAGTAGAAATCCAAGGTAACAATATTAAAGGTGTGTATTCAAATGGAAACTCATTTACAACTTATTCTCCTAACGATCCAAATTTAATTGAAAAACTTTCTGAAAAAGGAGTGAGTATTTCAGCTGCACCTATTGAAGAAAAAATGCCATCATTATTTGGTGTCCTGCTTTCATGGTTTCCTATGTTGTTATTAATTGCTGTTTGGATCTTTTTCATGAGACAAATGCAAGGCGGTAAAGGTGGAGCTATGGGTTTTGGAAGATCAAAAGCAAAAATGATGAATGAGCTTAAGGGTAAAGTTACATTTAATGACGTTGCAGGTGTAGAAGAAGCAAAGGAAGAAGTTGAAGAAATTGTAGAATTTTTAAAAGATCCAAGAAAATTTAGTAGACTTGGAGGAAAAATACCTAGAGGCGCTTTATTAGTCGGTCCACCAGGCACTGGAAAAACTTTATTAGCTAGAGCCATAGCAGGTGAAGCTGGAGTACCATTTTTTACGATCTCAGGTTCAGATTTCGTTGAAATGTTTGTAGGAGTTGGTGCTTCTAGAGTCAGAGATATGTTTGAACAAGGAAAAAAAAATTCCCCTTGTATAATTTTCATAGATGAAATTGATGCTGTTGGAAGAAGTAGAGGTGCTGGTCTAGGTGGTGGAAACGATGAACGAGAGCAGACTCTTAACCAGCTTTTAGTTGAGATGGATGGTTTTGATACTAATGAAGGAGTAATAATTATTGCTGCAACAAACAGACCAGATGTATTAGATCCTGCTTTATTAAGACCAGGTAGGTTTGATAGACAAGTAGTTGTATCCAATCCTGACATAATTGGACGAGAAAAAATTTTAAAAGTTCATGTTAAAAAAATAAAAATGGCACCGGATGTTAATTTGAGAACTATTGCGAGAGGTACACCTGGTTTTTCTGGTGCAGATTTAGCTAATTTGGTAAATGAATCGGCTTTATTAGCTGCTAGAAAAAATAAAAGAATTGTTACACTAAATGAGTTTGAGGAGGCAAAGGACAAAGTAATGATGGGAGCTGAGAGACGTTCGATGGTGATGACAGAGGATGAAAAAAAATTAACAGCTTATCATGAAGGGGGTCATGCGCTGGTATCTTTTAACATGCCAAGTTATGATCCTATACATAAAGCAACTATAATTCCTCGGGGCAGAGCATTAGGTATGGTTATGAATTTGCCAGAAAGAGATAAACATGGTCATTCTATAAAATATTTAAAAGCAAGGTTGGCAGTTTGTTTTGGTGGAAGAGTTGCTGAAGAAGTAATTTTTGGAAAAGATAATATATCAACAGGAGCAGGTGGAGGTAGTGGATCAGATATAAATCAAGCTACGCAACTTGCCAGAGCCATGGTAACCAAATATGGGATGAGCGAAGAAATGGGACCCGTTGAATATGGGGAAAATCAAGAAGAGGTCTTTTTAGGAAGATCAGTAACACAAACTCAGTCAGTCTCTGAGGAAGTAGCACAAAAAATAGATAAAGAAATCAGAAAGCTTATAGATGAGGGTTATAATACTGCAAAGAAAATTTTGACTGAAAAAGTTGAAGATTTACACAAAATTGCTAAAGCTCTTATGACTTATGAGACATTAACTGGTGAAGAAATTGAAAATATAATCAATAAAAATATATACCCAGCAGACAAACAAGACTTAAAAGTAGAAGATGATAAAGGGTCAGCAATGGGTGCTCTAGGCCTAAAACCAAAAATTGTTCATTAGACTGAATGTCTAGATATTACACTAGAGTGTGTAATTTCTATTATGGTGCAAAATCTAAATTATTAGTTAAGAAAAAAAAAACATTACCACTTCATAATAATCCTGAAGTTTCTTTTGACAAAATAGAAATAATAACAAGAAATTCAAAAAAATTAATTTCTTTAAATGAGGTGAACAAATTACATCTTAATTTAAAGACAAAAGTAAAAAAAGATCTAAAATTAATTACAAAAAAAAAAAGAAATATTAAAAATTTAAATTTTCAAAATATTCCTCAAATAATGGGTATTTTAAATATTACTCCAGACAGTTTCTCAGATGGCGGTAAATTTTTTAATTATACATCAGCCAAAAAACAATTAAATTTTCTTTTAAATTCTGGCGCAAACGTTGTTGATATTGGAGCAGAGTCCACTAAACCGGGATCTAAAGCTATTAAATTAAAAATAGAATGGAATAGACTCAAAAATATTTTAAAATTAATTAATAAAAAAAATTTTATATCTCTAGATACTAGAAAATCAGAAATCATGGAAAAGGGAATTAAACTAGGAGTAAAATTAATTAATGATGTTTCTGGTCTTAATTTTGATAAAAACTCAATAAAGATTTTAAAAAAGTATAATATACCTTTCGTACTCCAACACTCACTTGGTAATCCTGACGTAATGCAAAAAAATCCAAAATATAAAAATGTATTATTAGATATTTACGATTTTTTTGAAGAAAAATTAAATAATTTACGTCAAAATGGAATTTATCATAATAATATAATCTTAGACCCTGGTATAGGTTTTGGAAAAAATTTGAAACATAATATGACGATAATTAAAAATATATCAATTTACCATTCTTTGGGTTTGCCTATACTGCTTGGTATTTCTAGAAAAAGATTTATAAAAGATTTATCTGGAAATAATGATAGCTCTTTAAGAATTGGAGGAACAATAAGTAGCAGTATTTTTGCAATGTTACAGGGTGTACAAATGTTGAGAGTTCATGATGTCAACGAAGTTAATCAAGCTATAAAAGTTTTCAAAGCGCTTATAAATAAATAATGAAGTATTTTGGAACTGATGGAATTAGAGGACAGGTAAATAGTGGGAACATTAATGGAGATATGTTTTTTAAGTTTGGACTAGCAGCGGGAAAATATTTCACAAATTTAAAAAAAAGAAAACAAACAGCAATTATTGCTAAAGATACTAGACTTTCAGGATACGCATTAGAACCAGCACTAGTTTCTGGTTTAGCTTCTGCAGGAATGCATGTTTATACACTAGGTCCATTGCCGACTAATGGCCTTGCAATGTTGACAAAATCAATGAACGCAAATCTTGGTATTATGATCACTGCTTCGCACAATTTATTTTATGATAATGGTTTAAAGTTATTCGGTCCTGATGGATTAAAACTATCTGATAAAATTCAAAAAAAAATTGAAAATTTAATAGATAGCAAAGTTCAAAAACACTTATCAAATCCAAAAAAATTAGGAAGGGTTAAAAGGCTAGAGACTGGAACTGATGAATATATTAAAATTTGTAAAAAAAAGTTATCAAGAAACTTTAAATTAAATAATTTTAAAGTAGTTTTAGATTGTGCTAATGGAGCTGGATATAAATCTGCACCAAAATTAATTAGATCACTTGGAGCAAAATTAAAAGTTATAGGCAATAAACCAAATGGATTTAATATTAATAAAAATTGTGGTTCAACTTTTCCAGAAAAACTACAAAGAAATGTTAAAAAATTCAAAGCAGATTTGGGTATATCTTTAGATGGAGATGCTGACAGAATAATAATGTGTGATGAAAAAGGATCTATAATTGATGGTGATCAAATTATCGCTGCATTAGCTTTACAATGGAAAAAGAGAAAAATTCTCAAAGGAGGCGTTGTCGGGACCTTAATGTCAAACTATGGTTTAGAAAAATTTTTAAAAAAAAAAGGGATTAAATTTTTAAGAGCTAATGTTGGGGACAGATATGTTAAGGAATTGATGCAAAAGAAAAAATTCAATTTAGGAGGAGAGCAATCGGGTCATATTATTTTAGGAAAATTTGCAACAACTGGCGATGGTGTGCTTGTCGCTTTAGAAATTATCAAATCAATGAATAGAAAAACTAAAGCCAGTGATCTTTTTAATGTTTTTAAAAAAATTCCACAAATTTTAGAAAATATAAAAATAAAAGATGATAAAATACTTGAAAATCACTCTGTTAAAAGATCTATTAAAATTGCAAAAAAACTAATTAAAAGTCAAGGTCGAATTCTTGTAAGAAAATCAGGCACTGAACCAAAGATAAGAATAATGGGTGAGAGTGAAAATAAAATTTTACTTAAAAAATGTATAAAAATGATTTCAAAAGAATTTAAATAAATTGAGATTAAAGTCTAAAATTTTGATAATTGCTGGATCAGACTCATCTGGTGGGGCTGGTATACAGGCA
>CACHMD010000007.1:0-48575 GCA_902580835.1 uncultured Pelagibacteraceae bacterium | reverse complement strand
ATGATGTTGAGTTTAAAGGAACACCTGTAGCCACTATTATTGCTGGTAGAACAAAAATGAAAGACGGAAAAATTATAGGAGATCCAGAAGGAACCCCATTAGAGTTTAATTAAGTTTAATTGTAAAACTATTTACTAATACTACTCCAATTACAATTAAAAATAATCCTAATATCGCTTGCCAAGCCAAAGTTTGTTTGAAAAAAATATATCCCAACATTGCAATTGTAAATATTCCAAGACCACTCCATGTAGCATAAACGATTGCTATTGGCAGTTTGTTCACCACAAAAGTTAGTAGATAAAAAGCAGTTAAATAAAATATCGCGAGAAAAGTTGTAGGAATAAGTTTGGTGAAGTTTTGTGAAACCGGCAGCAACATAGTTCCTGCTACCTCACAAAAAATTGCACCGATTAGAAATAAATAAGTTTTAAGCACTTTTTAGAATATTATTTTTGATTAAATCCTCTTTGATCTCATCTAAAATTGCTGGATCATCAATAGTTGGAGGCATTTTATATTCAACACTATCAGCGATTTTTCTAATTGTTCCTCTTAAAATTTTACCCGATCTTGTTTTTGGAAGTCTTTTAATAACAATTGCAACTTTAAAAGCAGCCACAGGTCCAATTTTATCTCGAACCATTTGAACACATTCTTTAGAAATTGTTTCATTGTCTTTATCTACTCCTGCTTTTAAAACAATTAATCCAATAGGTAATTGACCTTTTAATTTATCAGCTATTCCAAGCACCGCACACTCTGCAACTGACTGATGTTCTGATAATACTTCTTCTATTGCACCCGTAGATAATCTGTGACCTGCAACATTAATAATGTCATCAGTTCTAGACATAATCCAAATGTAACCATCTTCATCAATGTGACCGGCGTCATAAGTTTGATAATACCCCTCATAGTTTGACATGTAATTTTCTTTATATCTTTGATCCGCATTCCAAAGAGTTGGAAAAGTTCCTGGAGGTAAAGGTAATTTTACTACTATATCTCCCATCTCATTTGGTTTAGCTAACGTTTGATCTGATTTTATTATTTTAACATCATAACCTGGTACTGCTTTACAAGCTGAGCCATATTTTGTTTTCATCATTTCAATTCCAGTACAATTCGAACTAATCGCCCAACTTGTTTCAGTTTGCCACCAGTGATCAATTACCGGAACTTTCAATAAATTTTCTGCCCATTTAATTGTATCAGGATCAGCACGTTCTCCTGCAAGAAATAGACTTTCAAATTTACTTAAATCATATTTTGAAAAAAACTTTCCCTCAGGATCTTCTTTTTTAATTGCTCTAAAAGCTGTTGGCGCAGTGAATAAAGATTTTACTTTATAGTCAGAAATTATTTTCCAGAACGCTCCAGCGTCAGGTGTGCCCACAGGCTTACCTTCGAACAATACAGTAGTGCATCCTTTGAACAATGGAGCATAGACAATGTAGGAGTGACCAACAATCCAACCAATATCACTTGCTGACCACCAAATATCATCTGCATCAATGTTATAAATATTTTTCATTGTCCATTTTAATGCAACAATGTGACCTCCAATGTCTCTAACGATCCCTTTTGGAGTTCCAGTAGTGCCTGATGTGTAAAGTATGTAAGCAAATTCGTTTGAATTCATTTCAACACAATCAGTATCTTTGGCATTAACGTGTGCTTCATCCCAACTTATCTCTATTGGAGCATTTAATTTAACTTCGTGACCTTTTCTTTGAAATAAAATCATCTTACTAATTTTATGTTGAGCTTGTTTGATTGCTTCATCTACTAAGGGTTTGTATTCAACAGTTCGTCCTGGTTCAAAGCCACATGATGCGGTCACTAAAAGTTTGGCTTTACTATCATCAATTCTGCTTGCAAGTTCATTTGAAGCAAAACCACCAAACACCACTGAATGTATTGCACCAATTCTTGCACAAGCCAGCATTGCAACAACTGCTTCAGGTATCATTGGCATGTAAATTATTACTCGATCCCCTTTATTGACACCTTGATCTTTAAGTGCACCTGCAAATTTTGAAACTTTTGATCTTAATTCCTCGTAAGTGAACTTACTTTTGTTACCTGTAATGGGGCTATCATAAATTAAAGCAGTTTTACTTCCTTTTCCTTGGTCAATATGAAAATCTAGAGCATTGTAACATGTATTGGTCACTCCATCTTCGTACCATTTGTAAAAAGGCGGATTGGATTTATTTAAAATTTTTGTAGGTTTCTTAAACCAAAAGATATCATCCGCTGCATCTTGCCAAAATTTTTCAGGATCTTTGATAGATTGATCGTAAATTTTGCTGAATTTGTCCGACATAGTTATTTTGATTCGTTGTGTTAATTTGTTGTGGTTTTTAAATCACAAATTGTATTTAATTTTAAAAAACAAGTAAAATCAATGTAAATTAATGACAATTAAGTCTTCAATAAAGTCTTTTAATTTGGTATTTAACCACAACTTTTGCTTGGGGAGACCTAAGCTTAGTTTATATAAACTAATAAAAACTAACTAAAGAGGGAGTTTTTTATGAAAAAACTTAAAATGTTTGCATTAGCAGCTGTTGCCCTTATCGGTATTACAGGTGTTGCAAACGCAGCGACCACTATGTTAGCTCAAGATGACTTTGTTGGGATATCTTTCTGGATAATCTCAATGGGTATGTTGGCTGCTACTGCTTTCTTCTTCATGGAGAGAGGTACAGTGGCTCCTGGCTGGAAAACGTCAGTAACTGTTGCTGGTCTTGTAACTGGTATTGCATTCATCCATTACATGTACATGAGGGATGTATGGGTGACTACTGGTGATTCACCTACAGTGTATAGATATATTGACTGGTTAATTACTGTGCCATTACAGATGATAGAGTTCTACTTAATTCTAGCAGCTGTAAGAAAAGCAAACTCTGGAATGTTCTGGAGATTGTTAATCGGTTCATTAGTAATGTTGATCGGTGGATATTTAGGAGAAGCTGGATATATCAACGCTACACTTGGTTTCGTAATCGGTATGGCAGGTTGGATATACATTCTATATGAAATATTCTCAGGAGAAGCTGGAAAAGCTGCTGCTAAGAGTGGAAACAAAGCACTTGTTACTGCTTTTGGTGCAATGAGAATGATCGTAACAGTAGGATGGGCTATTTACCCATTAGGTTACATTTTTGGTTACCTAACAGGTGGAGTAGACGCTGACTCACTAAACGTGATTTACAACTTAGCTGACTTTATTAACAAAATTGCATTTGGTCTAGTAATCTGGGCTGCTGCAGTAAGTTCAGCTGGTGCAAGAGCAAGATAATTACGCTTTAAAATAAATTTATAGGGCGAGTATGTTTTTACATACTTGCCCTATTTTTTTTTATACCTATATCAAATCAAATGGCTAAAATTACATACATCACCCATGACAATCAAAAGCACGAAGTTGAAGTTCAAAATGGCCTAACTGTTATGGAGGGCGCTGTACAAAATGATATTCCGGGGATTGACGCTGATTGTGGTGGCGGAATGGCTTGTGCGACTTGCCATGTTTATGTCAAAGAAGATTGGTTTAGTAAGATTCCTAAAAAAGAAGATGGTGAAGAAGATATGTTAGATATGGCATTTGAACCCAAATCAAATAGTAGACTGAGTTGTCAAATTGTAGTCTCAGATGAAATAGATGGTCTTGAAGTAAGTATTCCATCGAAGCAAGCCTAAATGATTAAAACAGATGCATTAATAATTGGTGCAGGACCAACAGGTTTATTTACTGCGCATCAATTAAAATTAATTGGTCTTAATTGTGAAGTAGTTGATAATTTAGATAAAATTGGTGGTCAATGTATTGAGCTTTATCCAGATAAACCAATTTATGATATACCCGCTGTGCCTGAATGTACGGGTGAAGAATTAACAAATAATTTAATCAATCAATTAAAACCATTTGATATTAAATTTCATTTAAACGAAAGAGTAGAAAAAGTTAAAAAAGAAAATGATAACTGGTTAGTGAAAACTAATAATGGCACATCTTTTTCAACACCTAATGTTGTAATTGCTGGTGGTGTTGGTTCATTTGAACCAAGAAAGTTTTCTCCAAAAGAGTGTGAAAAATTTGAAAATAAATCTTTATTTTACTCGGTAAAAGATAAAAAGATTTTTAAAGGAAAGTCCGTATCAATTTTTGGCGGAGGTGACAGCGCATTAGATTGGGCTGTTGAATTATCAAAAGAATGTAGTGTGAATTTGATACACAGAAGAGATGAATTTAGAGGTGCACAAGCTACAATAGATAAAGTACATCAACTTGCAAAAGATGGAAAAATAAATTTATTTACTCAATATCTAATGGCTTCTGTTAAAGGAGACAAAAATATAGAAAGTATTGATATCAAACATGATAACAACGAGATTAAGAATTTAAAAACTGATTATGTATTAGGTTTTTTTGGTTTAATTATGCAACTTGGACCAATTGCTAATTGGGGTCTAAATATTGATAAAAAAACTATTGAAGTTGATACAGAAAAATTTGAGACCAATCAAAAAGGAATTTATGCAGTAGGGGATATTTGTAATTACCCTGGCAAATTAAAATTAATCTTATCTGGTTTTCATGAAGGTGCTTTAGCTGCAAGAGCTTGTTTTAAATTAGCTAGACCTAATGAAAAATATCGATTTGAATTCACCACTTCATCAAAAACCATTAAAGAGCGTCTTGGTGTAAAAAGTGATTGAACTTTATTCTGCTAATACTCCTAACGGAAAAAAAATAAGTATCATGCTCGAGGAAATCGGCTATGAATACAAAGTTGTTAATATAGATCTCAATAAAGGTGATCAATTTAAACCTGAATTTAAAAAGATAAGTCCATTTAGTAAAATACCAGTGATCATTGATCAGGGTAATCATAAAAGTATTTTCGAGTCAGGTGCAATTTTAATGTATCTAGCCGAACAAAGTGGAAAATTTTATGACACAAAAGATCGATTAGAGATAAACCAATGGCTGATGGCGCAGATGGGTTATGTTGGACCTATGTTAGGACAACATCATCAATTTCATCATTACAATCCTGGCAAAAGTCAGTTTGGTGAAGAAAGATATTTCAAGATATCCAAAAGAATATATGAAGAATTAGATGAAAGATTATCTCAATCAAAATTTCTAGCTGGAGAAAATTATACAATCGCTGACATAGGAACTTTTCCTTGGATAGCACGACATGAATGGCATGATATTGGTCTTATAAATTATAAAAACTTAACTAGATGGTATGTTGAGATATCTGAAAGAGAAGCAGTTAAGAAGGGTTTTAAATTTATGAATAAAAATGAAATTCCACCTAAGCCCTAGTTCATTGAGCTAATTAACCTAAATAGTGATGCAAAAATTCCGTGACCAGATAGTTCTATAGCTACGATTGCAATAATTATTAAAATTAACTTTTGGTTCATCTAATTAATGAATACGAATAACAATAACAGAACCCAAAAAAAACCATAATAATAGTAAATATATTTTTTGGTAAAATTATAGGTAATTGGGTTATGAACTTTTTTACTTTTCTTTTTTTTAGTCATCGGCGTGAACTTTTTCGTCCTTTTCATGTTTTTCTTGTGCAGCTATAGTATATTTTGCAACAGGTCTTGCCATGAGTCTTTTTAGCCCTATTGGTTCTGCAGTATCTAGACAAAATCCATAAGTATCTTCTCTTATTCTGGCTAAAGCCTTATCAATTTCTGAAATCAGTTTGATTTGTCTATTGATTGCTTTCATTTCAACATTTTTATCTGTGTATGAACTTGCTTGATCGACAATATCGGCTGAAATACTGTTATCATCCATACTGCCATTATACAGAGCTTCATTATTTGCTCTAACTAGCTCTTTTTTCCACTCTTGTAATTTCATTCTAAAGAAAACCTTATGTTTTTCGCACATATATTTTTCAGTTTCTTTTGGAATATATGTTTTGGAAATTTTAATAGGTCCCTTGCTAATCTCTTTTTGTTTACTGATAGTCTTAGGTTTTGTTTTAGTTACAGTTTTAGTTTTAGCTTTAGTAACCTTTTTTTTTACTTTACTAGTTTTAGGCATCTTTCAATTTGAATTCGAGCGAGTATATTCAGCAAAATAGGGGTGTCAAGCAACGTTAATTATTGTAAATATTTACTTATGAATGTCTTAAATAGAAATATTAATAATATATTTTTTATTTTTGCATTATCGCATTTAATAATTTGGACACTGATTCCCTCATTAACAAATAAAAATTTACCATTAGACACAATTGAAGCTTTAGCATGGGGAAGTAATTTAGATTGGGGGTTTAACAAACATCCACCCATGAGTGCTTTTTTTCCTGAAGTATTTTTTCAAATTTTTGGTTCTCAAGATTGGGTTTATTATTTATTAAGTCAAATATTCGTGATAATTGCTTTTTATTACGTATTTAAATTTGCTTTTGAAATTTTTAAAGATTTAAAATTAAGCTTAATTTCTGTTTTAGTATTAGTTTCTATCTATTTCTATAATTTCACCACTCCTGAATTTAATGTAAATGTTTGCCAATTACCATTTTGGTCACTAGTCGTTTACTATTCATGGAAAATTTATTCGTCACAGGAAATTAAATTTTCAGATTGTTTTCTAGTTGGCTTATTTGCTGCAATTGGTTTTTTATCCAAATACTTGTTTCTCTACCTTTTGGTATCAATTGATTTATTGTTTATTTATTTAATCTTTTTCAAAAAAACTAAAAAATTTGATTTTAAATATTTAATAACAATTGAGGTCTTTTTAGTTTTATTAGTTCCCCATTTAATTTGGCTCTTTAACAATGATTTTATAACCGTAACGTATGGATTAAACAGAACAGGATTAGAAAGTTCTGGTATTTTAGATCACATTAGTAATCCAGTATTATTTTTATCAAAACAAATTGGAATACTGGTTCCTTTCTTCTTTTTGATTTGGTTGCTCACTAAAAAAATAAAATTTAAACTAAATGTAAATGATAAAAAATTAATATTTTTACTATTTATTAATTTTATGCCTATTATTTTAATGTTTCTGACATCATTGATTACTGGCTCAAAAATAAGAACGATGTGGATGACGCCTTTTTATTTATTTTTTGGAGTGTTATTTTTATATCTTCTAAAATCACAAATTAATTTAAAAAAAATAAATTCGTTTCTTTATGGAATTCTTTTTCTATTTTTTTTATCTCCTATTCTTTATTCTTATGTCTCAATATCGCAGTCAGATAAGCGAACGGATTATCCTGGAAAAGATATTGCAATGAAAATTCAATATGTTTGGAATCAAGATTTTGATAAAGAAATTCAATTTGTAACTGGCGATGAGTGGAAAGCTGGGAACCTCTCATATCATTTAAAATCTAGACCAAAGTGGGAGGGATTTAATAATAAAGAGATACTCAATAATTCATCACAATTTATTTGTGTGGGTGATGTTTGTTTGGGAAGATATTAATTTTTGAATGAAAATTAAAATTTTAGTACCTATTTATAATGACTGGCAATCAGCTTTAAAATTGCTGGACGAAATTGATAATAATATTTCAGATTTGGATCACGAAATCTCTGTGATTATAGTCAATGATGCCTCAACACATGATCGTCAAAAAGAGCAAAACGATTTTAATAATATACAATCAATTAAGATTCTAAATATGAAAATTAATCAAGGTCACGCCAGATGTATTGCAACTGGATTGAAATATATCTATGAAAAAGAAGACTTTGATTATGTAATTCCAATGGATGGAGATGGAGAAGATAGACCAGAAGAAATTAAAGAATTTATCAATCAAATTGATAATTCAAATAACAATCCAATAGTCGGTGAAAGAGTGAAAAGATCAGAAAAATTAATTTTTAAAATTTGCTATCAATTACATAAATTAATCACACTAACTTTTACTGGTAAATCAATTAAATTTGGAAATTATACATGCCTACCAAAAAGTACAGTTGAAAAAATGATCAAAGAAAAAGCGACCTGGAATAGTTTTTCAGGATCATTAAAAAAAATTGAAAATAATTTATTGCCAATACCATCCACTCGAGGCAGTAGATATTTTGGTCCATCGAAAATGAGTTTTTTTAATTTGATAAAACATTCGCTTTCAATCATGAGTGTTTTTAAAAAAGCATTTTTAATTCGATCTGCTTTATTTATTGTTTTTTATATATTGTTAATCAAAAGTAATGCTTCTTTAATTACCTCTCTACCCTTAGTTTTATTGCTGATTGCGATTTATTCGATTTCTAGTTGTGCCTTAAGAGAAAATGTTGAGGAATTTAACAATTGTTTAACAAACATTCGCGATATTGATAACATAAAATAATTTTACACAACTTATCAAATGAAAAAAATTTTATTTTTTGTTTTTTTATCAATTTTTATTTCAAATAATTCTTATAGTGATTTTAAAAAAATAAAAAAAAAGGCAACAATCATTAAGCCAGAAATTATTTTTCCAATTCCAGAAAATTTAGATGGATGCATTACTAGTATGTATGTAAATCAAACAAACAATCCTGTTTTACCACTAGCAAAAGTTGATGCTCCATCAGGATATGGCCTGGATAATAGATTTATGTCTGCTCTAGATAGTTTTGAAAATTTTAAACGTCCATGTAGTGGAGGAAATATTGAAGCTTGTGAGAATGTAAAAAGAGTAATTTTAGATTGGGCAAAATCTGACGCTGCAAAAAGAACAGGACCCTCTAACCATGAAGGCAGACATTGGAATGATACTTTAACGGTCAATCTTTGGATAGCATCACCAATGATGGCAGGATATTCATTTGTTAAACAAGTAATCAATGTCCCCGAAGATGAGGATAAGATAATTAAAGATTGGTTTCAAAAGATAGTAAAGAAAAATAAACATCTTATGTATGACATGAAATACAAAGATGGAACTCAAGCAATTGGTGTTCCAAAGAGAGCACATAATCATGCATTATCATCTGCGATAAGCCATATGCAGCTTGGTATTTTGTTAAGTGATGATAAGCTTTTTAGAAAAGCCTTTTTAAACTATGAAGCGGCAATTAGATATCAAAGAAAAGATGGTAGCTTACCTATTGAAACAAGACGTGGTGGAAGAGCTATGTTTTACCAAGGAAGGGCTATGAACGCATTATCCGTAATAGCAATTATCGCTGAAAACCAAGGCTATAACATTTGGGAATATGATTATAAGGGAAAAAATTTTCACAATCTTGTTAAGTTTTTTATAGATTTTACAGAGACTAATGAAATTGTATTTAAATACGCAAAAGAGATGAAATCGCCAGGACCTGCAAAGAACTATAAGGTTCAAGATCTTGATATTAGATCAAGTAGTAATTGGGGATGGCTCTATGCTTACGTAACTCGATTTCCAGATCATGAGAATGTTCAAAGATTAAAACAATGGTCTACTAACCAAGGTAATCTTAATAATTATCAAAGAAAAATAGTTTTTAACTTTGAAAATATTTCAAAACGAAATTTTGGCACTTCATCATGGACAGTTGTAGAACCAAACTGTCATTTTACTAAATAGCTCTAATTGTTGGCAAACAATAAAAATCAGCTGTATCTATCTTAGAAGAATACTGTCTTCTCATATTCCATTTTTTATGAACACCTGCACTTGCAAGACTTAATGTAGATCTTCCATATCTATAGTTGGTATTGTCAATTGATTGCATTAAACTTTTTATTTTTTCATCTTTTTCAGATGAAAATAGATTTTTTCTACCATCGTCATTACGTAGTCCTGTCAGCATTACACCTGCTTTTTGATAACGATAACCATTCTTGAATATACTTTGTAGTATTGCAACCGCAGTCTTAACAGTTTCAATACTATTGTTTGTTGCAATAGGAAAATCAATTGTTTTAGCATTTGAATAATAACCATAGTCTCTTTGAAAAGGACTCGTTCGAACGAAAACTGTAATTGCTTTTGCAACTAAAGATTCTGATCTAATTTTTTCAGACGCATTCAAGCAATAGTTTGCAACTGCTTCTTTTAGTTCTTGAAATTTTTCAATTCTTTTACCAAATGACCTTGAAACTACACAGCTCTTTCTTTTAGTTTGTGTTGTCTCTAAGTCAATACACGGTACTCCTCTAAGTTCCATTGCAGTTCTAGAGCTTAAAACATTAGAGCATTTTTTGATCCAGGTATTGGATTTATTCTTAAGTTGCTTAGCATTATAGATACCATTTTTTTGATAGAATTTTGTTAGCTGCCTGCCAACACCCCATATATCGTTTATTTCAACTTTTTCTAAAATGGGGTCTAAATTTTCTATTCCAATTAAACTGGTTACCCCTGATTGTTTTTTCTTGGCAATATGATTTGCAACTTTGCTTAAAGTTTTAGTTTTAGCAATACCGATACTGGTTGGAATACCAGTCCATTGTAAAACTGTTTCTCTAATTTCTCTACCAACTTTTTCAACTTCAGAATCTGGAAAATTGGATAAGTCTATAAATGCTTCATCGATAGAATACACTTCTATTTCAGTATTAAATCTTTTAAGTGTTCTCATTACTCTTCTAGATAAATCGCCATATAAAGAATAATTTGATGAAAAAACCTCAACTTTATTTTTAACAATAATATCTTTTGCCTTAAAATAAGGCTCACCCATTTTAATCCCCAAAGCTTTTGCTTCATTGGATCTAGAAATAATACAACCGTCATTATTTGATAGTACAACTACAGGTTTTTTTCTTATTCTTGGATTGAATAATCTTTCACATGAAACATAGAAAGAATTACAATCAACCAGGCCTATTTTTTTAGTACGTTGAATGGATGACATAAGTCACAACCCCCCAAATAAAGACGTCTTCTTCTTCGTTAATCAAAATTCTATTAGAAAAATCTTTAGAGCCTGAGGATAGAAATTTTTTATCTCTTTCTTGAACTAAAGTTTTAACTACAAGCTCGTCATGAACATTGGCAATAACAGTTGAAAAGTTTTTTGGTTTTAAACTTTTGTCGACAACTAATAAATCCCCATCATTAATCCCAACATCGACCATAGATTTTCCCTGTACTCGGATGATGAAAGTGGCAGGAACATTTTTGATTAAATGCATGTTCAGATCGATATCTTCCTCGATATAATCAGTGGCAGGCGATGGAAAACCAGCACCGGCTTTATGTAGATAATAAGGAATAGTGAGCTTCATGTTCTTGTTTTGTTCTTATTTGTAGCGCAGTTATACAATGCAGTCAATAGGTTGTATTTTGAGTCCGTAATTGAATCAAAACTGAATCAAAACGTGAACATCAAAACTATATTTTGTATGCTTGTGGATAACTTCAACCAAGGATAGTTTAACAAATCATCAATATGAAAAAATTAATATGTCATTGTGGAGCCGTTGAAGCACAAATTAATTTAGATGGAGATTTAGCTAAAGTAATAAAATGCAATTGTTCTATTTGTAAAAGAAAAGGTGCAATTATGTCGATGGTAAAAAATGAAGATTTTAAAATTACAAAAGGCCAAGATAAACTAAAACTTTATCAATTTAATTCAAAAGTAGCGAAACATTATTTTTGCTCTGAATGCGGAATTTACACGCATCACAATCCAAGGATCAATCCAGCAATGACAGGATTTAATGTTGGCTGTATTGATGAAATAAATACTTTTGATATGAAAGAAGTTCCAGTAAATGACGGTCAAAATCATCCATTGGATAAAAAATAATTTTCATGCAACAATTCAGCTTATGCTTTGGTAAGGTAAAAAAAGATTGTTTAAAGTTTATTAAATCTCAAGAAACAAAAGCAGATAAATTTAAAAATAAAGAAAGAATGATAAAGTCTTTCTTAATTCCATTATGTTTTTGGATTAGTAAAAAAGCTGATAAAAAAAGACCTTATTTTGTTGGTTTAGCAGGAGGCCAAGGTACAGGCAAAACCACCATAAGTTCACTCATCAAAATTATTTTAACAAAGTACTTTAAATTAAAGGTTTTTAGAATTTCTATAGATGATTTTTATAAGACTAGAAAAGAGAGAATAAATTTATCTAATAAAATTCATCCAATGCTTTTAACTAGAGGAGTACCAGGAACACATGATATTAATATGATGTTGAGTTTTTTTAGAAAGGCAAAAAGTAGAAAATTTAAAAGGCTGAAATTACCTACATTTAATAAAGCAATAGATGACCGCTTTCACAAAAAGAATTGGTATGATTTAAAAGTAAGACCTGATGTAATTATTTTTGAAGGTTGGTGTGTTGGTGCAAAATCAGAAAAAAATAGTACTTTAAAGAAAAACATCAATTCTCTGGAAAAAGCCAAAGATCAAAGACAAATTTGGAGAAAATACGTTAACCAGCAATTGAAATCAAAATACAAAAACTTATATTCCCAACTTAATTGTTTAATTTATTTAAGAGCGAAAAATTTTAGTTTGCTGCAGAAATGGAGATTGAAACAAGAGAGAAAACTTTGGGTGAAAAGTAAAGTAAAATCGAATTTAAAAATAATGAGCAGAGGAGATGTCATCAATTTTATGCAGACTTATCAAAGAATAACCCAGAATATGTTTAAAAATATGCCTAAATATGCATCTATAATTTTTAATCTAAATAGTAACCATCAGATCAAATCTGCAGTATATAAAAGTAAATGAAAAAAATAATTTTAATTTTTCTAGGTATATTCTTTTTATTTTCAAAAGTTAATGCAGAAACCTTTTCTAGTGCTTTATCAAAAGCTTTTAAAAATAACTCAGAACTCAACGCTGAAAGAGAAAATATTAATGTTTCTGAACAAGATCTAAATATAGCAAGAGGATCTTATTTGCCAACAATTACTCTTGAGGGAACTGAAAGCCAGGAAGAAACTAATAAACTTACCAATCAAGGTGGGGGAGACGCATCGATTAGTGATGTGGATCCATCAACAAGATCAGTTTCAATTACTCAAACTTTGATAGATTTTGGTAGAGGCGCAGATCTCGCAAAAAATAAGATAGGTATTGATCTTGCAAAAGCAAAATTATTAAAAAAAGAACAAGACATTTTATATAAAACTACAGAGGCTTATACGGGGCTAATTTCAGCAAATGAAAAATTAGAAATTAATAGAACAAATGTTGAGCTTTTAAGTAGACAAGTTGAAACTGATAGAATTAGACTTAGTAGAGGTCAAATTTCTTTATCGGATGTTTCTCAATCAGAGTCCTCTTTAGCAGGCGCTGAGGCACAATTTATTAAAGCACAAAATGACTTATTAACCAGCAAATTAAATTATGAAAATATCATAGGTAGCATTAATGATGTACAATCATTGGATAAAAGTACAATTGTTAATTACAAACTTCCAGGAGATCTTAATTCAGCAATTGAGCTTTCAAAGAAAAATAATCCTGATTTAATAATTGCAAAGTTAGAGTATGAACAATCTATTAAAGATAAATCAATAGCTAAATCTGATTTAGCACCTACTGCAAAATTATCTTTTGAAAGATCATATACTGAAGATTTAAATACAACATATGATGAGAGAGAAAAAGATACTGTTAAAGCAACTGTTTCTTGGCCTTTTTTTTCAGGTGGTAAAAACATTGCTAAATATAAAAAAAATCAAAGTTTAGAAAATAGAAAAAGATTGATTTTAGATAGTGCCGTAAAACAAAATCAAACTGATGTAGCTAGCGCCTGGTCTAATTATCAATCTAATAGAAGTTTACTAAATTCTGTTCAATCCCAAGTTAAAGCTGCTGAAATTGCTAATGAAGGAATTACAGCTGAATATAATAGTGGAGCGGGAAGAACAACTTTAGAGGTTATTCAATCCAACTCTTTACTTTTGAATGCTCAAATTTCTTTGGCAGATTCTGAGAGAAATTACATTTTATCTCAGTTTAATTTGTTAAAGTCCTTAGGACTGCTAAACAGCGATTACCTAAAAATAAGATAATTATTGGTTTTTTGAGGAAAAATAAAATATCTTGCCAATGAGAACAAAATGTGTACATTTATTTTATGATTCGAGTATTAAAAAAAGCAAGAAAAGAGGCAAAAAATGACAAAAAATAACTTAAAAGTAGTTAAATCTACGAAAGATCAAGAATTGGATATTAAAGAAAAAAACAAAGCATTAGATGCTGCGATTAGCCAGATAACTGACAATTTTGGAAAAGGTTCAGTTATGAAGCTGGGCGAAAAAAGAGCGATGGATATCGAGTCAATATCTACAGGTTCTTTAAGTTTAGATTTGGCTTTAGGAATAGGTGGTTTACCTAAAGGAAGAATTATTGAAGTTTATGGACCAGAGAGTTCTGGAAAAACAACATTGGCATTACAAGTAGTTGCTGAAGCTCAAAAGGCGGGTGGAATTTGTGCATTCGTTGATGCGGAGCATGCTTTAGATCCAGTCTATGCGAAAAAATTAGGAGTGAATACTGAAGAACTTTTAATTTCTCAACCAGATGCAGGTGAGCAAGCTTTAGAAATCGCTGATACGCTAGTAAAATCAGGCTCTATCTCAGTTATCGTAATCGACTCTGTTGCAGCTTTAACTCCAAAAGCTGAAATTGAAGGTGAGATGGGTGATCATCATGTTGGTCTTCAATCAAGATTAATGAGCCAGGCTTTAAGAAAATTAACTGGTTCAATTTCAAATACAAACACAATGATGATTTTCATTAACCAAATTAGAATGAAAATTGGAGTTATGTTTGGAAGTCCAGAAACAACATCAGGTGGAAATGCGTTGAAGTTTTATTCATCTGTAAGAATGGATATTAGAAGAATTGGTGCTATCAAAGATAAAGATGAAATTATCGGAAACACTACAAGAGTAAAAGTAGTTAAGAATAAAGTTGCACCACCATTTAAAGTTGTTGAGTTTGACTTAATGTATGGCAGAGGGATTAGCAAAATGGGTGAGTTAGTTGACCTAGGTGCTAAAGCTGACATTATTGAAAAATCAGGAGCATGGTATGCTTATAAAGGTGAAAAAATAGGTCAAGGTAGAGAAAATGCAAAAACTTATCTTGCTCAAAATCCTAAAGTTGCTGCAGAAATAGAAATGGCAATTAGAGAAAAAGCAGGAGTGATTTCAAAGAAAATTGAAGGAAATCCATTAAGTCCTGAAAAAATTGAAAAAGAGAAGAAAGTAGCTGAAAAAGAAGAGGCTGCAAAAGAAGCTACTCCTTCCAAAAAGAACTAAAATTAAAGGTCATCTTTAAATTATAAAAGGCGCTTGTTATTAGCGCCTTTCCCCCTTTATCCCTAACTAGACATAGAATAAAAAAGCTGTATCTTAAAGTATGGTGAATAGATCATAAAATAAAATTAAGAAATAAATTCTTAAAATATTTTGAAAAGAATGATCATAAAATCGTACAATCAAGATAAGTTAAAAAAAGAGTTCAATGCTAACTTATTTTTTCAGTTTTGTAGATATAATTTCGCTTATGAGTTTTAAATTTTTTTCTTTTAATTAAGTCTCAAAATTTAGTGTTTGGCTGTATCTGGTATTAAGTCAAATGATACAATAATTCTATCTGTATCTGTCGTAAATGGAATAGTTCTATGAAAGAGCGATGAAGGGAAAAAAACTATATCTCCCAGTTCAGGTTGAAATATAAAGTAAGGAGATTTTTTGTGTTGATAATATTGGCCATTCAAACTGAATTCAATCGCACCTTCATTTTTTTCAAGAGCTGGAACCACTTTTAAATAAATTACCCCACTTAACCACCCAGTTGGATGAATATGTGCAGTATTGTATCCTTGTTTTTTTAAAACGACATGCCATCCATTAAGAAAAATTTCAGATGGCCATTTTTTAATAAAAGAGCACGTCTCTTTTTGAAATTTTAAATAATAAGCATTAATTTCATCACAAATAATCCCTTTAAGTTTTGATAATTTTACCGAACAATTCTCAAATAAATTAAATTTTTTATCCGTTACAAATCCTTTACGGGTAGTTCTTCCATGTGGTTCCCAAATAGTTTTTATATTATTAAGCTCGCCTATTACTTCTGTTATAAACTCAGTAGAATTTTCAATGTGAGAGGAGATATTGGAAATATGTATAAAGTCCATCGGATTAGGACAAAAATTGTATGCTGTAGGTTTTTTCTCTGACTCAGCGACAAATGCAGCAAAAGCAGCAATATCTAAATTTTCACTATCAATATTAGATTGGGTTTCAATTCTTTTATAAATCTCATCTGTTCGTCCCAAAGCATACAGAGTTATTAAGTCAAATGCTCTATTAACTTTGGAAGTAATTAAGTCGGCATCTTTTAGTGCAATTTCGTATCGTTTTTGGCTAAATAATATCATCCATCTGTTCTGCAATGCATCAGTAAAATCAGGCTTAAGCGCTAGTGCATGATTATAGCTTGTCTCAGCCTCGTCCAATCTTTCTTCTTCTTGCAGTAACACACCTAAATTGTAGTGGGCTTCGGCATAGTCTGGTTTTAGTTTTATCGCTTGTGCATAGCTTGCTTCAGCCTCTTTTATTCTGCCTTGTTCTTTTAGTAGTATACCCAAATTGTTGTGGGCTTTAGCATAGTCAGGTTTTAATGTTATCACTTTTTTATAACATTTTTCGGCCCCATCTAATTTGTCCTGCTGTTTCAGCGTGTTACCCAAATTGTTGTGGGCTTCGGCATAGTCTGGTTTTAGCTCAATCGCTTTTCTATGACTTTTTTCAGCGTCGTATAATTTTCCCTGTTCTTGCAGTAGGACACCTAAATTATTGTGTGCTTCGGCATCCCGTGGGTCTAACTGCACAGATTTTTTACTGACAATTAAAGATTCATTTATCCTTCCATTTCGTTTGAGCAAAACGGCAAGCACTTTCCAAGCAAATTGATGTTTAGGAAATTCTTGAGTGATAGATAATGATAGTTTTTCAGCATCAACATACCGTCCAGCTTGATAGTACTTTATTAGATTATTTAATTGCTGTTGAGGTGGTTTTAAAAAATCGTCATGAATTTTTTTCATGAACAAAATTATATCAAGCCTCAAATCAGCTGTCTAGGTAATGGAAATAGTTATTTGATTTATCTGATTAATCTTTTCTTAATTTTAAATTGTCTACTTAACTGGTTTGAGCTAATGCTATGTATGTTAAACATACACGCCTAATTTAAGCGCCTTTTTCCCTTTACTGTTATGTAGACATAAAATTAAAAAGCTGTATTTTAAAAATATGGCTCAGAAATCATTAAATGAGATAAGAAATACGTTCTTAAAATATTTTGAAAAGAATGATCATAAGATTGTTGAGTCTAGTAATTTAGTTCCAAACAATGATCCGACATTAATGTTTGCCAATTCTGGAATGGTACAATTTAAGAATGTATTTACCGGTTTAGAAAAAAGAGATTATCAAAGAGCTACCACTTCTCAAAAATGCGTCAGAGCAGGAGGTAAACATAATGATTTAGAGAATGTTGGTTACACTCCAAGACATCATACTTTCTTTGAAATGTTGGGAAACTTTTCTTTCGGGGACTATTTTAAAGAGAGAGGAATTGAACTTGCATGGAATTTAATCACTAAAGATTTTGGTTTAGATAAAAATAGACTTTATGTAACAGTTTTTCATGAAGATGATGAAGCCTTCAATTTTTGGAAGAAAATAGCGGGTTTTAACGATGATAGAATTATCAGAATTTCGACGTCAGATAATTTCTGGTCTATGGGTGAAACAGGTCCTTGTGGACCTTGCTCAGAAATATTTTATGATCATGGTGATCATTTAAAAGGTGGTTTACCAGGAACAAAGGATCAAGATGGAGATCGTTTTATTGAGATTTGGAACTTGGTATTTATGCAATATGAACAAGTTTCAAAAGATAAAAGAATAGATTTACCCAAACCATCTGTAGATACCGGAATGGGATTGGAGAGAATAGCTGCTCTTTTACAAGGTACACACGACAATTATCAAACTGATCATTTTAAGAAATTAATAAGTTCGATATCAGATGTAACTAAAGTTAAACAAGCTGATAATAACATATCAAGTTTTAGAGTAATTGCTGATCACTTAAGAGCAAGTTCATTTCTTTTAGCTGAAGGTGTTCTACCATCCAATGAGGGTCGTGGATATGTCTTAAGAAGAATTATGAGAAGAGGTATGAGGCATTCTCATTTATTGGGATCAAAAGAACCTATTTTTTACAAAATTTTTGAATCTTTAAAAAATGAAATGTCTGGAAATTATCCAGAGTTAGAGCGATCCGAGTCTTTGATAACAGAAACATTAAAAATGGAAGAGGAAAAATTTTTAGTTTTACTTGATCGAGGAATTAAAATTTTGAATGATGAAATTTCAAAAATTGATAAAGTGTTGTCAGGTGAAGTAGCTTTTAAATTATATGACACTTATGGTTTTCCATTAGATCTCACAGAAGATATTTTAAAAAATAAATCATTAAAAGTTGACCATCGAAAATTTGATGAGTTGATGAAAAAAAGCAAAGAACTTGCAAAAAAGAATTGGAAAGGATCTGGGGACAGCTCAGAGGAAGCAATTTGGTTTTCAATTAAAGATAAAACTGGTCCTACAGAATTTTTGGGATACGAGTCTAATCAATCTGAGGGAGTAGTGTTAAATTTAATTAAAAACAATCAGGAGTCAAAATCATTATCTACTGGAGAAGAAGGAATAATTATAACTAATCAAACTCCTTTTTATGGGGAGTCAGGAGGACAACTCGGGGATAAAGGTACAATAGTTTCTGGAAATTCAGTTTTTGAAGTTGAGGATACACAAAAAAAACTTGGAGATTTATTTGTTCATTATGGATCAGTGAAAACTGGAGAAATTAAAATTAATGATGTAGTTGAAATGAAAATTGATGTTGAGAGAAGAAACAATTTAAAAGCTTATCATTCTGCAACTCACTTACTTCATGAATCTTTAAGAAGAACTTTAGGTAAGCACGTGATGCAGAAAGGATCATTAGTTGCACCAGATCGTTTGAGGTTTGACTTTAGTCACATGAAACCGATTACTAATGAGGAATTAGAGACAATAGATAAATTAGTTAACGAATATGTTAAAAATGGTTCTGAAGTGACCACAAGAATTATGACACCTAAAGCTGCAATAGAAAAGGGAGCGTTAGCTTTTTTTGGTGAAAAATATGGTGAAGAAGTTCGTGTTGTTTCAATGGGTAAGGAAAAAGATGCTTATTTCTCAACAGAATTATGTGGTGGAACCCATGTAAAAAATACTGGAGATATTGGAAAATTTAAAACTGTCAGTCAATCATCTATTGCTGCAGGAGTAAGGAGAGTTGAGGCTTTAAGAGATAAACAGCTTGAGGATTTTATTAAGAATAAAGAAAAGCTTTCAACTTTATCTGTACAAAAGGATGAGGAGACTATCAAAGACTTATCATCACAAATAATAAAACTTGGAGGTAAACCGAAAGTTGATAATAAAGATTTAAAAGAAATTATAAAAAATCTTTCAAAACAACTTGAACAATTGAATGTTAATTCAGTTCTTCAAGATAAAACAAAAAATATTATTAATGATCAAAAAATAAAGGATATAAAAGTTCGATTTCAAAAAGTTCAAGATTTACCCCCTAAAGATCTGAGAAAATTAGTTGATAGTGGAAAAAAAGAACTTGGCGATGGAATTGTAATTGTCTTTGCAAGTAGTGAAGATAAAGTTGGTTTAGGAGTTGGTGTCACTGAAAAACTGGTTGATAAATATGATGCTGTAAAATTTGCAAAATTAGGTTCAGAAATTATTGGTGGCAAAGGTGGGGGTGGTCGAAAAGATTTTGCCCAAGCAGGGGGACAGGATAAAAACAAAATTGATGAGGCTTTTGAAAAACTAAAGGCTTTAATTTAGCTTCTGTTTAAGATTGTTATCAATTACATCCAGAAATTGATTAGTTGTTAGATATTTACTTGAGGGTCCAACCAATATTGCAAGATCTTTTGTCATGGAGCCATTTTCAACACTTTCAATACAAACTTTTTCAATTGTGTTTGCAAATTTAATTAGCTCATCATTGCTATCAAGTTTTCCTCTATGTGCTAATCCTCTTGTCCATGCAAAAATCGAGGCAATTGGATTTGTGGAAGTTTCTTTACCTTGTTGATGCATTCTGTAATGCCTGGTTACTGTTCCGTGTGCTGCTTCTGCCTCCATTATTTTTCCATCAGGTGTAAGCAGTGTACTTGTCATTAAACCAAGTGAGCCATATCCTTGAGCCATGGTATCAGATTGAACATCACCATCATAATTTTTACATGCCCATATATACTTGCCACTCCATTTCATTGCACACGCTACCATGTCATCAATCAATCTGTGTTCATAAGTAATTTTTGCATCCTCAAATTTTTTCTTGAATTCTTTATTATAGACCTCTTCAAATATATCTTTAAATCTCCCATCGTATTTTTTTAGAATTGTATTTTTAGTTGATAAGTAAACTGGCCAATTCTTAATTAATCCATAACTAAAACAGGATCTTGCGAAATCCTCAATTGATTTATCTAAATTATACATTGAGAGCGCAACCCCTGGTCCTGTAAAATTAAATACTTCATATTTAATTTCATCTTTACCATCTTCAGAGGTCCATTTTACTTCCATCTTACCTTTGCCAGGCACTTTGAAATCTGTTGCTCTATATTGATCTCCAAATGCATGTCTCCCGATCACTACTGGATCGGACCAAGAGGGTACAAGTTTTGGAATGTTAGAACAAATTATGGGTTCTCTAAATACAGTTCCTCCAATAATATTCCGGATAGTTCCGTTTGGAGATCTCCACATTTTCTTTAATTTAAACTCTTCAACTCGTGCTTCATCTGGAGTTATGGTTGCACATTTGATACCAACACCAATTTTTTTAATTGCATTAGCAGAATCGATAGTGATTTGATCATCAGAGTCATCTCTACTTTTCATTCCTAAATCGTAATATTCGATGCCAAGATCTAAATACGGAAGTATTAATTTTTTCTTGATAAATTCCCAGATTATTCTGGTCATTTCATCGCCATCTAACTCTACTATTGGGTTTTTAACGCTAATTTTGCTCACTTATATTTTTATCTTAATAATTGAATTTCGCGATTTTATATACATATTAATGACAAATTATCAAATAGAAGAATATGTTTAGTAAGATATTTCCAAAAATTCACGCTGAAGGTTATAAATTTTTAGTTATAGCCGGAATAATCACAATAGTATTTTATATTTTTAGTAATTTCTTAGGTCTTATTGGTTTAGTCTTAACTATTTGGGTTTATTATTTTTTTAGAGATCCAGATAGAGTTATTATAGATGATGATAATTATCTTGTTAGTCCAGCAGATGGTGAGGTGATTAAAGTTGAAGAAGTTGATGGGCCTAAAGAACTTGGTCTAGAGAATAAAAAATTTAAGAAGATAAGTGTTTTCATGAATGTTTTTGATTGTCATGTAAACAGAACTCCATGTGCAGGGAGGATTGAGGAAATTTTATATAAGCCAGGTAAGTTTGTAAATGCTTCACTGGATAAAGCAAGTGAAGATAATGAGAGAAATTACTTCAAAATTAAAGACCCTCATAACAATGACATTATAATTGTTCAAATAGCTGGACTGGTTGCACGAAGAATAGTTTGTGAGTCTAATAAAGATCAAGAGTTGAAACAAGGAGATCGTATTGGCATGATACGATTTGGTAGTAGAGCTGATATCTATTATGAAAATTATGAGCCGCTTGTAAAAGTTGGTCAAAAAGCTATTTCAGGTGAGACACTACTTGCAAAAAAATAATATGGAGCAAAAAAAACCAAATCTTAAAATTGTACCAGATAAAAAAAGTGCAAGAATGATTTTACCAAATATGCTAACCCTGATGGGTGTATGTATTGGTTTAAGTTCAATTCGATTTGCTTTGGATGGAAGATTTGAAATAGCAATTATTGCAATAATTTTTGCTGCTTTGATTGATGGCTTAGATGGGAGAATAGCAAGACTTATAAAGGGAACCTCAAAAGTTGGAAAAGAATTAGACTCTTTAACGGATGTAATAAGTTTTGGGGTTGCTCCAGCATTCATTATGTATTTCTGGAAATTAAATACCCTAGGTCGATTTGGATGGTTACTATGTTTAGTTTATGTAATTTGTGTTGCTTTAAGATTAGCAAGGTTTAATGTTAATTCTAATCAGGAACCATCCTGGAAAGATAACTTTTTTGAAGGAGTGCCATCTCCAGCTGGTGCAATATTATTGTTAACTCCATTAATAATAAGCCTGAGTGGTTTTGATTATATTCAACTAAATTTTAATATCATTGTTCCAATATTTTTTGTGGCAACATCATTGCTTCTCATAAGTAAATTTCCAAGTTATTCATTTAAAAAAATTGTCATACCAAGAAGAACAACAATATTTTTATTATTTGGTATAGTTCTATTTTTTGGATTATTGTTAGTTTATACATTTAATGTAATTGCAATAAGTTCTCTAGTTTATGTGCTTTTATTACCAATTAGCTTTTTTCATTTTCAAAAATTAAAAAAACAACATGAAAATGACAAAATTCAAGAGGATGATGATCTTGAAGACATACTTTAATGAAAAAAAATACAATAGTTTCTCTTGCTGATGCTAACTATTTTCCTTTATTAGAAGAATTAATTAATTCTATTAAAAGATACAAAAAAAGTGAGAATGTTGCGATCTGTATTTTAGATGCAGGCTTAAACAAAGATCAAAAAGAAAAATTATCTACTAAAGTAGATGAAATTAAACCTGCAGAGTGGGATATTGAAGTTTCTCAATCTAAAGTTAAAGAAAAGGAATGGCTTAAAAGCCAAGTTTCAAGAGCATTTTTACCTAAATATTTTCCAAACTATGAAAAATATTTGTGGATTGATTGTGATGCTTGGGTAAATGATTGGAGTTCTGTTGAGCTTTATTTTCAAGCTTGTGACAATGGTAAGTTGGGTATTACACAAACAATAGGACCTGGTTACAAAATCACCTCAAAAGTAAATTGGTTATTTGGAAAATTAGCGATAATCAAATCCCAAAATTTTAAACATGCAATAAAATCAAGAATTGGTACTGACAAAGCTAGAAAACTTGCTTTTGCTCCGCATATTAATATTGGCGTGTTTTCTTTGGAAAAAAACTCAAAAGGGTGGAGCTTGTGGCAAAAAAATTTATCAGAAACACTAAAGGCTGGAAATATTTTTGGTTCTGAAGGATTAGCGATTAATATGTCAGTCTATATTGATGATCTTGAAACAGAGTTTTTGCCCTTAAATTGTAATTGGATCACTAGTAATCTTTTACCGAAATATGATGAAAATCAAAAAACATTTGTAGAACCATATCTTCCCAATTACAAAATAGGTATAATGCATCTTGCGGCTGGAATATGGAAAGATGGTAAAGATATGCGGGTAGATAAAAGTATAAAGATAGAATTAGAAACTTTAGACAATAAAAAAATTAATAAAAGTTTAAGATTTGATACCTAGTTGAAAAAAAATAAAATATCAAAAAATTGGATTAATAAACAAAAAAGAGATACTTATGTTCGTCAATCCAAAGTGGATGGTTACAGAGCTAGATCTGCATATAAATTAATTGAAATTGATGAAAAGTTTAAAGTTTTTAAGGGTGGAATTTCTGTAATAGATATTGGTGCTGCACCAGGAAGTTGGTCTCAATATGCTTCAAAGGTTGTAAAAAATGGAACAATTATCTCGATAGATTTAAAAAAAATGGAAAAAATTAAAAACACTATTCAAATTGAGGGTGATTTCACAGAGCCCAATATCCAAGAGAAAATAAAAAAAAATCTCAATAATCCAATTGATGTGGTTATGTCTGATATGGCAGTAAATACGACCGGAATAAAAGATGTTGATGCAATTCAAACTGGAGAGTTATGTAAAGAGGCGATGGTATTTTCGAAAGATGTAATATCTGAAAGGGGTATTTTTATTGCTAAAATATTTATGGGCAGATCTTTTAATGAAATTGTCGCACTAGGAAAAAAAATTTTTAAAGAAGTAAAGGTTTTTAAACCTAAGTCGAGTCGCAAAGACTCTAAAGAGAGTTTCATTATTTGTAAAAATCTTAGATAGACACTTTTAATTTAAAAGGAATCATATATAAAAGATTATGGTTCCTATAAAAGAAGCACTTACCTTTGACGACGTTACTTTAGTTCCTAAGTACTCTGAAATATTACCCTCAGAGGTCGATACGAGTATAAAATTAACAGACTCATTAAAACTTAAAATTCCACTCTTATCATCAGCTATGGATACGGTAACCGAAAGCAAAATGGCTATTGCTATTGCAAAATCTGGTGGACTAGGAATAATCCACAGAAATTTAGATATCAAAAAACAAGTTCTTGAAGTTAAGAAAGTAAAAAAACAAAAATTACTTGTAGGTGCAGCTGTGGGAGCAGGTCCCAACGAGTTCAAAAGAGCTGAGGCACTTTTAAAAGAAAAATTGGATATGATTGTTGTGGACACTGCTCACGGACATACCAAAAAAGTTTCTGAAATAATTAGATTTATCAAAAAAATTAAAAGTAAAAAAACAGCTCTATGTGCTGGAAATATAGCAACACCAGTTGCAGCTAAATTTTTACTTAAATTAGGCGTTGATGTAATTAAGGTTGGGATTGGTCCCGGTTCCATCTGTACAACTAGGTTGGTTGCGGGTATTGGAGTTCCTCAATTAAGCGCAATATTAAATGTGAGAAACGGCATCAAAAATAAAAATGTAAAAATTATTTCTGATGGAGGGATAAAATACTCAGGTGACCTTGCTAAAGCTTTTGCTGCTGGCGCTGATGCAGTCATGATAGGTTCATTGTTTGCAGGAACTGATGAAACGCCGGGTAAACTCATAAAAAAAAATGGTAAATTATTTAAAAGTTTTAGAGGCATGGGCTCCGTAGGAGCGATGAACAAAGGCTCGGCTGATCGATATTTTCAAAAAAAACAAAAAGACAGTTCAAAGTATGTGCCCGAGGGAGTAGAAGGATTAGCAAAATATAAAGGTAAAGTTGATAAAGTTGTTTTTAAATTAGTTGGTGGATTAAGATCATCTATGGGTTATCTTGGATCCAAACAGATAAAATATTTAAGATATAAACCGCAATTTGTTAAAATTACAAAAGCTGGATTTTATGAAAGTATGGTTCATAATGTCGATATCGTTAAAAGTGATAGTAAATACTGATGACAAAAATATTTAAATTAATTTCTTTATTATATTTAATAATCAATAGCATGAGTATTGCTATAGCGGATGAAAATTTTTTTAATAAAGGTTTAAAATTATTCAAAGATAAAAAATATGAGGATGCTAGGTTTATGTTTGAAAGAGGAATAGTATTTAATCCTAAAGACTCAAATTCTTATCTTTATTTAGCAAAAATTTACAACATTCAAGAAGATAAAGATAAAGAAGAAAAAAATTTGGAAGCAACATTATTAATTGAACCTAATAACGAGGAAGCAATATTAATGTCTATGAAAATAGCTCTAGAAAGATCTAATTATTCAAAAGTAAAAGATTTATCTAATACTTTTTCTAAGGTTTGCAAAAAACTCTGTAATGAAAATAAAGAAATTTTAGATACCCTTGCAAATATAGAACCCAAAAAAAATGAGTCTTGATAAGAATTTGAACAAAATCTTAATAATAGATTTTGGTTCACAATTTACTCAATTAATAGCTAGGCGAATAAGAGAGTCAGGAGTTTATTCCGAAATTATTAGTCATAAAAAGGTTAAAAATAAAAATATTGATAATTCAATTAAAGGAATAATTTTATCAGGCGGACCATTAAATGTTTACCAAATTAATAAATATTCTTTTGATAAAAGGATTATTGAAAATCAAATACCAGTCTTAGGTATTTGTTTTGGTCATCAAATTTTATCAAAACTTAATGGTGGCAGAGTTAAACAATCAAAGTATAGAGAGTTTGGATTAGTAAATATTCACAAAAAGAGGAAAAGTATTTTGACAAAAAACTTCTTTAATAAAAAAAATATTAATAAAGTTTGGATGAGTCACGCTGATCAAGTTTCTAAACTTCCCAAAAATTTTAACGTTATTGCATCAAGTCAAAACTCTAAATTCGCTATTATCGAAAATAAGAAAAAAAATTTTTATGGTGTCCAGTTTCATCCCGAAGTTACTCATACAGAAAATGGAAAAAAATTAATAAATAATTTTATATTCTTGATATGTAAAATTAAAAGAAATTGGTCATCAAAAGATCAAAAGATTAGATTGATAAAAGATGTTCAAAATTTAGTTGGTAAAAATAAAGTAATATGTGCATTATCAGGTGGAGTTGATAGCAGTGTTGTCGCTCAACTATTAAATAAAGCAATCGGCAAAAAATTATTTTGTATCTTTGTCAACACAGGTCTTCTTAGAAAAAATGAGGAAATACAAGTAGTTAAAACTTTTAAAAAAAAATTGAAAATTAATCTGATTTATGTGAATGCAGAGAATGAATTTTTGAGAAAGCTCAAGAATGTTTCTGATCCAGAGAAAAAAAGAAAAATAATTGGAAATTTATTTATCAAAATTTTTGAAAGATACGCTAAAAGAATAAAAAATGTAAAATTTTTAGCACAAGGAACACTCTATCCAGATCTTATTGAAAGTAAGTCAGTGACTGGAAGCCAAACCTCAAAGATCAAATCTCATCATAATGTAGGTGGTTTACCAAAGAAAATGAAACTTAAATTGGTAGAACCATTGAAATTTTTATTTAAAGATGAAGTTAGAAAATTAGGATTAGAATTAAAACTTAGTAAAGAAATTATTTCAAGACATCCATTTCCAGGACCTGGACTGGCGATCAGAATGCCTGGCATAATTACTAAAGAAAAAATCAAAATTTTAAAAGAAGCTGACAATTATTTTATTCAAGCTTTAAGAGAGCACAATTTATATAATAAGATTTGGCAAGCTTACGCTGCATTGCTTCCAGTCAAAACAGTAGGTGTTATGGGTGATAATCGAACTTATGAATATTTGTGTTTATTAAGAGCAATTACATCTGAGGATGGAATGACAGCTGATTTTTATGACTTCAAAAAATCATTTATTCAAATGATTTCAAATAAAATTGTAAATAGCATAAGAGGAGTAAATAGAGTAGTTTATGATGTTACATCCAAACCGCCGAGCACCATAGAGCTTGAATGAAAAAAATAAAAAAAATTATAAATAAAAAAAATAAATCTAAAATTGTTTGTCTTACTGCGTATTCAAAAAATATTGCAGAAGAGGTAGATAAATATGTTGATATTGTACTAGTGGGAGACTCGCTAGGTTCAGTATTGTACAATTATTCAACCACCAGAAAAGTTACGCTAACAGAAATGATTAATCATTCTAAAAGCGTAAGACTGGGAGTAAAAAAAAGTTTAATGGTTGTTGATATGCCATTTAATACCTATTCAACAACAAACGCTGCTCTAAAGAATGCTAAAAAAATAATTAAGGAAACCAAGTGTGATGCAGTGAAGTTAGAAGGTGGAAAAAAAATAATCCATCAAATTAAACTACTAACCAAAAACAAGATTCCTGTGATGGGCCATCTTGGATTACTACCCCAATCAACTAAAGGTAAATTTAAATCTAAAGGAAAGACCACTAAAGAGATCAATCAATTAATTAATGATGCTTTATTACTTCAAAATAATGGAGTTTTTGCAATTGTCCTGGAGTGTATAAAAACACCGATAGCAAAACAAATTACAAAAAATTTAAATATCCCAACAATTGGAATTGGTTCATCTGTTCATTGCGATGGCCAGGTTCTTGTTACGGATGATTTAATTGGTCTAAACCAAACAAAAATAAAATTTGTTAAACAATTTCTAAATGTAAAAAAATATATCAATGCCGGATTAAGAAAATATGCTTCAGAGGTAAGATCTAAGAAATATCCAACTAAAAAACATTCGTATTAAAAATATTTCTTAAATTGTTCGTTGATCGATAAAATTTCTAAGTCTACTAAACCTCCAATTACTAATTGAAGGGCTACTAAAAGAATAAAACCTAAACCAACATAGGCAATCCATAAATGTTTTTGAATATAACTTGCAAGATATGTTGCCATTGCTCCTGTTAAAATTACTGACAAAACCAGTCCAAATATCATAAAGCCAAAATTGCCTTTGGCAGCCCCAACTACACCTATCACATTGTCAAAACTGATTGTAATGTCTGCAAATAAAACTTTATAAACACTTTGAATATAAGATGGTTCTTTAGATTTTTTTGTTGGCGACTTTACTTTCTTTATTTCAAAAAGATCCTTTCTCAAATCATTAACGATCCAGATTAAAAGCAAACCACCTAAAATTTTAATAAAATAAAATTTGAACAAGTAAGTTGCAAATAACGCAAAAATAACTTTAAATATTAAAGCACCAGCCACTCCCCATAAAATAATTTGTCTTCTATGTTTTGGTGCAAAGTTTGCAGCAATCAAACCAATGATAATTGCATTATCTGCTGCCAAGATTATATCGATAAAAATAATCTGAACTAATATGAGTGCTTCTTCTAACAAAGTAAGAACATAGTATAAAATATTTAAAATAATTCAATTAAAAGTAGTATTATTTTTTTATTGATAATTATTTTAATACATAATGAAATAGTCTTAATAAAAATGGAGGACAAATGAAATTCTTAAAATATTTATCAACTATTTTAGTTTCATTAATTTTGTCAATTAATCTTGCAATTGCAGAGAAATGGGACATGGCTCTAGCTTATGGAGCGGGGAACTTTCATTCTGCAAACGCAGCTGAATTCGCAAAAAATGTTACTGAAAAAAGTGGTGGCAAGTTAACAATTGTAACACACCCTGGTGGTTCGTTGTTTAAAGGTGGAGAAATTTTTAGAGCAGTAAGAACAGGTCAAGCTCAAATTGGTGAGAGATTTATGTCAGCTTTAGGAAAAGAGGATCCACTTTTAGAAGTAGACTCTCAACCTTTCTTAGCAACGTCTTACTCTGATGCAATGAAGTTATATAAAGCGTCAAAAGACGAAATTGTTAAAGGATTAGACGAGAAAGGCTTAGTATTTCTTTATGCTGTACCTTGGCCAGCGCAAGGCTTGTATAGTAAAAAGGAAATTAACTCTGTTGAAGATTTAAAGGGCCTTAAATTTAGAGCTTATAATTCTGCTACCATCAGAATAGCCGAGCTAACAGGAATGGCTCCTACAAAAATAGAGGCTGCTGAAATTAGTCAGGCGTTTTCTACAGGTGCAGTAGAAAGTATGATCACATCACCTACTACAGGTAAAAACTCAAAAATTTGGGAAAATGGTGTGAAATATTTTTATGATATTGCAGCTTGGTTTCCGAAAAATATGATAATTGTGAACAAAGATGCTTGGAATAAATTAGATCAGGCAACTAAAGATCTTGTTATGAAACAAGCGGCATTAGCTGAAAGAAAAGGTTGGCAATTATCAAAACAAGGTAATGTTGGTGATAAAAAAGCTTTAGCTGATGCTGGTATGGTGGTCGGTAAAGTAAATGCACCACTACAAGCTCATTTTGAAAAAGTTGGAGAGACTATGGCTAAGGAATGGTCTCAAAAAGCTGGTTCAAGAGGAGCTGCTGTTTTATCAAGTTATAAATAATTCAATTCTTAAAATTAAGGCCACTTAAATTTGAGTGGCCTTAAATTATTATGTTAAAATCATTAGATAAAAATTTAAATAAACTTTATAAATTTTCAGGTTATGTTGCTGCTTTTTTCTTAATTTTGGTAGCAGTTTTTATTCTTATTGGTATCTCATCGAGAATATTTGGTTTTTATATAAGAGGCCTTGCTGAGTATTCAGGTTATTGTATGGCTGCCGCATCTTTTTTTGCATTAGCTTACACATTTGTAGAAGGGGGACATATCCGGATTACACTTTTTTTAGAAAAATTATCAGATGTAAAAAAAAAATTTATTGAAACTTGGTGTTTAAGTATGGCAAGCTTTTTTTCAGGATACCTAGCTTTTTACTTCGTTAAAATGTTAATTATTTCCTATAAATTTCAAGAACGAAGTGAAGGAGCAGATGAAATTTTGATTTGGATTCCTCAAACAAGCGTAGCTATTGGATCAACAATTTTTTTTATAAGCGTTTTTCATCAATTTATTTTAACCATCAAAAAAGATTAAATGACCGAAATACTTTTAACAATTTTCTTTATCAGTGTTTTGCTATTTTTTTTAGGATCTGGAATTTGGGTTGCGTTGAGTATGATTGGTGTATCGGCAATTGGTATGATGTTATTTACTTCAAGACCAGTTGGTGATGCAATGGCTACAACAATATGGGGCACATCATCCTCTTGGACACTTACCGCATTACCACTATTCGTCTGGATGGGTGAGATTTTATTTAGGACAAAGCTTTCTGAAAATTTATTCAAAGGATTATCTCCTTGGATGCAAAAATTACCGGGAGGTTTAATCCATGTTAATGTTGTTGGATGTGCATTATTTGCAGCAATTTCAGGCTCTTCAGCAGCAACTGTTGCAACAGTAGGCAAGATGTCTATTCCCGAATTAAGAAAAAGAAATTATCCAGAAAAAATCTTACTAGGTAGTTTAGCGGGTTCAGGAACATTAGGTTTGCTGATACCACCGTCAATTATATTGATTATCTATGGCGTTGCTGTCCAAGAGTCTATAGCAAAATTATTTATTGCTGGGATTATTCCTGGGATAATGATTGCACTTATATTTATGTCTTACGTAATTATTTGGTCTTTAATTAATAAAAAATCTATGCCAAAAATTATTGAGGAGTACTCATTTTTCGAAAAAATTAAAAGATCAAAACAACTTTTGCCAGTAATTATTTTAATATTAGCTGTTATTGGATCGATATATACAGGAATTGCAACGGCTACTGAAGCGGCTTCATTAGGAGTAGTTGGAGCATTAATATTATCTTACTTTCAAAAAAGTTTAACATTAAAAACTTTTAAATCCTCTTTACTTGGAGCAACTAAAACCTCTTGTATGATCGCTTTTATTTTAGCAGGTTCAACATTTTTATCTTTAGCAATGGGGTTTACTGGATTGCCAAGAAATCTAGCTCTCTGGATCCAAAATATGGAATTATCTCCATATGTTTTGATATTTGTCTTAATGATTTTTTATATAATTTTAGGAATGTTTCTTGATGGTATTTCAGCAGTTGTTTTAACAATGGCAATCATTGAGCCCATGATTAGACAAGCAGGTTTTGATATGATTTGGTTTGGTATTTTTTTAGTCATTGTTGTTGAGATGGCACAAATCACCCCGCCTGTTGGTTTTAATTTATTTGTACTTCAAGGCATGGCAAAAAAAGATATGGGGTACATTGCAAGGAGTGCTTTCCCATTATTCTTATTAATGGTCCTGGCAGTTATATTAGTTGTGATCTTTCCAGAAATAGCTTTATGGATGCCAGAGCAAATGATTAAAAATATAAATTAGTATTTAGATTTTTCGCCAGCTATAACAGCTTTTAGTTGATCATATTCTTCACAATTACAACCCTCTAAAACTCCGAGCCTCTCAACTGCAAGATTATGTCTGTTAGTTGCAACATACAATTCACCAAGATATTCGTTAATACCTTTATGTTTTGGATCAATTGCTAAACCTTGAAGATAATATTTTTCACCATTCTCAAAATCACCCAGTTTTCTAGTTGCGAAACCTAAGTAGTTAAGAGTATCAGCTTTACCAGGTTTTTTTTCATTTGATTTGATTAAAAGCTTTTGCGCTTTTGCGAAACTTTTTTGTGCTTTTTCTAATTTACCTTTTTTTTCATATTTTTTTGCACTTTTGATATGCATTACCGCTTTATCATAGTTTGTTTTTGATGCACTTGATCCACCATCGCCTCCACTAGAAGAACCAGCTGCAAAAATATTTGTTGTGATAAAGAAGGCAATAGATAAAGATAAGATAATTTTTTTCATATTAAATAAATTTTTTCATTTTGTTTAAAGTTTTTAATTCTAATCCATTTTCAACTAAATTATTTCTTATCGACTTAGCTGTTGCTAATGAACTAAGATTGTCCCCATGTATACAAACAGAGTCGATTTCACAAGGTATTTGCTTCCCGCTGTGACAATTAAGCGACTGAGTTTGTACCATTTTTAATACATGTTTTTTTGCTTGTTCGGGGTCAGTTATTAACGCATGAGACTTTTTTCTTGATACGAGATTGCCATCATCTTCATAATTTCTATCAGCAAAAATTTCACAGGCAAATTTCATGTCTAATTTTTTTGCTGCTTCTTGCATTTTTGATCCAGTAGGTACGAGATATATTATGTCTTTATTAATATCCTTAATAGTTTTGGCTAAAATTGTAGCTAACTCAATATCCTCACAAGCCATATTATTTAAAGCTCCATGAGGTTTTACATGAGATACACTTTCTCCATGAGAAGAAGCTATTTTTTGAAGAATTTCATATTGATCGATTATAAGTTTTTTTATTTCACTTTCAGAAAGATTCATTCTTTCTCTACCAAAATTTTCTGGATCGTTAAAAGAAGGATGGGCACCAATACTTACTCCATTTTTTTTAGAAATTTTCACTACTTGGCTCATGGTTTGCTCATCACCAGCGTGATATCCACAAGCAACATTGGCTGAATTTACGATCTCTAATAAATCTGGATCATATTTATTTGAGTGATGTTTTGATTTTTCACCTAAATCACAATTTATATTAATTTCCATACTCATAATTTGTAAGTATAACATGGCATGATTAAAAATATATCAAATCTTGGTGACGCAGCTTTATATTGTGATTTCGGGTCTGAAGTAAACAAAGAAATAAACAGTAAAGTAATACGATATTTTAAAAGTATTCAAAAAGAAAATATTGATGGGATAAATAACTTAACTCCCTCATATAATAAATTGATTATTTCATTCGATCTAAGAAAAAAAAATTTTCAAACGATCAAAAAATTAATTGAAAATTTAAATATTACTAATGATGATGAATTAGAGACAAATAGAATTAAGATACCTGTTTGCTGTGATGAAAATTTTTCATTAGATATAAAAAGATTAGAGGAAAAGTTACAAATAAATCGTGATAAAATTTATGAGAAATTTTTTGGTAAAGAATTTTTTTGCTACATGACTGGTTTTATTGCAGGTATGCCTTTTCTGGGTGATCTAGAAAATGAGCTGCAGGCAAAACGTTTGGAAACACCTAGAGTAAAAGTGCCTAAGGGTTCGGTTGGATTAACCGAACAATTTGCTAATGTTTATACATTTGAAAGTCCTGGTGGGTGGAATATTATTGGAAATACACCACAAGTTATTTTTGACAGCACTAAAGAAAAAAATCCAAATTTAATTAATCCAGGTGATGTAGTTACTTTTGAGCAAATTACTAAAGATCAATATTACAATAACAATGAATAAAAATTATTTTGAAATAAAAAGAGCAGGAATAAACACAACATTTCAAGATAGAGGTAGAAGCAATCTTTATCATATTGGTATTCCATTTAGTGGAGCAATGGATAATAGAAACTTTCAAATTTCTAACAAACTTGTTGGTAATGAAGTAAATTTTCCAATAATTGAATTTGCCTATCAAGGTCCTTTGTTAAAGTATTTTGGTGAAAATATTAATTTTGCAATTACGGGAGATGTAAAATTTATAATTAGAAAAAAAAATAATGCTATAGAAGGAAATTGTTATCAATCTTTCACTTTAGAAAACGGTGATGAATTAGATATTATAAGCACCAATAAATCTGTTTATGGATATTTAGCAGTAAGTGGTAAATTTGACGTTAATTATCAATGGTCAAGTTGCTCTGTTAACACAAAAGCAAACATAGGTGCAAATAATGGAAAAAAAATAGAGGATGGACAAAATATTTATATTTCAAATATTAATAAGAATTTAAGTGATAAACAATTAAATTACATTAATACAAAAATTGAAAATATCAGAGTTATTCAAGGAACAAATTTTGACTATTTTTCTGACGAAGGAAAAAAAATTTTTTTTGAGAAAGAATTTGTAATATCAAAATTATCAGATCGTATGGGTATGAGATTAGAGGGACCAAAAATAGAAAATATTGTTGATACCAATATTAAATCGGAAGGTTTATTAAAAGGTGTTATTCAAGTACCCGCAGATGGAAATCCGATTATTATGCTTTCAGATCACGGCACTATTGGGGGTTATCCTAAAATAGGAGTTGTTATCAGTGCAGATTATGACAAGTTAGTTCAATTAACCCCAGGTTCAAAGATTAAATTCAAAAAAGTCGAATTAGCTGATGCAGAAACATTATTTAAACTATATGACTTGGAGACACAAAATTTAATTTCACAAATTTAATGACTTTTATAAGAAACTTACCCGGACCACTATTAATTTTTTTAGGTGCATTAAGTTTAAGTTTTGGTGGATTGATTGTAAAATCTTTTGAGGGAGCCACATTATGGCAAATTCTATTTTGGCGATCTTTATTTTTTTCTTTAACAATTCTAGCTTTCTTAATCATTAGTTATAGAGGAAAAACAATTGAATCGTTTTATAAATCCGGATTACCAGGATTTGTTGGTGGAATTATTTTATCTTTTGGTTTTTGTGGATATGTGTTTGCTATGTACAATACCACTGTTGCTAATACTAATTTTATCATTTCACTACAAATACTATTTCTTGCAATATTTGGGTATTTTTTCCTTAAGGAAAAAATAAATTTAATTACTCTGTTTTCAATCTGTCTGGCGATGACAGGTGTTTTATTAATGGTTGGCAACTCATTATCTCCTGGAGAATTGTCTGGAAACCTTGCAGCTTTTACAATGCCAATTACATTTGCAGTTTTAATAATGATTGTGAGAAAATTTCCCTCTGTGGATATGGTGCCTGCCCAGTTCGTTGCCGGCGTGAGTTCATGTTTAATTGGTTTTTTACTTTCTACTAAAATTATGATTTCTCCTCATGATATCTTTTTGGGTTTTCTCGCAGGTTTTTTTCAAGTTGGTTTTGGTTTTATATTTATAACTATCGGTGCAAGAACAACACCATCTGCCATGGTAGGAATCATAATGTTATCCGAATCTGTTCTAGGACCGATATGGGCATTCCTTTTTGTAAGTGAAAGACCCTCTGTATTTGGATTAATTGGTGGCGCAATTATACTTTCTGCGGTTTTATTACAATTTTATTCGCTTTTAAGTAAACAAAAAAAAATTGTTTCTGATTGACTTTTTTCCATACATGTAAGAGTATCCTGCTACGGGAGAGACTACAGAATATCGTAGCGCCGAAGGAGCAACCACCCAGGAATCTCTCAGGCAAAAAGGACCGTAACATATTAACTCTGGAAAGAGATTTAATTCTCGCCGAAGGAGCAAAACTCTCAGGCAAATATACAGATGGGTACAAAGAGTTAATATGGAAACAAAAAAAACATCGCTGTACCAATTACACCAAGATTGTAACGCTAAATTTGTTGAATTTGCAGGCTATCAAATGCCAATACAATATTCGGAAGGTATTGTAGAAGAACACAAATTCACAAGAAATCACTCAGGTATCTTTGATGTTTCTCACATGGGTCAGCTATTTATTTATGGTGGTGAAGACTTAATCAAAGATTTAGAAAAAATTTTTCCTTTAGATCTTAAAAATTTGAAATTAAATCATTCAAAATACAGTTTCTTAATGGACAAAGATGCTGGGATACATGATGATTTAATTATCACAAAAACAAAAGAAGGCTTTTTAATAATCCTTAATGCAGCATGTAAAGATAATGACTTTAAAATTTTAAAAGAATTTCTTGGAGACAAGTACAAAATGGTTCTGGATGAAAATAGATCTCTAATTGCCATTCAGGGTCCTAAATCATCAGAAATTCTTAATGATGTTATTAATGGTGTGAAAGATCTAAATTTTATGTCTGGAAACTGGTTTACATTTGAAAATCAGAAAGTTTATATTACGCGATCTGGTTACACAGGTGAAGACGGATTTGAGATATCAATTGTAAATGATTTTGTAGACCAATTAACTAGAGAATTAATCAACAAAGGATCTAAATTGATAGGTCTTGGAGCAAGAGATACATTAAGATTGGAAGCAGGTTTATGTCTTTATGGTCATGATCTTGATAAAGACAAAACTCCAGTGGAAGCAAATTTAAAGTGGGCTATTTCAAAAGAAAGAATCTCTAAGGGAGATTTTATTGGCTCTGACATAATTATTAAACAATTAAATGATGGTGTCAGTAAAATAAGAGTTGGAATTAAACCTGAAGGCAGAATTATTGCTAGAGAAAAAACAAAAATATTTAATCAATCAGATGTTCATATTGGAGAAATCACAAGTGGTACATTTGGACCAAGTGTTAATGGACCTGTTGCAATGGGTTATGTGGAAAATGAATTTTCAAAAAAAAATACTAAAGTATTTTTAGAAGTCAGAGGTAAAAAACATCCTGCAAGTATTTGCAGCTTACCATTTTATAAAAAAAGTTATGTCAATGGGGTAAACTAATGAGTGAAGTAAAATATTCAAAAGAACACGAGTGGATTAAATTAGATGGAGATGTTGCAACAATTGGTATCACAAAACATGCTACAGAGATGTTAGGTGATATAGTTTTTGCAGAACTTCCAGAAAAAGGTTCTAGCGTAGAGAAAGATGGTACAGCTGGTGTTGTAGAGTCGACCAAAGCTGCTAGTGATGTATATACCCCTGTAAGTGGTGAAGTAGTTGATACCAATCAAGCTATAGTAGATGATCCATCAAAGATTAATCAAGACCCGGAGGACTCAGCGTGGTTTTTTAAACTAAAAATAAAAGATCCATCAGAAATGGATACTTTAATGAATAAAGACGATTACGATAAATTTGCAAAGGAGACTTCAGCATAATGTTACCAAATTCAGAAAAAGATTTTTTAAGAAGACATATTGGTCCTTCAAAAGAAGACCAATCAAAAATGTTAAAAGAATTAAATTATAAATCACTAGATGACTTAATTGACAATACTGTTCCAGAAAAAATAAAGTTTAAAGGTGAACTTAATATTGGTGACTCAAATTCAGAGTACGAGGCGTTAAGAAAGTTACGAGCAATTTCGAAAAAAAATCAAGTCTATTCAAATTTTATTGGTATGGGTTATTATGGAACTTATACACCCTATGTAATTTTGAGAAATATACTAGAAAATCCAGGTTGGTATACTTCCTATACTCCTTATCAGCCTGAGGTAGCTCAAGGAAGACTCGAGATGTTATTAAACTTTCAACAAATGATTGTTGACTTTACTGGGATGGATATTGCCAATGCATCTTTATTAGATGAAGGTACAGCAGCAGCAGAGGCCATGGGTCTAAGTCACAGATTAAATAAAAAAGATAGTAATTTAGTTTTTGTTTCTGAAGATTGTCACCCTCAAACAATAAATGTAATTCAAACAAGAGCTGAACCTATGGGTTTAAAGGTTTTGGTCGGTAAAGAAGATGAAGTTTTAGATCAACTAAAAGAGGATTTAGTTTGTGGAATTTTACAATACCCAGGAACTTTAGGAGATATTAAAGACCCAAGTGAAGCAATTAGCAAAATTCACAAAAAGAATGGGAAGGCGGTGTTAGCTTGTGATCTGTTAGCCCTAGCAAAATTAAAAACGCCGAGAGAACTTGGTGCCGACATTGCAGTTGGAAGTTCTCAAAGATTTGGTATCCCAATGGGATATGGAGGTCCACACGCAGCTTTTTTTGCTACGAAAGATGAGTTTAAAAGATCAATGCCCGGAAGGATTGTTGGTGTATCAGTTGATAGACATGGTAATAAAGCATATAGATTATCATTACAAACTAGAGAGCAACATATCAGAAGAGATAAGGCGACGAGTAATATTTGTACTGCCCAAGCTTTATTAGCAATTGTGTCAGCAGCGTATGCTATTTATCATGGCCCGGATGGAATTAAAAATATTTCGGAAAGAGTGTCTCAATTAGCAAAAAGTTTTGCTGATAAAATAAAACAATCTGGATACGAGCTTTATTCGAATAATTTTTTTGATACTGTAACGATTATTACCAAAGAGAAGACTGATCAAATTTATAATAATGCTCTGAATCAGAGAGTTAATATTCGAAAAGTAAATTCTGAAATGCTTGCTGTTTCATTCGATGAGAGAAAAAATGTATATAGAGTAAATCAACTATTAAAAATTTTTAATGCAGCAGAATCAATCAAAAAAGAAGATCCATCGGTAAGTTTACCTAATCTTCCAAAAAATTTATTAAGAACTTCAAAATATTTAGAACATCCAGTTTTTAACTCATATCATTCCGAAACCGAAATGCTTAGATATTTAAAAAGATTAGAAGATAAAGATATAGCATTGAATAGAACTATGATTGCACTTGGTTCTTGTACGATGAAATTAAATGCTGCTGCCGAAATGATCCCAATATCATGGAAAGAATTTGCAGAACCTCATCCGTTTGTCCCAATTGAACAAATGGAAGGTTTTAGAGATTTATTCACTGATCTAAAAAATTGGTTACGTTCTATAACTGGTTTTTCAGGTGTTTCTTTGCAACCTAATGCAGGTGCTCAAGGTGAGTATGCGGGCTTAATGATTATCAGAAAGTATCATTTAGATAGAGGTGAGGCTAATAGGAATATATGTTTAATTCCAAGTTCAGCACATGGCACTAACCCAGCAAGTGCACAAATGGTTGGAATGAAGGTGGTAGTTGTTAATTGTGATAAAGAGGGAAATGTTGATTTTGATGATTTAAAGAAAAAAGCTGAACAACATTCAGAGAATCTTGGGGCACTAATGGTGACTTATCCATCTACCCATGGAGTATTTGAAGAAAAAATAACTGATATCTGTGAGTTAGTTCACAAACATGGTGGACAAGTATATATGGATGGAGCAAATTTAAACGCCTTAGTTGGAGTTGCAAAGCCTGGAAATTTTGGTCCAGATGTCTGTCACATTAATTTACATAAAACATTTTGTATTCCACATGGCGGGGGAGGACCAGGAATGGGACCAATTGCTTGTAAAAGACATTTACAAGTTTATCTACCTAATCATCCAGTGATTAAAGATTGTGGACCAACATCTGGCATTGGGGCAGTCTCGGCAGCTCCTTGGGGTAGTTCAAGTATTCTATCAATCTCTTGGATGTACATTAAAATGATGGGATCAGCAGGATTAAAGCTCGCTACTGAAGTAGCAATATTAAATGCAAATTATATTGCTCATAGATTAAAAGATCACTTTCCAATTTTGTATAAAGGATCAAATGGAAATGTTGCTCATGAATGTATTATTGATATTAGAAATATTAAATCAGAGACAGGAGTAACCGAAGAAGATATTGCAAAAAGATTAATAGATTATGGGTTTCATGCACCAACTATGTCATGGCCAGTAGCTGGTACAATGATGATAGAGCCAACTGAAAGTGAGGGTTTGTCTGAACTCGATAGATTTTGTGATACTTTAATTAAGATTAAAGAAGAAATTGAAAAAATTAAATCAGGTGAATTTGATAAAATAGATAATCCAATAAAAAATGCTCCTCACACAGATAGTGAATTAGCTTCCGACGATTGGACACACAAATACTCAAGAGCAGAAGCTGCTTATCCAGCAAAATTCTTAAAAGCTAATAAATTTTGGCCTCCAGTTGCAAGAGTTGATAATGTTTATGGTGATAAGAATATATTCTGTACTTGTCCAAGCATAGATGAATTTAAAGAAGATGCAGCTTAACAGTTAATGAAGATTGCTGTTGTCGGCTCAGGCATATCAGGATTAAGCGCCGCATATTACTTATCAAAAAAACATCATGTAGATCTTTTCGAGAAGGAAGACCGTTTCGGTGGTCACTCTCATACTATTGATTTATCGATTGGTACAAAAAAAGTTCCTGTTGATATAGGTTTTATTGTTTTTAATTACGCAACTTACCCAAATTTAATAAATTTTTTCGAAGAGAATAATATTGCAATTGAAAAAAGTGATATGTCTTTTTCTGTATCAGTTGAAAAATCTTCATTCGAATATTGTGGTAGAGGATTAAATGGAATTTTTTCAAATAAGGCCAATCTGTTTAATCTAAGTTTCCTCAAAATGTTTTTTGATATAATAAAGTTTTACAAAAAATGTGATAATATAAAAAAAATAGATCAAGAGACTACACTTGGGGATTATTTGATAAAGGAAAATCTTTCAAAAGAGTTTATCAACTTTCATTTGATACCGATGGTCTCAGCCATATGGTCAATGCCACCAAGTGCTGCCGGTCAAATGCCATTAAGATTTTTCTTAAAGTTTTTCCAAAATCATGGTTTGTTTAAATTAAAAAATAGACCCCAGTGGTATACAGTATCAAATCGAAGTAGAGCTTATGTTCAAAACATTATTTCAAAAATCAGTGGTGAACATTTTAAAAATTATCCAATCAAAAAAATTAAAACTAAGACAACAGGAATAGATTTATATTATGGTGGAGAAAGTGAATATTTTGGATATGACAAAGTTGTTTTAGCAACACATGCAGATGAAGCTTTATCAATAATTGATGATCCAACTGACCAAGAAAAGAATGTGCTTTCAAATTATAAGTATAAGGAAAATATTGCTTATATTCATACCGATGAACAAGCTATGCCAAAAAATAAAAAAGCTTGGTGTTCATGGAATTCATCAATGAAAAAGGATGACATAGAAAAAAATTCAATTACATATTGGCTAAATTTATTACAAAACCTTAAATGTGATGAAAATATTTTTCTTACTTTAAATCCTTATTTTAAAATTGATGAAAAGAAAATTTTAAAAAAAGTAAGATTTACGCATCCATATTTTGATCAATCTGCACTTAATTTTCAAAGTCAGCTTATAAATTTACAAAATAAAAGAAATATTCTTTATTGTGGTAGTTATTTTGGTTACGGTTTTCATGAAGATGGAATAAAATCATCTATTGAAATGCTCAAATCCCTTAATGACTAGTTGTATATATAATGGCACTGTAATTCACAAAAGATTTAAACCAAAGACACATTTTTTTAAATACAGGGTATTTTCACTTTTAATTGATCTTTCTGAATTAGAAAAATTAGATAAAACAATTAGTTTTTTTTCATACAATAAATTTAATTTAGTAAGTTTTTTTGATAAAGACCATGGAGATAGAGATGGATCATCATTAATCGATTGGGTTAAAAAAAATCTTAAACAAAATAATATTAGTAGTGAAAATATTAAAATTAAACTTTTATGTTACCCACGAATCTTTGGATATGTTTTTAACCCGCTAAGTGTTTTTTATGTGTACAATAATAATAATGATTTGATATCTATATTATATGAAGTCAAAAATACTTTTGGTGAGCAACACACTTACGTTTTTAAAGTAAAAAATGACAATTTATTGCAACACAATTGTGAGAAAAAATTTCATGTTTCACCATTCATTGAAATGAATTGTAGTTATTTTTTTAGAATTTTAAAACCTGCAGATAAGATCTCAGTAATCATAGATCAATATCAATTAAACGAAAAAATATTATATGCCTCTCAAGATGGAAAAAGAAAAGATTTTACAACTTCAGAGTTAATTAAATCTTATTTAAGGCATCCCTTAATGACATTTAAAATTATTGCAGCGATACATTTTGAAGCGTTTAAATTATGGATCAAAGGAATAAGGTTTATCCAAAAAAAATTAAAAATAAGAAACAACATATCTTTTGAAAACTAATGTCCTTAAATAGACTTTCAGACAAACTGGTTTTTAACATATTAGCTGGAATAAATGTTGGGTATCTAGAAATTACGAATTATCAAGGTGAAGTTTTTAAATTTGGAAATCCTCAGGATAATTTAAAAGCAAAATTGAAAATTAAAAAACCAAATTTTTCTTTTAATCTTATAAAGGGTGGCAGCATTGGTTTTGCTGAGTCTTACATGAGAGGAGAATTTGAAACTGACAATTTATCCAATCTAATTGAAATAACAGCTCGAAACATCAAAATCATATACAAGTTTTCAGGCTTACTCGATTTTCCAATTATAAATTTTTTAAAAGGGATCTTTATAAAAAATACAAAGAATAGAAGTAAAGAAAATATTGCAAAACATTATGACTTAGGAAACGATTTTTTTTCTTTATGGCTTGATGAAACTTTAACTTACTCAAGCGGAATTTTTAGCAAGACCACTAAAGATCTTTCAGAGGCACAGAATAACAAATACCAAAAAATGATAGATTTAATTAAACCAAACCATGGCGATAGAGTTTTAGAAATTGGATGTGGCTGGGGTGGTTTTGCAGAATATTTAGGGAAAAAATATGACGTAAAATTAGACTGTATTACTATTTCAAAAAAACAATTCGAATACGCAAAAAAAAGAATTCATAAATGTGGTTTAAATGAAAAAGTAAATATTGAAATCAAAGATTATAGAGATTTAAAGAATAAATATAATTCAATAGCCTCTATAGAAATGATTGAAGCTGTAGGGCAAAATTATTTGGAAAGTTATTTTAAAATTATTAAGAAAAATCTTTCTACAGATGGTAGGGCAGCCATTCAAGCAATTACAATAGATGATAGTTTATTTGATAGATATAAAACGAAACAAGATTTTATTCAAAAATATATTTTTCCAGGAGGATTTTTGCCAAGTAAAAATAGCTTAAACAAATATGTTTCAGACAATGGTTTAACAATAAAGTCTTACGAATCATATGCAGATCATTATGCAAATACCCTAGCTATTTGGAAAAATGAATTTAATAGAAAATGGGATCTAATTAAAAAACAAGGTTTTGATTTAACTTTTAAAAGAATGTGGGAGTTTTACCTATCTTATTGTGAGGCTGGATTTAAATCGAAAAATATTGATCTGATACAATTTTCAATTCAAAATAAATAAATAACAGGGGCTTGTGAGCAAAATAATAAACTTAAGATCAATTTTATTGATAATCTCTTTATTCTTAATTACAAACTGCTCAAATAATAGCGATATGAAACCAGAGGATTTTAAAGGTAAAGAACCGAGATTAATCATTGAAAATTACTTGTCAGGTAATGTTAAAGCTTGGGGAGTTCTTCAAAATAGATCTGGAAAAGTTACTAGACAATTTTCAGCAGATTTAGATGGTAAGTGGGATGGCAAGCAATTAATTCTTGATGAAAAATTTAATTGGGATGACGGTGAGGTACAGACTAGACAATGGCAAATTACTAAAATAGACGACAACAATTATGAGGGGACTGCTGGAGACGTAGTTGGTAAAGCCAGGGGATATTCATATGGTCCCGCATTTAAATTTGAGTATGTTTTATTAGTTCCAGTAAAAGGTAAAGAAATTAAGATTACTTTCGATGATTGGATTTTCAAACAGGATGATCGAGTAGCAATTAATAGAGCGACAATGACTAAATTTGGAATTAAAGTCGCTGAATTGACTGTAGTATTTGTAAAAGATTAATCTTTCTTTTGATATTTTGTTAATTTTCCAACTAAACCAAAATAAATCTTACTTGGGAGAAAACTTAAGATTTTCAGTACAATAGTTAATGATTTTGGAAAATGAATTTCAAAAGTTTTTTTATTGACCAAGCCATCATATATTTTTTCAGCCGCATACTCAGTAGTTTTTAAAAAGGGCATTTTAAAATCATTTTTATCAGTCATTGGAGTTTTGATAAAACCTGGAGATACTAAGCACACTCTGACATTTGATCGACCAAAGTCAAAATATAGACTTTCTGCTAAATTATTTAGAGCAGATTTTGAAGGTCCATATCCAGTTGAATTTGGTAAACCTCTATAACCAGCAATTGAGGAAACGATAGTAATTGTTCCACTTTTTCTATTTTTAAAATATTCTTCAACTGCTTTGATAGCATTCAATGTCCCAAAAAAATTAATTTTAAAGACTTCCTCAATTTGTTCAACATCAATATCCTTTTCTTTTTTTGGATTCCACGTACCAGTGGAAAAAAAACAAATATCTATATTTTCAAATTTATTCTTAATTTTTTCAAAAACCTCTTTACATTTTGATTTATCAGTCACATCTAATGGAAATGGACTTATATTTTCATGATTATCCGCAATCTCATTAAGAAGATTCTCACGTCTAGCTGAAATAGCAACATTCCACCCTTCATTAGCAAATTTTATTGCAAGAGCTTTGCCGATTCCAGTACTCCCACCAGTTATCCAAATTGTTTTTTTATTCATTATCTAAAGATGTATAATACTTTAATGTTAAAAAATAAATTTTTATCATTCATACTATTTTTTATTATCACATTTTCAGCCTCATTTATTGGAAGTTTAGTCACAATTAATTTTAAAGACCCTTGGTATTCTCAATTAGTCAAATCTGATTTTAACCCACCTGATTGGATATTTGCACCTGTTTGGACAACTCTATATCTAATGATGACAGTCGCTATTTGGTTTTTTTGGCATAGTAAAAGTAGAGACATGAACACGATATATATTTATTTTATTCATATAATATTTAATACAACTTGGAGTATCGTTTTTTTTGGTTTACACCAAATTTTTTTAGCTTTGGTTGTTTTGGTAATCTTAATTGGTTTAATAATTACTTTAGTAATAAGATATAAGCGTGTCAATTTTGTGAGTTATTATTTAATGATTCCCTATTTACTTTGGTGTTGCTATGCATTATTTCTGAATATTAACTTACTAATATTAAATTAATGGATGATGTTGTAATAGTTGGTGGTGGAATAATTGGAGCTGCGACTGCTTACTTTTTATCAAAAGAGGGCAGAAAAGTTAAAGTTATAGAAAAAGACCCAACTTATAAAACTGCATCTTTTCCTTTGTCATTAGGTGGCTTTAGAAGACAATTTTTCCAAAAAGAAAATATTTTATTAGGAAAATTTGCCAGAGAATTTATTTTTCAAATTCCAGATTTATTAAAAACTGAAAAAAATCCAAAACCCACTGCTAGTATGGTGACCAATGGTTATTTATTAATGTTTGGACCTGAGCATGCAGATGAACAATATAAAGCGCTCGAAAATCATAAAGCTTGTGATGCGGGAACAAAAAATATCAAAGGCTCTGAGTTGAACAATTTTTTTCCATATATCAATAGTGAGGGAATTGAAACAGCAACCTTTACGGACAATCAAAGTGAAGGATGGATTGACCCTTTCATGTTTCATAGTGCTCTTAAAAGTAAAGCGATTGATCTTGGTGCAGAATTTGTAAAGGGTGAAGTTAAATCTCTTTCAGAAATTAATGCTAAGACAATTATTTCAGCAGCGGGATGTTGGACTAAAGAGCTTTTAGAAGATATCCCTGTTGAACCTCAAAAACATACAGTTTTTAGAGTAAAGTGCCCAAAACATATTCCTGAAATGCCATTAACGGGAGATCTAACAACAGGAGTTTATTGGAGACCTGAAGGTAAAGAATACTTAGCTGGTTCACCAAAATCAGTCTTTGATGCCAAAGATCTTGAACCTGCATGGGATGATTTTGAAGAATTAGTTTGGCCAGCATTAGCTCATAGAATACCGGCTATGGAAGAATTAAAATTAACTGGCGGATGGGCTGGATATTATGATTGCAATCGACTTGATAACAATGCAGTTGTTGGAAAACATCCAAAATTTGAAAATGTTTACTTAGCAACAGGTTTCACAGGAAGAGGATTAATGCAAGCTCCGGGAATTGGTAGAGCATTAACAGAATTGATTACGACGGGTGCTTATCAATCAATTGATATTTCAAACATGGCTGTAGAGAGAGTTTTGGGTAAACAGGCGAGACATGAGCCATATGTTCTTTAATTAAGTTCCACAAAAAGTTTGATAATTTTCATTTGAACTGGATAATATTTGGTATTCACTAATATCTTTTTGATCAGTATAGGGACTATTTAAGATTTTTAAAAAGTTAAGCAAAGGTTCCAAATTTCCTTGATCTGCATCTCTAAGAGTATTTTCAACTATATGATTTCTTGGAATTAAAAGAGGGTTTGTACTTTTCATCAATTTTTTATGCTTTTCCTTTGAATTATCATGACTTGATGATCTTTCCTGCCACCTTTTTTTCCAGTTGCTAAAATCAGCATCTTCATAAATATTAACTTTTTGAGTTTTAAAGTTCATCAAGTGGCAAAATGTATTTGTGTAATCAACTTTATTTTGATGCATCCAAGTGAGTAAGTCTAAAATTAGGTACTTATCTTTTTTATCCGAACCAATTAAACCTAGCTTAGCTCTCATCATATTTAACCACTTTTCTTCATATGTTTTTTCAAAAGTGTCAATTATTTCAGTTGCTAATTTTACAGCTGTGTCTTGGTCTTCATCAATCAAAGGTATCAAGCACTCAGCAAATCTTGAAAGATTCCATTTTGTTATAACCGGCTGATTGCAATAAGCATATCTACCTAATTTATCAATTGAACTAAATACAGTTTTTGGATCATAAATATCCATGAAAGCACATGGTCCATAGTCAATGGTCTCACCAGCTATACTCATGTTATCTGTATTCATTACACCATGAATAAATCCAACTCTCATCCAATTGACAACTAAGTCAATCTGTTTATCTAAAACAACTTTTAAAAGATCTAAGGCTTTATTTTTTGAATTTTCAATCTCTGGGTAATGTCTTTTGACAACATAATCAAATAATGTCTCTAACTCACCTTTTTTATTTCTTGCCGCAATATACTGAAAAGTTCCTACTCTAATATGACTTGATGCTACTCTGGTGAGTATAGCACCCTCTAATGGTGTCTCTCTAATTACATTTTCTCCAGTTTTTGCGACCGCTAGACTTCGCGTCGTTGGTATATTCAAGGCATACATTGCTTCACTTATTAAATATTCTCTAAGCATAGGCCCTAACGCTGCTCTACCATCTCCATTTCTTGAAAAAGCAGTTTTTCCCGAGCCTTTAAATTGAATATCGTATCTATGATTATTTTTAGATACATGTTCTCCAATCAAAACCGCTCTACCATCACCAAGCATTGTGAAATGGCCAAATTGATGACCTGCATAAGCCTGTGCTATTGAATTACTATTTTTTGGCAATTCGTTTCCAGTAAATATGGCTGATAATTCAGACTGACTTATTTCAGAAAAATCTAAATTTAGATCCTTGGCCAAAGACTCATTTAACAAAATCAGTTTAGGATTTTTAACTTTTACCGGATTTATTTTTTCTCTAAATGACTCAGGCAATTTGGAATATGTGTTATCAAAATTCCAATTGATGTTGTTTTTCATAAATTGCTACATTTTCCAAATTCTATTTAAAATCTCTTCTCTTCTACAAGCTTTTTTATATTTTAAATAATTTAAAAAATATACTTGATAATAATCTTGATGACGATCTTCAGCTATATAAAATTTTTCAAATTCTTTAATATAAGTAACAACTTTTTTATTAAATTTTTTTTCTAGTCTTTTAAAATCTTTTTCAATTAAATCTTTTTCTTTTTGATTTGTATAAAAAGCTGCAGATCTGTAGCTATAACCTTTGTCGCAAAACTGACCATAAGGATCAAATGGATCTATGTTGAGCCAAAAATTTTTAAGTAATTCTTCGAAAGATATTAAACTTGCATCATAAATTACTTCTACAACTTCAAGGTGACCTGTATTTCCATAAGTAACTTCTTCATAGGTTGGATTTTCAGTTTTTCCTCCAGAGTATCCTGAAAACACTTTCTCAACACCTGTTAATTTTTCAAAAGACTCTTCCATGCACCAGAAACAACCACCAGCAAAATATGCTTTACTTTTTTCAGATGCCAATACTGAATTTGTAATTATTAAGTTTAAAAATATAAATAATAAAAATCTCATGACTAAAAATTTATTCAAAAATTAAGAATTGAGTCTAGATTATTAAAGGTAGCTACCTTAAGTAGCTTACCTTTAACAATTAAAAGAATGATTCATTTTTTCTTATATTTAGCTGCTTCTTCAGAACCACCCGTAGCAGATCCTTTACTATATGAGTGAGCGCCCATTCCAGCTAATTGTCCATCTTTGACGATAAGATATTGATCTCTAATTTCTTTTCCTTCAAAGAAACATTCTAAGATTTCTCTTACACCATCAGCATATCGGTTTAGATGCATTAAGAAAAATGAAACCATTTGATGTACACTTACATTATTTTGACAGACATAAATTACCAGATAGTGTTGAAAAAGAATTAAATTTAACATTTCACGAGTCAGTAGAGTCTATGGTTAAAGTTTGTGATGTCGTGACTATTAACTGTCCTCTCCATCCTGAGACTGAGAACTTATTTGACGATGCAATGATAAGCAAAATGAAAAAAGGTGCCTATATTGTAAACACTGCAAGAGGTAAAATTTGTAATCGTGATGCAATCGCAAAA